>CAZCXP010000008.1:0-2182 GCA_964502665.1 uncultured Dehalococcoidia bacterium | reverse complement strand
CCTCATTGATGGCGAGGCTGGCCTGGAACAAATAAACCGGCAAGTCATGCGCCGTGTGGATACCCTGATTATTGTCAGCGACGCCACATCCAGAGGAATACAAACCGCAGGTCTGATAAAGAGGATGGTACAAAGTGAGAGGGTCATACAATGTGAGAAGATGGGTTTGGTCATCAATAAGGTGCAAGGCAACCAGGAAGTACTGGAACAACTCGCCCGGGAGATGGGCCTGGAGGTTTTTGGTTACATCCCGCAGGATGAGAACATAGCCTACCACGATTTGGTTGGCAAACCTATAACCAAGCTCCCCGCCGAGTCACCCGCCGTTGCGGCACTACGCCACATCGCGGAAAACTTCATCCTCATCTAACGCCAGGAGGTAGAATCAGAAAATAGGGGATTGTGCTAGTTATATCTGTCTTGCTGGTGCTTGTCATCGGTGGTGTATGCCTCCTACAGCCGCCCAGAACTCAAACCCCTCACAACCCCCTTCACTCGCTGGCGCTGTAGAAGAGGGTGGCGCTGACGATTTTAGACTTGACATACCCGTGCTCGCGGAACTCGTCAAGCCATCGCTGGATCTCTCTAAATACCTGCCCAAGACCACCTGAGTCGCGGAGGTGGGCACTCTTCTCCTCATCACTATATGTGTTTGCATATAGCTCCATGACCGTGTAACCTTTATCTGCTGGATTGGCTCTTAGAAACTCTAGAACCTCTCTCGCCTTTGGATCAAGACCAGCTTCGTAGTCCTCCTTCGACACGGGCACGCTGCACCTCCTTGCTCCTGAGTTCGTGGGCTGAGCCGCCGAGACGAAAAACTCAGGGGTTGCCGAACTATACCACATCAATGGTACTTTTGCAATTACACCCGTGGGTTGCCTGGTCACTCAGCACAAGGCTGAGCACAAAACAATGGTGGGCCCGGCAGGATTCGAACCTGCGACCAATCGGTTATGAGCCGATCGCTCTGCCGCTGAGCTACGAGCCCACTGATTCAGTTTGACTGATCTCTAACTTGCTATCTCCAGAATCGTTGCCGCCCCCTGCCCCATCCCCACGCACATGGCCGCCAGCCCGTATTTTGCCTGACGACGCGTCATCTCATGAACCAGGGTGGTCACCAGCCTGGCTCCAGTGCATCCCATGGGGTGCCCCAGGGCGACTGCCCCGCCGTTGGGATTCACCTTTTCCTCGTCAATTCCCAGTTCCCTGATGGCAACCAAAGCTACTACAGCAAAGGCTTCGTTTACTTCTGCCAGGTCGATATCAGCTATAGTCAATCCTGCCCTCTCCAGGGCTTTCCTTGTTGCCGGGACTATGCCCAGTCCCATCAACTTGGGGTCGACCCCGGCTACGGCCATGGAGACCACCTTTGCCTTGGGCACGAGACCTAATTCCTCAGACTTCTCCCGTGAGGCGAGCATTATAGCCGCTGCCCCATCGCTTGCCGGCGAGGCTGTTGCCGCGGTGATCGTCCCCCCCTGCCGGGAAATGGGTTCCAGTGCAGCCATCAGCTCAGGAGAGGTGTAGGACCTTGGGTTCTGGTCGCTATCTATCAGCTTCTTGCCACCATCGTCCGAAGGTATTTCTACCGGGACCATCTCGTCCTTGAATCTCCCCTCTTCTTGAGCAGCTATCGCCTTCCGATGGCTTCTTGAGGCGAACTCCTCCTGCTCCTGCCTGGAGATATTATACATCTCGGCCAGGTTCTCGGCGGTCAAACCCATGGAGGACGAGCTGTGATCGACAAACTGGAACCGCTTCGGATTCAAGTCAGCTCCTGCTCCCTCTGGCAGATGGGTCATGCTCTCAATGCCGCCGGCGATGAAGATGCCGCCGCAGCCGGTCATTATCGCCTGGGCAGCGCTGTGAACCGCAGTCATACTGGAAGCACATTGGCGGTTGATGGTCTGAGCAGCAATCTCAAGAGGCAGGCCAGCCATGATGCCAATGTACCGGGCCACGTTCATTGCCTGCTCACCCGTCTGGTTGGCGCAGCCCAGAATTACATCCTCTATCTGCCCTGGGTCTACCTTTGTTCGCCTGAGTAACTCCCGAATAACGATAACGCCGAGTTCGTCGGAACGAATGTCCTTGAACCAACCCTTGTCTCGATGCGCCCTTGCTATGGGGGTACGCACCGCGTCTACTACTACCGCCTCTCGCATTCCCGACAACT
>CAZCXP010000007.1:0-34119 GCA_964502665.1 uncultured Dehalococcoidia bacterium | reverse complement strand
TGGCTTTTTGTTGTGAGGGTTCTTGGCCGGAGAACATTCCGCTAACTGTAGTACTGTAGTATTGTATGCCGCACTCGGGCATCATTCGCGGGGATGGCTGGCCTATGTGAGCGGCAATTAACCCTAAGCGCAGGCAGCATCAGCTTCACCCATTGCTCTTTCCTGGGACTCTCGATGAACTGCGCAGCAACAGGCGCAACCCACGGAAGCCTAGATTCGCCGCATGAACGATGAGGGGCAGTGGGTCATCCCAAGCTGCCACTGAATGCACCTTTCCAGGCTTCAATAACCTGACTATCTCGTCAATACCAATTTCCCTCCGTTTCAGGTGCAGCAAGAAAGAGACGAGATCAACGAAATCGTCTACCCACAACACTTCGTTGCGGAAGGAGACTGAATCTCTTACAAATAGTCCGTTAGCATCGAGAAAGGCTATGTATTCCATATCCACACCGCACGCGGCTGCCAGTCTGTTCTGTAACGTCGTCCGTGCGTTTATCTCCAGCAGTTTGTATTTGCCGTCCCTGGGGTCTTTTTTCAGCTCTGGTTCTGCGAATCCGTGGTATCCTATTTCTCGAAGCAGGTCGATGACCTGCCGCACTGCAGAAGGCCGCCAGGCGCTTTCGCAGAATGAGCCAGAGCCAAAATCGGGTGGGTACTGTCTTATCTTGTCATAGCCGCAAACTGCCAGTGGTTCCGATTCTCTGTTGAGGTAGGTATAGAAGTTGTATATTTCCCTCCCAGGGACTATTTCCTGTATCATAACCTCCAAGTCCTTTCCTCTCAGTCGGCCGATAGCCCGGTCAAGTTCTTTGGCGGAATTTATGAGGAAGTTTTTTCGGCCAAACTCAGCCTGAAAGGGTTGAGAGTATGCCGGCTTGATGATGTATGGATAGTCAATTCGAAGGCCCATCACCCATAATTCCCTGAGATTCTCGGGGAAATAGGTCCTGGGGTGAGGAATCTGCATGCCGGCCAACATTTTGTAGAAACTCTTCTTGTTTATCAACTTCTGAGCTGTCTCATATGCTGGCACGGGAAGGTAGTAGAACTGTTCCAGTTCGTGTTTATGTTTTGAAAGAGCAACGACATCCGTGTCGCCGGTGGGAACTATCATCAGCTTCCCATTGTTTTGTTTGCCAAAGGCCAACAAGGCACCAATAAACCCAATCTCTGATTCCCAGGCGCTTTGGCACTTCAGGCGCTGATTGATGTATCTGGAGTATCTGACCATCGAGGCTGGTTCTGAGTCAATGTATACCACACGTATACCGCGTCTTCCGAAGCTCCTGATTACCCCTAAGCTATTGGGAGTTCCTCCGGCGGTCACTATGACGCCTATTGGCTGGCTACGACTGGATTGCATTTTCACGTTGAACATTCGATATCAGTGCATTATAAGGCGTTCCAGTCATCAAGCCAATAAGGTTTATGCGAGGCGCTAACCAAAAGGTGGCATGAAAATGCTCGGGATTTGTGAGGCTGCTTGAAGAGGGACGGTGTGCCGCCTCAGAAGAGTGGTGTCAAGAAAACGGCTTAGGTATTCGGTATCTCAAGTTCCCAGCTGGGAAGGCATTATGCTTACGCCGCGCCATTACACATTGTGACGAAAGGGTGAACTTCTAAGAAGACCTTCGCATTAGTCTATTGAGCCTTGGCTTGGGTGTCTCCAGCCAAGCTGCCTTGAACCATACTGCGACTTGCTCAACTCTACCCGGTAATATATCATACGTTCTGACACAGGGCAAAGTCAACCTCAAATCGACGATGAGGATATTGGATGAGTGAGGCCATAAGACTTGAAGCTATCTCCAAGCACCTGGTAGGGCAGGTATTCTATGCCTCAAGTTATGAAGAGGGTCTCAGGCTGGGGCAGGAACTTATCGCTCGCTTCGGTGATCGCTACTCCCCGGCCATGGAATGTCTGGGGGAGGACTTAAATGAGTGCCTGACCTACCTGAAATTCCCTGAGGCGCACCATAAGGCCATCAGGACCACTAATTTGCTGGAGCGAATGTTTGGAGAAGGCAGGAGACGAACAAAGGTGATCCCTCGCTTTCCCCCGGAGAAAGCCTGTCTGAGGCTGCTCTATGCCAGCCTTATCACCGCATCTAAGAGCTGGCGAGGTGTGAAGATGACACCCGACATCTGGTGGGAACCAGAGGCACTGAGGCGAGAAGCCTTTGGTAACCAGAAGCAAGTGATTCAAAAACAGCTGGTGGCAGTGTAAAATGCTTAGCAACGGAGGATCTTACGTCAGGAGATTTTACAGGAGAATAAGGACATAACCTGTGGCTACGACTACTGTGGCGGAGACAGGACGGTTGTGGTATATGTCAGGAGGCTCAAAAGCAAGATCGAGGACTCCACCCACACCTTCATTGAAACGGTAGGAAACATAGGTTACAGCTTCCATAGAGATGCTCAAATATCACTTACTACCTGCTCACTTGGCGCGGAGAGCAGTGATCTCATTGTGGCCCCTGCATCCGCTCGACCCCGACGGGATTTGAGTTATCGTGTAGCAGCCAGAGCCCTTGCACTTACAGTTTGAGGACCCTGATCGCGTTCTCGCGCAGGATCTTTCGCTTGGCCTCCTCGGTTAAGGGCAATGCCAAGAACTGCTCCTTAAAGGCCTTGAGGCCCATGCTATTGGTGCCGAAGAGCGTCTTCTCCTGACCAGCCCAGAACTGCATAAAGATAAGCAACGCTGGATGTAGTTTTGGTAAGAGGTTAGGCATCCAGGCGGAAGTATCGCAATAGACGTTGGGATGCTTCCATGCCATACACACCAGCTCGTTAACCCATGGCCAGCCTGTATGCGATCCAATGATGGTTAGCCCCGGGAAATCCAAAGCTATTTGGTCAAGGTACATGGGGTACCCTCCCGAACTAGGCAAGAGCTCCGCTGCATGACCAGTCTGCATACCCACCGGTATTCCTAGCTCACTGCATTTGGCATAGCAAGGATATAACATGTTATCATTCAGGCGGAGATCAAAGCAAAGAGGGTGAACATAGCAATATTTAACCCCATATTCCTTGACCGCTCTATCTATCTGCGCCAGGCTTTCCTCAATGCGGAAGGGATTGTAACTGACAGCAATCTCCAATCTATCTTGGTGGTCCTTTACGTGCTCGTAGACTTCATCTACTGTGTAGTCCCAGATGAGTTTCTTATCCCAGTGAGACCACATCTTGAGAGCACAGATGAATACCTTTTCATAGCCGAATTCATCTAGTTGAGCAACAAATTCCTCTGGGGTACAGGTAGGAACAGGCACACGCCCTATGGGTTTTTTCATGGTTTCTAGCAGGACATTCTTCGAGGATAACCCCGCTTTTGTTTTCACTAAGGTAGCTCCCAAGATCTGAAACTCTCTAGCCTGCCACTGCTCGATGTCCCAGAAGGGATAGTTCATGATATCGATCGCCCTAATGTCCTCCACTATTCCTTGTCCTCCTTCTCAAGTTGTACGCGAACTGAAAAGAGGCTCGATTCAGCGGCCAAAGTGTTGTGGTAGCAGAGTAGAATGCTATTACAGAGCTTACGTCAAACCTTTCTACCTCGGTTACGTCGGTAGCAAATCCTTTTCATCAGTCAGAAGTCAAACGTAGCATGTAATACGGGACAAGAGTCTCAGGTCGCTGGCCGCTACTCATCGGACCCTGTTATGTGGCACTACGAAAAGGGGTGGCCCTTTCCTTATTTCCAGGGCAAAAAGAGTCTCGCTTGCCCTTATACCATCAATGGTCGCAATCTCATTTTTAACAAATTGGGCCAACTCCTTCGATGAACCTACAGCTATGATGGCAACAATGTCATACCGACCGGCCACAGTTACGAGCATATGCACTTGTGGTTTCTTCTCCAGTAGTCCCAGAATCGAATCGAGATGTTTTGGCACCACATTGAGACCTATCAGGGCGGCGGTGCTGAGCCCAATCATATCAGCGTCAACAGCGGCAACGATGCGCACCACTCCGTGATCTATCAACCGCCGTAACCTCCTTGTTGCCGTGCTCTTGCTAACGCCTAGGCTCCGGGCCAGTTCAGAATGGGCGCGGAAGCCCTTATCTTGTACCTCCGTAATCAGTTTCATATCCAGATCGTCTAGTTCTAACATTGATTTCCACCTTTTGCTTCGTTTCTTAGCGCGCGCATTCTCAGCACAGCCTTGTATTCTAGCTGCGACAGGGTTACTGTCCACATCTGCTTCCTACAATCGTGACCAGTTGCTGGGTAATCTTTCGCCAGAGAACAACCAGCTTTCAGGTCAATTGTATCACAACTGGTATCATTATGCAACAATGGGTCACAAGTGTTGACAATTTCGGGCCAATGGATTATAATGCAGCCGACGTCATTGCCGTACCGAGAACTGCATCAGCCTTTGTTAGGGCTTCTGATGTGCACAGCAAGAAGTACAGCTTGTATACAGTAATCGCACCTCTATTTGCGCCCATCCTCGTTGGAAGCTAAACGGCAAAGAGCCGTCCGGCCAAAAAAGGGGCTGCATAAAAGACGAGGTTACAGTTTTGAGAAGTGGAGCTGGCGCGGTTCAAAGGAAGGTCGAGGATTTCCCGAGAAATGAATTGCCAGCGGGGTGTGGCTCACACGAAGCAACATTCCAGGCGCAATTTCCACCTGGGTCGAATGACCGTGCTATTTCTGTGAACAATAGGAAGCTATTGCCTACACTACAATAATCGGCCTCGTCACCAAGCTTGTTACCGAGGTATTATACAATGAAACAGCGAGCCGAAGTAACTTTCGGCAAAATAACCGAGGAAGCCTTAGCCAAGTTGAGGGCCACATTCGGTAGGCCTTACTACATGATCAGGCAAAACGAAGTTGCTTCAAAGGATGCCATAAGGCAGTTTTGTAATGGCATAGGTGACGAAAACCCCCTATTCCGCCACCAGGAGTACGCAACCAGAACCAAGTGGGGGCACATAATTGCTCCTCCCATGTTCCTCTACGCCGTCGCAGCTCCCCAGGGAATGGAGGGGTTGCCTGGTGTGCACGCCTTCCATTGCGGATGTGCATGGGAGTGGTTTAAGACTATACATGTCAACGATGAGCTTACCTGCGTCGACATACCTCTAGACCTAGTAGAGAAGCATGGCAAGATGGGTGGACGCCAGTTCCTGCAAATTGGCAGGGCCGTATACTACAATCAGAGAGGCGAGGTCGTAGGCACCCAGGGAAGAGAGGCTATGAGGGTTGAGAGGGGGGCAGCCAAGGAGAGGGGTAAGTACTCACAGCTAACAAAATACAGATATACCCAAGAGGAACTGCAAAGGATCGATGAGGCCTATGAACGTGAGGAGATTTGTGGCGCGAATCCGCGGTTCTGGGAGGACGTCAACGTCGGCGATGAGTTGACGCCTGTGGTAAAGGGCCCCCTCGGCCAGACAGACATGGTGGAGTTCTGGGTAGGGATAGGCGGCGGCCAGGGCGCTCACCGCATACGCCGCAAGTACATGAAGCGGCATCCCTTGTGGGGCGTCAAGGACCCCGAAACAGGTGTACTTGAACCTATGGCCGATGTCCACTACGAATCGGACAAATCTGATGCAATAGGAGTGCCTGTAGCCTACGATCTAGGGATTCAGAGGTTCACATGGGCAGGTCACCTGATGACCAACTGGATGGGAGATGAAGGATTTCTCAAGAAGCTGAGCGCCCGGTGCACCCTCTTCAACATGTTCGGGGATACGCAGTTTATCAGCGGTACCGTCGCGAAGAAATACCAGGAGGGCAATGAGTATCTGGTCGACATCGAGATAAAGACCGTTAACCAGCGAGGCGAGGAGACGATGCCTGGCAAAGCGACTGTTTCTCTCCCCTCAAAGGGAAGATGGATCTAGGTCAGCCAGTCATAATCTTCTCTATAGGGGTGCCTCCTGTGGCATATGTTGTAATATGGGTGTTTCACCTATTTCCCTAAGGAGTCTTGAATAAACTAACGAGTATTTTATAAAATGGTGCATCAACACAGTCAAATTTGTAAGGGGGGCTGAGATGGAGCAGCATAAATACCTGAACATACCAGTCGGCACTAGTTTTAGGACTGCAGCGCGGGTACCGATTGATGGTGACTACCAGTTTGTTGAGCATATCGTGTCTTCAGATTGCAGTCCTTTGGATGCTGAACGCACGATCTACCTTATGAGGGGAGATCTGATACCTCCATGCAAGCATTGTGGCAAGCGGGGCATAAGGGAGCTCAAAGAAGTCAAGTTTGAGACAACCCCTGATATTTGGCAGAAGCAGAATGAGTATGTGTTTAAATATGTTAGGGGCGACCGTCCTGACCTACCTTACCCCGGTGGAACGAAGCGGTAAGTAGTCATACAGCTTATGAAGAAATGCCCACTGCACACGTAGCATTATGCGCTTATGCGCCGAAGAGGTAAACGTAAGGCCGCTTGGTGGGAGGCTGTGGCGAAGGCTTTGCAAGGGAGAAATATTGTTCCACTAATTGCCTAGGAAGGCTCAGCGGAATTCGTTGACCAAGCAGGAGGTAGAAATGGAGTTCAGCAACATCATTTTGGAGAAGAAGGGGGGAATGGCCAAGATAACCCTGAACCGCCCCCAGGTGCTGAATGCTTTGGACACGAAGACGCTTCAGGAGATAGAGGCAGCGGTGGGGGATATCGCGAATGACCCTTCGGTTAGGGTCGTGGTAATCACCGCTAACGGGAAGGCGTTCTGCACCGGCGCTGACCTGATGGGAGGGGATGCCGCCGATTGGTCTCTTGACAACTTCCTGCGACTCTGGAATAGGGCATTCAGTGCTATTGGGAACCTGAGTATGCCGGTAATAGCTGCGATAAATGGCATGGCCCTGGCAGGCGGTCTGGAGTTGGTCATGGTTTGTGACTTGGCTATTGCTGCGGACGATGTCAAGCTGTCCGACCAGCACGCCAACTATGGGTTGGTGCCTGGCGGTGGCGCCAGCCAGAGACTGCCTCGCCTTGTCGGCATCAGAAAGGCGAAAGAGCTTCTCTACACCGGTGATCGGATTTCACCGGCCGAAGCAGAAAGACTTGGGCTGGTGAATAAGGTTGTTCCCGCTGACAAATTGGAGGAGGCGACCAACGAGCTTGCGACGAAGCTGTTGGGCAAGAGCCCGATGGCCCTGAAGGCTGTAAAGAGATTGGTCAACCATGGAATGGATAGCAGTCTGGATGCTGGCCTGGAGATGGAAATGCTCGCCGCAACCGCTCACGGAAGTACCGAAGACATGGCGGAGGGAATAAAGGCGTTTATTGAGCGGAGACCACCGCAATTCCCCGGGAAATAGAGACCCGCCCCGGACGTTGACAATTGCGTCACGGTATGCTGGTTCGTATCAGCGAAAAGCGGGGATGGAGATGAGTAGGCGATAGAGTCATTCACCAAGTCTGAAATGGTGGCGAGGGAGGAGGTGATCACGAGGGATATTGGGATTTGACCTCCGATGGCGAACCGATAGCTAAGAAAGGGGGAGCGGAAAATTGGCTCGTAAGAAGCTTCGGACAAAACTCTGTGATGTGCTCGATATCGAGTACCCTATCTTGTTGGCCGGCATGGGCGGGATCGCCGAAGCGCCGCTGGCGATCGCGGTATCGGAGGCTGGCGGATTGGGCACCCTCGGGGCGGCCGTCTACGAACCTGATGAGCTCGACGCTGCTATCAAAGAGGTCAGGAGGGGAACCAGCAAGCCCTTTGCGGTCGATCTTCTACTACCACGTAGCCTCAAGGATATGGAGGGGGTCAGTAAAGAGGGGCTTATGAAGTACATCCCCGATGAGTATTTCGCCTACGAGAAGGAGCTCAGGAAGAAGTTCGCAGTGCCGGAGGATTTCCACACCACAAGGGCGGGGGCTTTGTGGACCTCTGAAGGAGTAAAAGGGCAAATACAGGTCTGCCTGGACAACAAGATCCCGGTACTTGCCGCAGGTCTGGGCAGGTTGGGCGATGTAATGTCAGAGTGTAAGGCCAGGGGAGTAAAGACCATTGGCATAGGCTCCCACGTCAAGATGGCTATGAGCCATTTTGACGATCAAGTAGATGTGATAGTAGCTCAGGGATTTGATGCTGGGGGGCATACTGGCAATATCGGCACCATGGCCGTGGTGCCCCAGATAGTTGATGCGGTGAAACCAATCCCGGTAGCCGCCGCTGGGGGCATCGCTGACGGCAGGGGGCTGGTCGCTGCCTTAGCCTTGGGTGCGGTCGGAGTGTGGTGTGGCTCAATGTTCCTGCTCTGCCCCGAGACCACTTACAGCAATGGTCAGCAGGATAGGGTGATTGCTGCCACTGAGCGCGAAGCTCTCATCAGCAGGGCGGTTAGCGGCAAGCCGTTGCGTCAGCTTAGGACTCCCTTCACGGAAGCCTGGGATAAGGGAGCTCTGCCGCCTCTGGGATGGCCATTTCACAATCTCCTAATAATGGATATCGTAGACTGGGCCTATACGCATTGGGATGACCCTAAATACGATGAGATACTGGTAACCCCGGTGGGCCAGTCCACAAGGCTTCTGGACAGGCGGAGGCCCGCCAAGGAGGTCTTGGAAGACATGGTGGAAGAGGCAGTAAGAATCTTAGAGGAGACATTACCACGGGAGGTGGAAACGGGCGGATAGACAGACAATGGGGCGCTGTCCTAAGCTGCCTTCACGACAGAGATGTCGCAGCCGCCGCCATAACTGGCAATGTTCGGACTCGTCCATAGACACAAAGATGAAAAGGTGTTGACTTAGGCAGTATCATTCATTGTAGGTGTTACCAGTCAGGACAATAATTAATAGCAAGGAGGTACAAAATGGCGCTTTCTCTATACGATCCATATCAGCATCCAGAAGAATGGACGCCGGACATGTACGATGCCCTGGAAAGGGCGAGGGATCTAATTGAGGAGTGGTGGTTACCCAACAGGCGCCCGCTCGATCGCCTGGGCGGCGTACTGGCGATGACGGAGATGGCGGACGCTTACTATGGCCTGTGGAAGGCGATAATAGACGGCGGGTTCTTTGGCAGGGACATACCCAAGGAATATGGCGGGGCAGGGTGGAACCTTCTCCAATGCAGCCTGTTTTCGGCTGAGGTTTCCAAAATTGCCCATACCGCCAGGGTCGACGACATGTTTTTCTATGGAGAGCCCGCTGTTCAAGTTCTCCTGCACCACACCCCGGATGAGGACGCGAAGCGGGAGTATTTGCAGAGAATCCTGGACGGTGGGTTCTGCACCTTTTTCGCCACCGATCCCGAATCGGGAGTCGACATGGGCGGGATGCGCGGCAGCGCAGAGCTAAAGGGGGATCACTACTACCTCAACGGACCGAAGTGGTGGATGGCAATGTGCAGCCCGGGTCCAGTCGGGCTTCAGTGGCATCTGATACTGATGAAAACCGATCCCACCAAGCGCACCAAGGGGCTTTCCCTGTTTATCGTAAACGATGACGAACCTGGCATAATCCGGGGCCGGGAGGGAGACCTCACGGGGGCGAGGTGGGGTTGTGCCCGCTATGAAATAATGATGAAAGATCTGAAGGTACACAAGAAGTACATTGCGGCCCCAGAGGGCAAAGGGCTGTACGCTGTGGTGGATGGGATGAACAAGCACCTGGCTAATCAGGCGTTTCAGGCTACGGGCTGTCTGGAGGACGTCATAAGCATGGCAGTGGAGTATACCTCAACCAACATACGATGGGACCATCCCCTCATCGAGTATCAGGGCGTCCACTTCCCCATAGCTGAGATGTGGGTCAACGCTGAGGCCGGTCGCGCCATATCTCAAAAGGCTTGCATTCTGTGGGACAAGCAGGATCCTGATGCGATGCATGGCAAATGGGCCGTTCTCGCTTTGCGCTTCATTGTTCCGGCCTTGCTCGAGGGATGTGCGAAGGCGACTGAGCTCCTGGGCGCTCGCTCTGTTGAGAGGCAGGAGGGTTGGCCGCTGGAGCTAATGTGGCGTGACTCGCTGATCTTTAACCTGTACCGAACGCCCAACATCGATAAGAAGTTTCTTGCATCATACCTCGTACAGAGGAGGCTCTAGGCAAGGTTCAGGCGATTCTCCAGGAAACACCAGTCCGGTCTGACGACAGGTAGCCAACTTGGTCGAGGGGGTTAGAAGCCATGGCGGAGACAACAGCATTAGACGGGGTCAAGGTGGTGGAACTTTGCAATCTTGCTGCTGGGCCTTATTGCACAAAGCTAATGGCCGATCTTGGTGCCGAGGTGATCAAGGTGGAGAAGCCTGGCGTTGGCGATGAAGCCAGGAGCAGGGGCCCTTTTCTCAACGACATCCCCCATCCAGAGCGAAGTGCCCTCTTCCTTTACCTGAACACCAACAAAATGGGCATTACGCTGAACATCGATACTAAGAAAGGGAAAGCGCTTTTCAAGGAACTGATCGGGGGAGTCGACATACTGGTGGAGGATAAGCCACCCGGAATGCTGGCTGACCTCGGGCTGGGTTACGAGGTCCTGAGCGAGCTTAATCCCAGCCTGGTCATGACCTCGATCACTCCTTTTGGCCAGACTGGCCCCTACAAAGATTATAAAGCCTACCCACTGAATTCATTTCATAGCGGTGCGGAAGGGTTCATCACCCCCACGGGGGACCCATTTCCAGATCGTCCGCCCCTCAAGGTCGCAAGATTTGCGGGAGAATATGAGGTCGGTATCCACAGCATGCTGGCTACGTTGGCGGCACTCTATTACCAAAGGGCGACTGGCTTGGGTCAGCAGGTGGATGTCTCCAAACAGGAAGCCCTTATTGACATAAATACATATGAACTCCTCGCCTACCCATATGTCGGCTGGTTCCCAAACAGGGCTACTGTGTTGAATCCCCTTGGCGGTATCATGCCGGCCAAGGATGGCTATGGCCACCTGGCCATGTACGAGGAGGTCCAGTGGGACAATCTGGCAAAGCTGATGGGAAATCCAGAATGGACCAAAGACGAGCTATTCACGAATCCCGATGTCCGCCGCCAGCGTTCGGACGAAGTAAATGAGCATCTCGCAGAATGGACGAGAGCGCACACTAAGTATGAAATCTATCACGAAGGGCAGAAGGCAGGGGTTGCCACCGGGGCCTATCAAACACCAGAGGAAATCATGGACTCTGAGCAACTGAAATCAAGAGGCTTCTTCGCCGAGCTAGACCACCCGGAAGTGGGGAGGATAACATATCCTACAGCCCCTTATAGATTCTCGAAGACCCCGTGGCATGGGCGACGGGCTGCCCCGCTCCTTGGCGAGCACAATGAAGAGATTTACCACAAACGCCTGGGTTACAGCAAGGAGGGGTTGGCAAGGTTGAGGGGGCTGGGGGTTGTTTAGATGCCTCAGAAGGAGGGAGGATTACTGACATGGGTCCATTGTCAGGGGTAAGAGTCCTTGAGTTTGGAATGGCTGTAGCAGGCCCACATGCCTGCAAGTTGTTAGCGTTTATGGGAGCGGAGGTTATCAAGGTCGAATCCATAACCCATCTCGACATGCTGAGAAGGGCTGGCGTAGATGCTGAAAAGGGTGCCAAAATTCTTGCGCTTCGTCCCGGTGAACCCCTGCCACCTGGTGTGATGTTAGATACTTTTGTCTCCAATACTACACAGCTCAACAAGCTAGGTATCGCTCTGGACCTGACCAGGCCGGAAGCGGTCGAGCTGGCGAAAAGGTTAGCCGCGCGGAGCGACGTGGTGGTGGAGAACTTCCGGGCAAAGGTGATGGAAGAATACGGGTTAGACTATCCCGTCTTGAGGGAGATAAACCCCAATCTTATCATGCTATCTACATCTCTTGCGGGAAAGACAGGCCCTGAGCGGGAATACCTGGGTTACATGGAGATATTCGGCGCTCTGGGTGGACCGGGGCATCTGACCGGCTACCCGGACGGGCCGCCAACGTGGATAAGGTTCTCCATGGACACAATGAGTGCTGTTAGCGCTGCTAGCGCTATTGTTACGGCCCTTATCCACAAGCAACGAACAGGAGAGGGGCAATATATCGACTATTCCTCATGCGAGGGCGCTGTCTGTCTTATTGGCGATGCCCTGCTCGACTACGCCATGAACCGCAGGGATCAGTCCCGCCAAGGGAATCTCGACGATTACATGGCGCCTCATAACTGCTACTGCTGCCAGGGCGATGATAAGTGGGTCAGCATCGTTATCGGTACGGATGAGGAGTGGAATGCCTTCTGCGACGCCATCGGCAATCCAGAGTGGACCACGGACGAGAGGTTCTCCGATGCCTACAGCCGCTGGCAGAATCAACAGCAGATGGACAAGTTGATCCAAGAGTGGACCATGAACTATACCCATTACGAGGTGATGGACATCCTGCAGAAGGCCGGCGTGGCTGCTGTACCGTCGTTCAATTCCCCGGAGATCTGGGGCGACCCCCATCTCGACGCGCGGGGGCTGACGGTCATAGTTGATCACGTGACTCTTGGGGCGCAGCCCGTGTCGGCCCCTCCCTGGAAGCTATCGCGGACACCAGCCGAGATCACGGCAGCAGGACCAACGCTTGGCCAGCACAACGAGTATGTCTTTGGCGAGTTGCTTGGCCTTTCCAAGGAGGAGATCTCAAGCCTGGTCAACAAAGGAGTAATCCGTTAGTTGACTGGCAAATCTGACTAGCCAACACCGTGCCCTGTCTGATGCCGATAGGGGTGGACAAACCCGTAGAGTTTGTACCACCCCTTTTGAACTTATTCCTGTTTTTGTCCCCAGTGCCAGGGAGCCGCTACTTGTTCTTGAAGACGGGCTTCCTCTTCTCCCTGAAGGCAGCCCCGGCCTCTGCGCTATCCTCCATGCCCCTCAGGTTCTGCTCCAGTGCCTGCCCGAATACCCTGGCTAGCTTGGGCTCCATGTGCGCTCCCCGCTTGATTATCTCCTTGAAGTTCCACACCGCGCGGGGCGCCAGGTTGAGCATGCGCTCTGCCCACTCCATGGCTTCGTCCATGAGCTTGTCCGCGGGCACAACCTTATTGTAAAAGCCCATTTCGTAGGCCCGCTGGGCTGAAACCCTTTTGTCTCCCCAGAGGACGAGCTCCATGCAATGGCCTATACCCATATGGAGGGTCAGGTCGCGCACCCAGCTCGCGGGCATGTTCCTCATAGCCTCGGCCACACCGAACTCAGCGTTCTCGGCGGCGATGCGGATATCGCAGTCATGAGCAATCAAAGCGCCGCCTGCAATGCAATGGCCGTTGATGGCGGCGATCACCGGTTTCCAGACGTCCTCCGGGCCGAAGGCGGGTATCCTGAAAGGCCCTGGCCTCTGCACTTTGGGCGGTGTCAGCAGGTCAGCCCCGGCACAAAACGCCCTGTCACCGGCCCCGGTTATGATTGCTACACGGGACTCCTCGTCAGCCTGATATGCCTTCCAGATATCCTCGAGGTCATACATCATATCAAGGGTGAGGGCATTCCTTTTGTCGGGACGGTTGAGAGTGATAATCCAGATCTTTCCATCTTCCTTTTTTTCAACGATCAACTCTTGTTCTTCGGTAGTCATAGAGAACCTCCTTCCAAATATGGATACAGGATTCTACCCAACACCAGGAGTTCCAGCTCTATGGAAGCGACACAGAATCCCGGAATCAGGAGCTTGGTTTGAAATGGTCGATGTCCAGAAGGCTGCCCTCGCGCTTCTCCTTGAAAACCGGCTCAAGGCGCATCCCTATTCTGATCTTATCGGGATCCACTTCGCCCAGGATGCTGGTGAGACCGGTGTCAGCCCCATCGAGCTTGATAACCGCGTAGATGATAGGAGGCTCTTTGGGCTGGTAGGGCTCTTTGTAGTGGACTACGGTATAGGTCTCTAGAGTCCCCTTGCCACTGAGCTCCACCCATTCGCTCATCTTGACACAGCATGTAGGGCAATGTAACCTCGGGGGCACGTATACCTTCTTACAGCTCGGGCACTTTATCCCCGTGATTTTCTTGCTGTCCCTGATGGCTATCAGGAACTTGCTCCCTGTTGCTCCCACAGTAACCTGGAATGCTGATATTGAGTCTGCTTCGGCCACCACGGGCTTAACAGCTTTGTCGGTCATGCGATCACCTCTAGTTTTTGATTACTCTTCCACGGGTTTCCAGTGGAGTATGTCGTCGAAGGCCCCGATCCGCTCCTCCGGTGGCCTCCATACTGCCTCCAAGAGCAGCCCGGGCTTCAGCTTCTCTAAATCTGTCTCCGAGCACCAGCCATCCAGCCTGGCGCCTCCCTCGAGCTCCACGGCAACTATGGGTTTGTCCCAAATCTTTGCCTCCCCTGTCCTGCGGTCATAAAAGGGATAGCCGAGCTTGAAGGCTGCGATCAGCCTACCCCGCTGGCCCTGGTCAACCCACTCCGTTACGTCTACATAGCACACCGGGCACACTGTGCGAGCCGGCACCATCGCCCGGCCGCATTTGGGGCACTTGTTAGCCAGGATCTTGCCCTGCTTGAACCCTTCTATGACCGCGCTTTGATAGCCAAGCGCGTGCCAATAATGTGCAGTACGTGGGTATTGGTAGATCATTAACTCTGGCTCATGCTTCTGCTCTTCTGTGGTCATAATCGCCTCCTGTTTGATAGCTGCATTCGACCTCGGCTAGAGTGATTTCCTGAGCAGGATTATCACATTCTCGCCCTGTCCTCCGTAGCCGGTGGCCAGCGCCCGGTTGACGGTGTGCGGCACCTGGTGCGCTCCGGCATCGCCCCGAATCTGCAGCGCTGCCTCAATTATCCTGATCACCGGAGTCGCCCCAATGGGGTTGCAGGCGGTAACACCGCCCGAGGGGTTGAATGGGATCTCCTTATCTATCCCAACCTTCCCCTGCTCCATCAATTTCCAGGCGGTCCAGTCCTCGCAGACGCCAACTTCTTCCATCCACCTCAGCTCGGCCGGCGAGCACGGTTCGTATATCTCAAAGGCCTGAATATCCCTGAGGGGGTTTGTTATCCCGCACCTCTTGTACACCGTTTCGCAGCCATAGCGAAGGGTGGATAAGGTAGGGTCCTCTGCCATGGTGAAGGCGCCTCCGACATGGACACAGAACCAGTCCTCCACCCAGACCGGGTTTTTGGTGACCTTTTTTGCCTGCTCCTCAGGGGATACTATGAAGACGCCGGCACCGCAGGTAGAGGGACACATATGGAGGAACCTTATAGGCCACACCAGGACTGCCGATTCCATCACTTTCTCCAAGGTGAGCCCCAGCTTGAGCTGGGCGTAGTCGTTCTTCATGGCGCATTGGTCCTGCTTGACCCGGGTCATACCGAAGTGCTCCTCGGTGCAGCCGGAGTTGTGGAGGTAGGCAAAAGCCCTTCTGGCGAAATTGGTGATGGGGGAAAAGGGAATCTGCGACTGCCAGTACTCGCTGAGCCCCCCACCCCCGCGGCCGAAAGCACCCTTGCCCTCATCCATCTTCTGCCAGCTTACACACAGCACATTCTTGAACATCCCCGAAGCCGCATAGTCGAAAGCGGCGCCAGCGGCAACGCCCCCAGAGGTGCCCGCATTCTGAAACTTGAATCCTGGTTTGCCTACGCCGCCGAACTCTGGCACAACCCACAGGTCGGGAACATACTGCCCATCGGCCATCTCGAAACTTGTGAGCACCACAAAATCAATGTCCTTCATGGTCAGCTGGGCATCCTCAAGGGCGGCCTCAACCGCTTCAGCAACCAGTTCCGGCGTGTTAACATCCGTTCTCTTGCTCTTATGGTGGGTTTGCCCCACCCCGGTTATTGCAATCCTCTCTGCCATGGTTCCCTCCTATTTCTCCAAAGTTATGACGCAGTGTAGCTGGCCTGCAGGTCCGTCTACCCCATGGGCGAGGGCCTTCTTGGCGCCGGACACCTGCCTGCCACCTGCCTCTCCACGCAGCTGCATCACGCACTCAGCGACCCGCTGCATTCCGGCAACAACTAGCGGGACACCGGAGAGAAGGCCGCCGGAAGGATTCACCGGCAACTCGCCGCCCATCGCGGTTGTTCCCTTGTCGATGAGCTTGCCACCTTCGCCTTTACCGCAAAAGCCCAGGCCCTCGCTCCACAGAAGTTCCTGATAGGCGTAGTGCTCCGAGATCTCGGCTAGATCGAGCTCTTTTACTGGATCTTTTATTCCCGCCATTTTGTAGGCCATCTGCGCTGCCGAAACCAGGGCATCGCAATCGGCCAAATCCCTGTATCCAAGCTCGTGGTGGTCGTAGCACATACCCATGCCCGTGATCCAAACTGGCTTGTCGGTGAGCTTTTTAGCTTTCTCCTCACGTGCCAGGATCATGGCGACGGCGCCGTCTACGGGGTTCGGCTTGATTTCCTGCGCCCTTAGCGGGTCGGCCACCATCTCCGACTTGAGCACGTCCTCTACGGTGATGCCGTTGGCGTACATTACAAAGGGGTTGTTCTTGCCGTTGGTGCGGTTCTTCACCACCACTTTGGCGCACTGCTCCGGTGTTATCCCGTACTTATGCTGATACCGCCTCGCTTGCATGCCGGCAGAGGCCACGAAATCGAGGCCGATCTTTCGCCCGTAGACGTGGTCCATGCCCAGATTCTCCACCTGGTTCTTGGAGCACGCAGATTCCTTGATGTGGGCAAGTACCAGGACAACGTCGTGATGCCCCGAAAGTATCTGCATCGCTCCGTAGGCTACAGAGAAAGCCCCGTCCTCCTCTATCCTATCTTCGGGCCTCTTGTATGCGCCTACTGTGTAGGCGTAATGCATGTCAATACCGCCAAGGCCCCCGAAATAGTCCTGGCTTGACGTCACTGTGGAGTCTATTCCGGTGCCATCTGGCTTGAACTCCAGACCAGTTTGCCCCATTACATCTTTGGTCACATGCACCAGTGTCTCTGTTAGGTGCTCCTCACGCTTCTGGTCGAACTTGGTCTGGGCCACTGCCACTATGCCAACCCTATCTGCCATATTTCGCCTCCTTTTTTCCTTTTTTACACCTCTGCGCCTAAAGTGTCGTACCCCCTTCGCCGCCCCCACATCAAATCCGTTTCATATGCCCATCTGCTCATCACATGTTCGGTTGGCTCGCTGCAATCCCACCCCTGTGTCATTGATTGTTGCCTCTTGCTTTGCTCCTCCATCAACCCGGTAGCTGTGCAATCTACATAATCTCTATCTCCTTCAGATCAGGGGATACGATGAGCTTGGGCTCGGTTAGTTCCTGAACGTCCTCAACTGTCCACCCCGGGGCTACCTCCTTAAGCACCACTCCTTCTTTCGTTACCTCGATCACTGCCAGATCGGTCACGATCATATTAACACACTCTGGCGCGGTAAGCTCGTAGTTGCATCTACGCAATATCTTAGGCTTGCCATCCTTGGAAGTGTGCTCCATGACCACAATCAGCTTTTTGGCACCGACGGCTAGGTCCATCGCCCCACCAATACTGCCAATACCCCGCTCGGGCAGCAACCAGTTGGCAAGGTCTCCCTTCTCCGATACCTGCATTGCTCCCAGAACACAAAGGTCGATGTGGCCTCCTCTGATCATGGCGAAGGACTCATCATGGGAGAACAAGGACATCCCGGGCTTTGTAGTTACCAATTGGCCCCCTGCATTGACCAGATCCAGGTCACCGTCCTCTGGAGTGGCGATGGGGCCGAAGTTAAGGGCGCCGTTCTCGGTATGGTAGAAGAGCTCCTTGTCCGGCGAGGGGTAGTTGACGCAGAGGGTCGGAATCCCAATGCCCAGGTTCACCACCATTCCATCTTCGAACTCCTTAGCTACCCGAAAGGCCATGGTCTCTCTGCTTAGCCGCTGTTTCTCAGCCATGATACCCCCTATGTCTGGAGCTGTTCTTCCTTGCTTATCTTTTGCTTGATTTGGGTCCTACCCTCCTCGGGCCTGACCACTATTCTGTCGACATATAGAGCGGGCGTAGCCACCCTCTCCGGGTCAAGCTCTCCGACCTCGACAACTTCGTCTACCTCCGCAATTGTGACCTTTGCCGCACCGGCCATTGTGGCGTTGAATGTTCTGGAGGTGCCTCGATAGATTAGATTCCCTATCCTATCCGCTTTGTATGCCCTGATCAGCCCAAAATCAGCCTTTATCGCGTACTCGAGGATATGCTTCCGGCCATCAATAACCTTCACATCCTTCCCTTTCTCCACGACGGTCCCTGGCCCGATGGGGCAATAGAAGGCCCCAATGCCGGCTTTGGCGGCTCTTATTCGCTCCGCCAGTGTTCCCTGCGGGACTATCTCGATCTCCACCTCGCCCGCGCGAAGCTGCTTTTCGAAGGGAGAGACCAGTAGTGGCGAGGCGGAAACAGGGAAGGCAGCGATCCCTTTTCTTACCTGTTGGTTAGCTGCCAGCTGCCCGCCATCGTACCACCATTCGGGCACCGACATGAAGCTGGCCACGACCTGCATCAGTTCCTTCCCGATGCCGACCGTGTTGCCCACGATCGTAAGATTCTTCGCCCCTTGCCGGCTCAGGGCTTCGATGAGGTAGCTCGGAGATCCCCCAGGTGTGCCAAAACCGCCAATCAGGATGGTTGCCCCGTCGAACACGTCCTTTACTGCCTGGTCAAAGCTTGCGACCACCTTGTTTATGGCCATCCTCGCTTCCCTCCTCACAAACGCTTAAAATGCTTGATATCTAGAATATTGCCTTCTCGCTCTTCCTTGAATACAGCTTGAACCCTCATACCAACCCTCAAGTTTTCGTGATCAACACCAGATATGAAGTGGACTATCCCAGTGTCTGCTCCATCAAGCTGAATAATCCCGTAGACAAAGGGAGGTTCCACAGGCTGAGTAGGCTCCTTGTAGTTAATCACCGAATAGGTAAGGACAGTCCCCTTGTCGCTGACTTCTACCCACTCATCCATCCTACACATGCATTTGGGACAGATAGACCGTGGGGGCACATAGACCAGTCTACATTCGGGGCATCTCATACCAAAGATTCTCTTGTTATCCCTGAGCTCGATCAAGAACTTGCTGGCGACAGCGCCAACAAATTGCTTGAAGGGGATCTCCAGCTTTCCATGGACTACCAGGGGCTCCTCTTGGAGCGATTCCTCAGTCATCTCTTGTCCTCCTCGATGGGCTGAAAATAGAGGATATCCATCATCTCACCCGTCCGCCCTTCCTCTTTCCATACTGCCTGAACCTTCATCCCCGGGTGCAGTTTATCCGGGTCGGGCGGCTCGAGGAAATGGATGAGGGCTCCGCCACCGTCGAGTTGAATGACCCCTCGAGCCCAGGGGACTGCCTTTGGTTGGCCCGTGCTCGGATCGATATAGGGATAGTAGCACACATCAAAAGCAAATATTGTACCTTTGTCGCTCAACTCCACCCAATCTCCTGCCTCGACGCCATGACACTGGCCGCATACCGCTCTGGGCGGGAACATGATCCGTCCGCAGCTCGGACACTTGTTACCCCAGAGCTTCTTGTGCTCTTTCATCTCCCTGAGCAGTCTACCCATATAGGGGCCAGCGGAGAAGTTACAAGGTACGCTCACCAGATAGGGCATCACCAGGTATTCATCAGCAGCTTTTTTTGCCATGTTTCTCTACCTCCAGAGATTTGCTACGGGCGTTCCTTGCTGAGGAGATGGAGTATTGTCCAAAACGTGCCACCAAAGGCGGAGGCCATGGCAGTCTTCACTTCCTTGTCAACCTGATGCTCGCCGGCATCCCCTCTGATCTGCAGGGCAGCCTCGGCGACACGGATGAGAGCGGTCGCCCCAATGGGATTGGTGGTTACCACACCCCCAGAGGGGTTGACGGGAAAAGACCCGTTCCGATCGGTGACGCCATCCTCGACCAGCTTCAGATATCCTCCCCTTTCCAGGAGGAGGAACCAGTCGGCCCATTCCATCTCCATCCATACCATCGGGTCGTACATCTCGAACAGATCGATCTCGTTGACGGGATTGGTGATCCCGTTCCTTTTGTAGAGCTTGCGGGCGCACACCCTCATACTAGCCCATTCCGCCAGGTCATCCCGCATAAGTATCGTTTCGTTCAGCATTGCCTCCATGTGGGTGGTAACATGATCCTTCACCCATACCGGCTTCTCGGTGATTCTCTCCGCCTTTTCTTCCGAGGCCACGATTAGGACGCAGGCACCATTGGACTGAGGGCACATATGGAGAAGCCTTATGGGATGTACCAGCATATAGGAGTTCATCACTTCCTCACGGGTGACCTTGTTCCTCAAGTGGGCATAGGGGTTTCTGCTGGCGTTTTCCCCATCCCTGATCCTGACCATGGCTGCTACCTCCCCGGCCCGCTCACCAAAATCCCTTATCATCGTAGCCGCAGTCATTCCACTTATGGCCCCGGTTTGTAGTCTCCTGTCCCAGAGGGGGTCAGCCATCGCTGCTATACCGGTGGTGGTATGCCCCTCCTCCTGCTTCTCCCAGCCGACGGCCATGACCGTGTCGAAGAGCCCGGAGGCTACATGGTTGTAGGCAGCACAGGCGATTGTGCCCCCGGTGGTCCCCCCGGTAGTGAGCCTCATCCCGGACTTCAAATAGGCGCCGTCGCCATCAACGTGCCACATGTCAGGCTGGTGAACGCCCTCGAAAAGCTCCATGTTGCCGTGGAGGACGCAATCAATGTCCTTGATTCTTAGTTGTGCATCCTCCAGGGCAGCGGTCACCGCCTCGTTCACCATCTCCACCTGATTAACGTCTTCGCGATGAGCCTGATGATGTGTCTGCCCAATACCTACAATGGCAACTCTCCTTGCCATGCTGTCCTCCTTCTATGTCCTTAGCACCAGCACAGAATGCAGTTGTCCGCAAGGCCCGCTCGTCCCGTGAGCTAGAGCGGTCTTCGCCTTAGCCACCTGCCGCGCGCCAGCCTCGCCCTTTAGCTGCAGAACGCACTCCACCACCCGCGTCAAGCCAGCCACTATCATGGGATTGCCCGGCAAGACCCCACCGGAGGGATTGATTGGGAGCTTGCCTCCCATCTCGGTTGCACGGGAGTCGATGAGCTTGCCTCCCTCCCCTTTGCCACAGAAACCGAGGCCCTCGCTCCACATGAGCTCCTGATAGGAGTATTGGCCCGATATCTCAGCTACATCGATCTCCCGGCGTGGATTCTTGATTCCTGCCATCTTGTAGGCGCGCTTGGCCGCCATTTCCAGAGCATCGGAATCGGCGAGATCCCTGTCCCCTAGATGATGGCAATCATAGCAGTTGCCCACGCCATTGACCCAAACCGGCTTGTCGGTCAACCTCTTGGCTTTCTCCTCTGTTGCCAGTATCATGGCGCATGCACCATCGGAGACAGGATAGGCATCGAGTGTACTGATGGGATAGGCCAGCATCCTGGAGCTGAGGACATCCCCCACGGTAAGGGCCATAGCGTTTTGGGCATAGGGGTTATTCTTCGCATTCTTGTAGCTTTTCACCGATACCTTGGCGCATTGCTCCCGGGTGATGCCATACTTGTACATGTAGCGCTTCGCCTGCAGGGCAGCCGCAGAGAGGTAATCGACGCCAAGGATTCTGGTACACACAGGGCAAAAGGCGCAGCTAGTGATGAGGTTTCGTGAGGCTGGCTGTGACTCCTTACAGTGAGCCACCACGAGGGCGACATCGTAGTGACCTGAAAGTATCGCTATGGTAGCATAAAGGGCTGCCTGGGCTCCATCTTGAGATACCTTCTCCGCAGGCCGGTGATGGGCACCGGTGACATCGCCAATTGGGGTATCGGAAAGGGTCATTGCATCCCAGAAATCGTCGGTGGCGCATATGGAGAAGTCTATCCCCGTTCCATCCTCGGTGTATTTCAGCCCTGTCTGCTCCAGCACCTCCCTCACCGGTTGATGCGCCAGCTCAGCCAGTCTCAATGCTGGCTTACTTCCCTCATATTTCGTCTGAGCTACTGCAACGATGCCTACCCTTTGACCCATGCTGTCCTCCGCTTTTTTGTTTCAAATTGGCCCTAAGACGAAGCCCGTCGCCTGGAAGCCTGTCCGAAAATTATGGGTAGATTGAAGCAGATGCTCTAGGCTATCCTATTGTGCTAAGTTCTCGGACACTCTCCTGGCCTAGAGACCAAGCTCCTGAGCTATCTTCTCCCGATAGAAATCGCCATCTCCAAAGACTATCTCTCCGGCCTTGGCCCGTCTATAATACAGGTGCATATCATGATCCATGCAGAAGCCAACGGCCCCAAAGATCTGATGACCCAATATTGTGGCGCGCTGATACGCGTGGCCTGTCTGGATCTTGGCTATGGCCACCTCAATAGAGGCTGGGAGCCCCTCGGTCACCATCCAGGCTGCCTTATAGGTCACAAACCGCGCGCCACTGATATCGGTGGCCATGTTACCACAGTGGTGCTGGATCGCCTGGAAGCTGCCGATGGGGCGCCCGAACTGTACCCTCTCCTTGGCATAGTCCAGCGTCATCTCCAAGGTAGCTTCGGCACCGCCGACCATTTCAGCGCATTTCGCCACAGTGGCCTGCTCTAGCACCTTCTCCAGCACGGCCCAGCCCTGGTCTGGCTCCCCGAGGACGTTCTTCTGGGGCACCCTGACGTCCTCCAGGACAAGTTCACATTGTTTGTCCGCGGCCAGGGTCTTGAGCAGGGTGCACTTAATCCCTGTGCTCTTGCAATCCACCAGGAAGAGGGTGAGTCCCTGCTCAGGGACTTTGGTCTTCACCGTCCGGGCCACGCATATTACGTAGTCTGCGATGTGAGCATTCTCCACGAAGAGCTTGGTCCCATTGATTACGAATTCGTCCTTGTCAGCAGTGGCATTGGTTCTCACACCAGAGGCATCGTAGCGAGCATTGGGCTCCATAAGGGCCAGCGTGAGGATTATCTTCCCCGCTGCAATCTTGGGCAGAAGCTCCTGCTTCTGCTCCTCGGTGCCCGCGGCCAAGATGACCAAGCCGCCGAGTACCACGGTGGAAAAGAAAGGACCGGGCAAGCAGGCCCGCCCCATCTCCCCGAGTAGAACCACCAGGTCGAGGAAACTGCCTCCGATGCCACCGTATCTCTCCGGGATTACCAGCTCCATCCACCCCAGCTCCGCCATCCTATGCCATAGCTCGGTCGTGTAGCCACGCTCATCTTGCATCATGTCTCTAACCAGTGACTTGGGACACTCTCTCTCAAGGAAATCCCGGGCTGTCGTCTTGAGCATTTCTTGCTCTTCGCTGAGACCAAGATCCATGTTTCTTAACCGTCTCCGCCAAAGATGCCAGGCATTGGTCTATTTTCGAGGCAGCCCTAGCCCCCTCACGGCGATGATGTTGCGCTGGATCTCTGATGTGCCCGCGCCAATAGTAGCGGAGACAGAATCAAGATATCCTCTTGGCACCAATCCGTTCAATGGGGACCATTTGGATCCTGTTTCCAGTAGCCCGTGTGGGCCCAGCACCCGCATGGCTGCATCGGCGAAATGTCTACTCAACTCCGTGACCCACAGTTTTAGCATAGAGGCCTCTGTATCGGGGCGTAACCCTTTGCTCAGCATCCAGGCTGTTTGCCAGTAGAACATGTAGGCTACCTCGACCTCGACTGCCATCTCAGCCATCATACGGCGCACCTCATAGCTCCGCTTCAAGGCCATGCCATCACGCTTTGTCCTTTTGAAATAATCGAGAAACATTTCGAAAACTCGTTTGAAAGCACCGATGCCTACCATAAGCCTCTCAAAGTCTAGAGCGGCCACTAGGTAGTACCATCCCTGGTTCTTCTCACCGATAAGGTTTTTCTTAGGAACACGCACATCGTCGAAGAAAACCTCGTTGAAGGAGTGGATGCCACATATGTTTGTCAAGGGGCGGACCGTGATCCCTGGAGAGTTCATATCGACGATGAGCAGACTGATACCTCTATGTCTTGGAGCATCAGGGTCAGTTCTAACAGCTACCCAGGCGTAATCAATGAGGTGGGCACCGCTTCCCCAGGTCTTCTGCCCATTAATCACAAATTCATCCTCTTTCTCCACCGCTTGAGTTTGTAAGGAGGCAAGATCGGAGCCAGCGTTGGGCTCACTATATGCGAACCAGAACTCCACCTCGGCCCTGGCAATCTTTGGTAACCATTCCTGCTTCATCTCGTCGCTGCCGAAGAGCAGGATAGTGGGCCCTGCGACAGTGGCTCCGAAACCAGGAGGCGGTACACGATAATAGCTCACTCGCTCGTCGAAGATGGCGTGCTCAATAGGGGAATATTCCGCGCCGCCGTATTCCCTGGGCCATGAGATGCTGGCCCAACCTCTTTCCGCTATCTTACGCTGGAGCTCCTGGTTTACACGCCAATGCACTTCATCGACTTCATGGGAGCCGTACCCTCCAGGCCATTGCAATGATTCCTCGACCCATCCTGGAGGTAGCTCCTTTTTGAGGAAATCTTCGACTTCTTTTTGAAATGCTTCCTCTTGCTCGGTAAACTGGAACCTCATCTCCTATCCAGCTCTCTTCTGTTCAGCCGCATGGCGTTTTGCCATTCATCTTCATATGATGGCCAGAGGGAAATAGGGTTGAGCTTGCCGTCTACGACTTGGTGTTCCTGTTACCACAAAATAAGACCCTTGATAAAGGGTGACGGAGTTCTTAGCATAGCCAAAAGCTCCCTGCATTATAATCCATTGGCCCGAAAATGTCAACATTTTTGGCCCATTGTTGCACAATTACGCGAGCTGTGATACAATCGGCTGATAATCGAGGGTAGTAGAAGGCGATTGAATCGCACCGTAGTTTGATCCCTCTGCATGAAACTTGCAGTCCTGGGCGCTTGGTACACTTGCAGAGGCTTCTGGTAGAATGGCCAGCATCAATGCATTTCCAAATAACCGGCCATATGTAGATGGCTAGCTGGAGGGAATCGTGGAATGACAACCTATGCGAAGTACAAAACCAAGCCCCTGGATTGCTGGCAGTGGGGCAAAGAGCTCAGGCTGGAGGCTTATCAGGATTTGGTCGGGGGCCACGAGCAGGGAAAACTCCTGGTGCTGGGATGTGCGGCGACCCCCTATGGCATGCTGGCGGGGCTCGGCGGCTTCGTTTTCCTCGCCGGCGAGCCCTACGGCGCCAGCATTGCAGCCGATCCTCCCTTCTCCGTCTCCTGCATGGAGGCGTATGAGGCCAGGGGGTATTCCCGTGATATGTGTGGCTATATGCGCAACTTCCTGGGCTCCATGTACCTCGACAAATACTACTTTACCGGGGGGCGGTTTCCCAAATTCGATTTTGCCTGGAGCGTTCGCCATTGCCCTGGTGGTCACCCCAAGTGGCACCAGATAGTATCCGAGTATCAGGGTATCCCGATGAATTATATCGACGACGACACAATGCTGACCCTGGACGGTGATCCCCACCACAGGATAGAATATGTAGCTGGACAATATTTGGACTCCATCGAATGGATGGAGAAGGTCACCGGAAGAACGTTTGACGATGAAAAAGCCATTGCAGCAATGCGTAACTATTTCAAGAACGAGGCTCTGTGGGGGGAGATATGCCTGCTCAACGGGGCCGTGCCTGCTCCCCTCGATATAAAGAGCATGTTCGCCCTCATGCCTATCTCTATGTTGAGAAGGCATGAGGAGGTTGCAACCCGTTTCCTCGAGACGCTCAGGGACGAGATAAAGGACCGCATCGCCAACGGGATAGCCGCGGTCACCAACGAAAGATATAGATTGTGCATGTTGACTCCGCCGCCCTGGAGTTTCCTGAAAGTGTTCCGCTACCTTGAGAGCTTCGGCGTCGTCGTTGCTGGTACCTATGTATACCTCGTAAACTCAGGTGAAGTGAAGTTTCTCCTCGATGAAGGCAAGGTTGTCCCGGCCACAGTGCCCGAGGAGCGCCCGGGATGGCCTGAGATAAAGAACAGGGAGGATCTGTGTCGAACTATTGCACGATGGCGTGCCGAGCACCCGTTTCAGTCGCATCTGGACACGAGAAAGAAGGAAGCTGTCGTAATCTCCCGGCACTGGAATGGGGATGCGTACTTACTGCTCCTAAACCGCGGCTGTGTGTCCATGACCACCAGCATGTACGACATCCAACGCTATCTCCTATACCACAGCATTCCAGTGATAATGGTTGAGGGGAACTTCGCCGATTGTAGGGATATTGATGAGACCGGGGTGCTTGATCGCCTGGAAGCGTTCTTAGAAGGACAGGGCATCTCCAAGCTGCCCGAATAATGATGCCGGCCAGGCAGTAAGAGGAGTCGTCCCTGGCCTGAGTCCAGATACAAAACAGGGCTTATACTGCGCTTGCTCTTCTAATCTTTGTCGGTTTAGCTACAGCAACGAAAGGAGATGGGGTGAAATGGGCGGATTTGGTTTTACCGAAGCACAGGAAATGCTCCGCCAAGAGGTGAGGCGATTTGCCCAAAAAGCGCTTGCCCCAGGGGCACTCGAGCGATCCAAAATGGGACCCATGGAGCTTTATCAAGCCTTACCTGAGGTAGATAAAAAGGTAGTTGACATCGGGTGGACAGCCCTCAATGTACCTGCCAAATACGGGGGGCAGCAGATCGATGCTGTGTCTCTGGGCATTATCTTCGAGGAGGCAGGCAAGGTAGACCCATATGTAGAGACTGTTGGGGCCATGCAAGCGACAAGTGCTCTCCTTGAGACGCTGCCGGAGGAGGTGCAGGATGAGTGGTTCCCGCCCTTGATCAAGCGGGAGCGGAGGCACGCCTTCGGTTTCACCGAGGCAAGTGCTGGCTCAGACCTTGCAAGCATAGCGACTAAGGCTGTACGAGATGGCGACGATTACATTATCAGCGGTGAGAAGTTCCCCATCCCCTTCGCAGTGGTCGCTGACGCAGCCTCGATAGCCGTCAAGACTGACCCCACCGCAGGCTTCAGGGGTATAAGCATGTTCTGGGTGCCACTGAATCTACCCGGCATAACCCGATCACACCTCCCCTGGATGGGCAACCCCAATTTAGCTCCCAGCGTAGTGGCGTTTGATGAGGTACGGGTTCCGGCCAAGTACCGCGAGGGCGAGGAGGGCAAAGGCTTCTACATGGTCATGACCACCCTTGACTGGCTCCGGGTTATCACCGCCATGACCTGTTTGTGCCGGGCTGAGGCCTCGCTCGAAGACGCAATAGCCTGGTCCAAAGAGCGAGTCGCCTTCGGCCAACCCATTTATAGGTACCAAGGGGTGTCTTTCCTCATCGCCGAGCACCTCACCAGGCTCGAGGCAGCAAGGTTGCTGTGTTACCGGGTCTTGTGGCTCAAAGACCAGGGGGCTCCGTATATTACGGAATGCTCCATGGCCAAGTGGTACACCGTCGAGGTGTCGATCCAGGCTATAAAGGACTGTATGGTGATCATAGGGCATCCAGCCTACAGCACGGAGCACCCCATTTCGCAACGCCTGAGAGACGTCGTCGGCTTCCAAATGGGCGATGGCACACCGCAGATGCAGAAGCTAATCATCTCCAGGATGGTGCTTGGGAAATAGGCCTTCCTACTTTGACTCACACGGGCGTCAGCGGAAGGGTAACCGCGCAGAGTAGCTATAATATGCGCAAGGCACTGTCGATACTGTCACAATGTTGCAGCACACTTGAGAAAGTCTCCACAGGACACATTCTGATAACAATCGATAACTTTCAGGAGGGTGCAGGGCTATAGATGACGCAGAAGCGGGCTGAGGTCAAGTATATATTGGAGGTATTTAATGGCCGTCGAAGGGGTGCTCTTTACCAAGGAGGAGGGGATTGCCACCATCACCTTTGACCGACCTGAGAGGCTCAACGCGGTTACTGATGCGATGAGGACGGAGGTGCACCGAATCGCAACCGAGCTTCGTGATGATGAGGAGGTGAAGGTGCTGGTCATTACCGGTGCTGGAGAGGCGTTCAGCTCTGGAGCAGATACTGGAGAGTTGACTGCGGACTATAGTGGGCCGATTGAACCACATATTCTGAAGAGGCCCTTTGGCTGGTGGATACTGCCGGTGCGCTATTTCCCCAAGCCGACGATCGCTGCCATACCAGGGATCGTTGCCGGGACGACATACTCTCTGGCTTTGGCCTGTGACTTCAGAATAGCTTCTGAGAAAGCTAGGTTCAGCATGGTATTTGTTAAAAGAGGGCTTATTCCCGATGGCGGTGCTACCTATTACCTGCCACGAATCATGGGAACAACCAAGGCCCTCGAGCTTATGTTGATGGGCGACACGATTGATGCCAGGGAAGCCGAGCGGCTGGGAATTGTGAACAAGGTCGTGCCACACCAGGAACTGATGAACGCGACCATGGAGCTGGCAAGAAGGATCGCCAACGGGCCCTCAGTCGCTATTGAACTCATCAAGCGGGGTGTATACAAAGGCGCCGTAAATGATCTAGAATCTCAACTGGACTACGAGAGTCTTGCCCAGCGCATCTGCTTCCAGACCGAGGACTTCAAGGAAGGCGTTGCATCGTTTGCGCAAAGAAGGTCACCGGAATTCAAAGGGAGATAGCAATAGGGACTGCCCCGGGGAAGCAGGCAGTGCCAGATTTGACAAGCAGGAGCCAGCTAAGCTGATTTGCACACATCCGTCAGATAGGAGTGGGGCTTTTGACTCTTTGGAAGAATGGCTATCCGAATTCTAAGACAGGTGGGGGAGCGAGATGGAAAGAAGATACCCGTTGAGCGGGCTCAAGGTAGTAGACTTCTCCTGGGTCTTCACCGGCCCTATTGTAACCAAATTCCTCGGCGACCACGGCGCGGAGATAATCAAGATAGAATCCGCCACCAGGCCAGATATGACCAGGGTAATGACGCCTTTTGCAGGCGGGCAGATGGGTTTCAATAGCAGCGGCGTTTTCGCCAACTACAATTCCAGCAAGTACAGCATCAACATAAATCTGCGTGAGCCCCGCGGGGTGGAGGTCGTGAAGAGGCTAGTGGAGAGGGCCGATATAGTTCTGGAAACCTTCGGCCCCGGCGTGATGAAAAGGCGGGGGCTGGACTACGATGAATTGAAGAAGGTGAAGCCGGACATCATTATGCTCAGCATGAGCATGGTCGGCCAGTACGGACCCTATTCGCAGCAGCCGTCATTCGGCCAGGTTCTACAGGCGACAAACGGATTCGTGCACCTCCTCGGCTGGCCCGACCGGGCGCCTTCTTTGCCCGTCGCCGCCTATACCGATTTCATCGCACCGTGGTACGTCCTCATAGCACTGATGGGCGCCCTCGACCACCGGCGCCGCACAGGCAAGGGGCAATACATAGACCTCGCCATGCTGGAAGCCAGCGTTCACCCCGCCTCACCCGTGGTGATGGACTACACCGTCAACGGCAGGATTCAGAACCGCATGGGCAACCGCTGCCCCGGCGCCGCCCCCCATGGGGTATACCCCTGCCAGGGCCGCGAGAGATGGATCGCGATAGCCGTATTCAGCGACGACGAGTGGCAGGCTCTGTGCAAGGTCTTGGGCAACCCGGAGTGGACCAAGTCTCCGAAGTTCGATACCCTGCTGCACAGGACGGAGAACATCGAGGAGCTGGACAGGCTGATGGGTGAGTGGACACGAAACTACACGCCCGAAGAGATAATGGCCAGGCTGCAAGCGGTAGGCGTGGCAGCGGGGGTGGTGCAGACCGGTGAAGACCTGGTGGACCACGACCTGCAACTGAGGCACCGGCACCACTTTGTGGAAATGGATCACGCCGAGATGGGATTGCATCTCAGCGAGAGACCGCCCTTCCGGCTATCCAAGACCCCGTCGGAGCCTCAAAGGCCCTTCCCCTCCTTTGGCGAGCATACTGAGTACGTCTGCAAGGAGATTCTGGGCATGGCCGATGAGGAGTTTGCCGAACTGATTGGCGCCGGAGTTCTCAGCTAGGGGTTAGGAAGGGTGTGTTCGACGTCAGCGAAAATGGGACATTTTTGCTGACGTCGAACACCCTTGTGTGATGACAGGAGCTCGACTAGTCAAAGAGTCTTAAAAAGGGGCGATTTCGACTCTATGCCTTGGTGAGAATCGAAGGGCTTCCCCTTGGGAAAACCCCGGTTTTCGAAGCTGGAGCGGGTGATGGGATTCGAACCCACGACTCTTTGCTTGGGAAGCAAATACTCTACCACTGAGTTACACCCGCAGCGTGCGTTTCATTATATGCAGGCAGATAAAGGCTTGTCAACATCGCCTCTTCGGCCGGTTGGGCATTGACAGCGTGGCGGTCTTGGCCTTAGTATTCCTCACACCGCATTGAGGGGGTTGAGATGGCAATTGAGGTAACGGTCAAAAAAACGGAGCCGATGATGGTAGCCTTCCTATCTAAGAAGGGGCCCTACACACTAATTAGCGAGTCGTTTGGCAGGCTCTATGGCCGGATAGCAGAGAAGGGCTATGTCCCCTCTGGCCCTCCACTGGGGGTCTACTTCAATAGCCCGGAGCAGGTGCCTGCTGAGGAGCTACAGTGGGAGCTACAATCACCTATAGCAGGGGATATCGCTCCAAGTGGCCCGGACGAGCGTGGCATCGGCGTCAAGAAAGTGGAGGGGGCTGAGGCGGCCTTTACCATGCATAAGGGATCCTATGAGGAGATGGGTAGCATCTATGGAGCGCTTGTTGGCTGGATCATGGAGAATGGCTACGAGATCGTGGGCCCGGCTACGGAGGTCTATCTGAGCAACCCCGCGGAGACCCCTCCTGAGGAGCTTCTCACTGAGGTCAGGTTTCCCGTGCGGAGAAAGTAGGGGTTCGCTTATTGCTTGCTGGGTAGGCTGCCCGACGTCGGGCAGCCTACCCGTGTACCCGACGTCGGGCAGCCTACCCGTGTACCCGTGGTCGGGCAGCCTAGCCATGGTCGGATGCGCCTACAATTCTCATCATTCGTTGGTGGGCGGTTACCCGTGTGGGTTGTTCAGGATTCTGAGTCTGGATGCTAGGATTTGTTTCCGCCTCCCCACCTGCCGAAGGAGACGCGATAAAGCAGGCGGTCCCAGGTGTTGCCGGAAAGGTTGCCCACCCGGATCATACGCAGTATCAGATTTATCGCCTGCGCCTTTTCAGCGCCATAGGCTTCCTCCAGCCGTGCGCAGGCTTCGGGGTCTGGGTGGGTGTCGGAATCGGCCCAGTGCTGAGCATAGAGCAGCGCCACCGCTTCGTCTTGGGGACAGTTATCCACGCTGCCAATGAGAAGACCGGCGACCTCGTCCTTATCTACGCCGCATCGCAGCGCCTCCCTGGTATGACGCCAGGAACAATAGCGGCAGCCGTACACCGACACGACCGCGAGCATTAGCCTTTCCCTGAAGCCGCCGGGTATCAGGTTTTCCCCCCTTATCCTGCTGACTTGCCTCATGTTCTTTGTCAGGAAAAGCACGTCCGAAAAGAACTCCCCGAAGCTTCTATATGTCCTCTTGTAGAACCTGCTGGTCGCTATCACCGAAACAGGTTGTGCCATATCTCTAGCCATCACGAGCCTCCCCCTGTTCGAACTGTTTCCATCCTGTCGTGGTGCTTTTCAAGCAGCCTCTTTAAGTACTGGCCTGTGTATGAAGATTCAACCCCGGCAATTTGCTCAGGAGTCCCGGTGGCGACCACCCAGCCCCCGCGGTCGCCGCCGCCCGGGCCCAGGTCGATAATATAGTCCGCACACTTGATCAAGTCAAGATGGTGCTCGATGAGGATCACCGTATTTCCCCCATCGACCAGCCGCTGCAAGACTCGAAGCAAAGCGGCTACATCCTCGAAGGAGAGGCCGGTGGTGGGCTCATCCAGTATGTAGAGTGTCCTGCCTGTGGAGCGACGCGAAAGCTCGCTCGCCAGCTTTATCCGCTGCGCCTCGCCGCCGGAGAGGGTGGTGGCGGGCTGACCCAGGCGGATGTAGCCCAATCCCACGTCCTTGAGGGTGGATAGCTTGGCCTTGACCGCGGGGAAGTGCTCGAAGAAGGAGTATGCTTCCTCGACACTCATCTGGAGTACCTCGGCGATGTTCTTTCCCTTAAAGCGAATCTCCAGCGCCTCGCGGTTGTAGCGTTTGCCCTTGCAGACCTCGCAGGGGACGGTGACGTCGGGGAGGAACTGCATCTCGATATGATTGTAGCCCTCGCCGCCACAGGCCTCGCAGCGCCCTCCCCTGACATTGAATGAGAAGCGTCCCGGTGGATAGCCCCGCATCCGTGCCTCGGGCACGGTGGCGAAGAGCCCGCGAATGGGGGTGAAAGCGCCGGTGTAGGTGGCGGGGTTTGAGCGCGGGGTGCGTCCAATAGGGGACTGGTCGATGTTCACCACCTTGTCGATGTTCTCCACTCCTGATATGCCATCGCACTCACCCGGCATGTCCTTGGCTTTGTACAGGAGCTGGGAGAGCTTCTTGTACAGGATCTCGTCAATCAGGGTGCTCTTTCCGCTGCCCGATACGCCGGTGACGCAGACGAACAGCCCCAGTGGTATTTGAACGTCGATGTTATGGAGGTTATTCTGTCTGGCCCCCTCGATTAGCAGGGACTTATCTGAGTTGCTGCGCCGCTTCTTGGGGAGGGGAATCTCCCTGGCGCCGCTTAGATACTGGCCGGTGAGGGATTGGGTAGTAGACATAACGTCACCCAAGGTCCCGCTGACCACTACCTGTCCTCCGTGCTCGCCAGCGCCCGGCCCCATATCGATGATATGGTCGGCAGCGCGCATCATAGCTTCGTCGTGCTCGACAACGAGCAGCGTATTGCCCAGGTCTCTCAACCTCTTCAGGGTCTCGATAAGCCTGGAGCCATCGACAGGATGAAGGCCGATGGTGGGCTCGTCACAGATATAGAGCACCCCCATGAGCCCGCTTCCAATCTGGGTTGCCAGACGGATTCGCTCCGCCTCTCCGCCGGAGAGGCTGCCTGCTACCCGGTCCAGCGTCAGGTAATCCAGCCCGACGTTCATCATAAAACCCAGGCGGGATCGAATCTCCTTCAGAATCTGCCGCGCTATCAGTTGCTCCCTGCTGCTGAGCACAGGTTTGTGGCCGTCGTCGGCTGAGCCATCGAGCTTCTTGGTCCACTCAAGGGCCTGCTCGATAGACAACGAGGTCACCTGTGAGATATTCATGTCGCTGACAGTCACCGCCAGGGATTCGGGCTTGAGTCGCTGCCCTTTGCAGACGAGGCAGGGCTTGGACCTCATATAGCGCTCGATCTCACCGCGTACGTAGTCGGACTCGGTATCGCGGTAACGGCGCTCAAGGTTGGGGATTACGCCCTCGAAGAAGGTGTCCCACTGATAGATTCGCCCGAGCTGGGTCTCATGCCTCAGGGGCACCAGCCTGTTGCCACTGCCATAGAGGATGATGCTGAGCTGTTCCTGAGTGAGGTCCTTAACCGGCGCATGGATCGAGAAGCCATATCTGTGAGCTACGGATTCAAGCATGCTGGCATACCAGGGGCTCATCGAGCCTGTTCGGAACCAGGGCCGGACAGCGCCCTCGGCGATGGTCAGCCCTTTATTGGGCATCACCAGCTCCGGGTCGATCTCGAGTTTCACCCCCAGTCCGGTGCATGCCGGGCAGGCTCCGTGAGGGCTGTTGAAACTGAATGTTCGTGGTGCGATCTCGCCGAGGCTGATTCCGCAGTGGATGCAGGCGAAATGCTCTGAAAATAGTAGCTCCTCCCCATCCACAATTGACACCAGCACCACCCCGGCACCGAGCTTCAGCGCTGTCTCCACGGAGTCAGAGATGCGCCCACTCTGTCCCTCGTCTCCTATGACCAGGCGGTCTACCACAGCCTCTACGGTGTGCCGCCTGTTCTTGTCGAGGTCGAATTCCTCGGAGAGGTCGTGTATCCTGCCGTCCACTCGGACCCTAACGTACCCTGCCTTCCTCAAGTCCTCGAAAACTCCCTGGTGCTCCCCTTTGCGGTCCTTGATGAGCGGCGCCATGATCATGAAGCGGGTGCCCTGTGGGAGTTCGAGGATGGCATCTACGATCTGCTGCACCGTCTGGCGCGATATCTCGCGGCCGCACCGGGGGCAGTGGGGGTGGCCAGCACGTGCGAAGAGCAGCCTGAGGTAGTCGTAGACCTCGGTTACCGTGCCTACAGTAGACCTCGGGTTGCGGCTGGCCCCCTTCTGGTCTATGGAGATAGCGGGGCTCAGCCCCTCGATATAGTCTACGTCGGGCTTCTCCATCCTGCCCAGGAACTGGCGGGCATAGGCGGAGAGGGACTCGACAT
>CAZCXP010000006.1:0-35398 GCA_964502665.1 uncultured Dehalococcoidia bacterium | reverse complement strand
TCGCCAACCGTTCAAGCCGCCTTTCAGCATCTCTGTCCTTCGATACCTGCTTTGGTGTTTTTGCCAGCGCAGTAACGTGGCCCACCCATCGCATACCGCACACAGACGAGTAGGTCCTCAAGTTCTCGACCGCCTTTCCGATGTTTTCTTCTGCCACCGCTACGCCGACAACCGGCTTCAGCTCGAGTCTCGGCCAGATGGGGCATGTTCTGTCCATGAAGTTCTTGAGTAGACCGGAGAGCATCTCAAAGTAGACCGGGGTGCCAAAAGCGAGTGCATCGGCTTCAATCAGCTTGGAGTAAATCTGCTGCATGTCATCCTGAATCGTGCAGACGCCTTTTCGCTCCTTGCCACCCACCTCACACGTCAGGCAACCATCGCACCCTTTGATGTCTTTCTCCCTGAGCAAGATCAGCTCGGTATCTGCGCCAGCTTTGGCGACCTCTTCCAGCAGCTTTCTCAGCATCCACTCCGAGTTGCCCTTTCTGGGAGAACCGCAGATTCCGACCACTTTCATGCCACTCACTCGCTCCATCCATGTGGAAGAAACCCGGGGGACTTACCCGTCCTGGGTGTAGGCCGCTGGATTGCTCCCGCGCCTCTCGCCGCTCCAAAACGGGAATGCCCGCAGCAGCTTGGATTATACTTGAATAGCGAGGTGGTCCACAAGCGTTTGTTTTTCTTATGCGGTTGTCCCACGGCAGAGCCGGGTGCTAAGTTCCTGAGCTTTCGGCTACATTCTAGTATGGCCTGGGACGTTATTCCAGGGAGAGTACAGAAAGTGGAGGTTAAGGTAAGTCCAGAGTATTGACTGTGTCTACAGATCATGTTATAAAAAATGCTACCACGAAATCTGTTCCGTCTCATATACTGCTCTCCCTGTTATGGGGAGACCTCATTGTGACCGTTGGTCGTCTGTTAACAATGCTTGTTCTGCCGTGGGTGCCGGTTTGTTCGTTTTCGCTGAGGACCTCGGCAAAGGAGAGGGGGTGATAGCTTAGTGGTGAACTAGTTGAGCGCAGGTACTTGTCGCCTGTTTGTGGTGGAGTTCCCGCTCCTCCGTCTTCACCATTGTGATTCAAAGACTCGCCAATTGGAGTCCCTTCGAGCGGTATAGCGCTCCTAAAGGTCTTGTAATGGATTGCACCACGCGATGAACGTATTTGTGTAAGTTTAATGTAAGGCGCTTTTAATCCTCGCTTCATACTTGTAACATGATTTTAAGCTGTCGGGTGTATACTTGTCATGCTGCTGCGCTGAGGGCAGGGATAGCTAGGAGCGGGGAGTAACCAGGAATTGTGACCAAATAGCTGCCTCAGAGAGGTAAGATAGTCTGCCAGTGTCAAAGTGTAGATATGATGCTGGTACTGCAGCTTGGTGCTGCGCGGGAAAGGAGATGACATGAAAAAGAAGCAAAGGCTCGGGTTCGTAGGTATTGCCCTGGCAACAGTCGTTCTGCTCTCAGTTGTCCTAGCTACCCCTCTGTTTGGTCTGGGCGTATCAGCGGCTGTCAAGGAGCCGCCTGCACAATCGCCCCAGTTGGACTCGGAAGTCCAATCCAATTACCCCATCATGAGGCCTTCTCTGGAGACCCGCCAGAAGTGGATCGAACGCTACAACATGGCTCCCACAGCCTACATCAATGATGAGATTGCACTGCAGCTTCAACGGGCCCCAGGAGACTCTGTTAGCCTCCTGGATCACCTGGAATACACTCCAACGGAGCGTGACCAGGGGTGGTGCGGCAACTGCTGGGCATGGGCCGGCACGGGGGTTATGGAGATCGCCCTCGATGTTCAGAGTGGAGTGAAAGACCGGCTCTCGCTGCAATACATAAACTCCTGCGAATCGTCAGTGATCGGCAAGAGTTGTTGTGACGGAGGCTGGTTGTATGACGTGGCGGATTTCTACTCTATCACAGGAAAAGCCGTCCCCTGGTCCAACACCAATGCTCAGTGGCAAGATGGCGATGGATCATGCGACACCAGTTGCGCGTCTATTTCCACCGACCCCAACTATCTCGTTGCCTCTATTCAGGAAGAGACAATCCCCACTCAGGGGGTGGGAGAGGCTGCAGCTATTGCCAATATCAAGAATGTCCTTCACCAGGATAAGGCGGTGTGGTTCGCCTTCTTTATGCCTCGCCAGGTCCATTGGGACAGTTTCTTCGATTTCTGGGATTACGATCCGGAGAGTGCCATCTGGAACCCGGACTATTCCTGTGGTAAGACATGGAAGGTCGGTGGTGGCGGCCATGCCGTCCTGTGTGTGGGATACAACGATGAAGAGGGGACGGAAAACGACTACTGGATTATGTTGAATAGCTGGGGCACCGCTTCGGGCAATCGTCCCAACGGCCTTTTCCGCGTCGACATGCATATGGACTATGACTGCTATCACTACGATCCTTGGCCCATTGCGTATTACAGCTTCTATTGGCAGACTCTCGACATAAGCATCGGCCCCCCTTCGTGGACCTACATCTTTGAAGACCCCACCAGGGACACTGAGCTCAGGGTCGATACCGACCAGGAGCTTTTCCAGTTCCTTGCCCCTGACGGCTATGATTCAGGCGTGGTTCCTGCCACCGAAATGACCATCTCCGGTGATTTCCTCTCAGGCAGTGGCTCCGCTTCACAGCCGTTCGCAATGTTCCGGTTCGCTGCTCTGTTAAGCGAGGACTTGTGTATCGGCTGGGCGGTTGTTTGGCAGCCAACAGGGCCGCCGTGGTTGGAGATGTATGGGATTTACGACCCATCAGGGGTTGAGTGAGAGCCCAAGGTAAGAAGGCAGCAGAGCCTGCAATGACCAGGCTCTGCACGAATGTCGGAGATGTCAGGCTCTCTGGGTGGTCCACCCAGAGAGCCTGTTTTGAGGCACGGCCCAGTCAGGGCATGCGGTTCACTCTCCCTTCCTCATAACGCTTCCCGAGGTCACCCACGGTTTTCAGGATATGGGGATTTGGTGGCCGCATACTCGAGGCATGGATAGAGAAGGCGTGGTTAAGCTGGTTCCTCAGCAATCGGCTGAACCTCAGAGACTATGGGTATCTCTACCACGAAAGTCGCGCCTTCGCCGGGATTGCTCCTGGCATATAAACGGCCACCATGCTCTTCAACGATGCCGTAGCAAATGCTAAGACCTAGCCCAGTTCCTTTTCCCACGTCTTTGGTGGTGAAGAATGGGTCAAATACCCTCTTGAGGTTCTCTTCTGAAATGCCTGGCCCATCGTCGGCAAAGGTTATTTGGATCATTTCGCCGACCTTTTGCGTCTTGACGGAAAGCTTCCCTCTGCTGTGGGCTTCTGTCATGGCCTGCTCTGCGTTGATGATGATGTTCACGAAAACCTGCTGCATCTGGTGGAAGTCAGCCATGGTCTCTGGAAGGTCAGACTCAAGATCGAGAAGCATATCGATGTTGTTGACCCTCATCCGGTAGGCGTGGAATTCCAGACTGCTGGCAAGGACATCGTTGATGGAGATGGGGTGTTTCTCAGGACTATACCTGCGGGCGAAGGAAAGCAGATTGCCGGTGATTCCGGTGGCGCGCTGCGCCTCTCCGTAGATAGTTCTGACATCGCTCTGTGCGGTCTCGTCGAGGTCATCTCTGGCATTCAGAAGCTGGGCGTGTACCTGGATTGCAGTCAGTGGGTTATTCAACTCATGGGCAATGCCCGCTGCCAGCTCGCCAACTGCAGCCAACCGCCCTGCAAGTTGAAGCTGCTGCTCCATCCTCTGTCTCTCCTCCTCCGCCTGCTTACGCTCAGTAATGTCGCGAAGAGATGCGAGGTGGGCAGTCTGACCCTCCCACTCTATTTCCACCGTGCGCATTTCGGCGACAGATGCTTCTCCATCTCCATGTGTGATATTAAGCTCTGTCGTTTCCCCTACAACTAAGGGGAAGCCGAAGAGCCCATCCACAAGTTCCTCTGTCTTATGGCAGAGAAGTGCTTCCGCAGCCGGGTTGACAAAGCGCACAATGCCGGTACTGTTCACTATAACCATGGCATCGGCATTGCTGTTTATGATATTTCGCAGGTGCTCCTGCTCTTGCTGCTCCTGTGCCTGTTGCAGTTCCTTCTGCAGTCTGTGTCGCTCAACAGCGTATCGTGTAAGGCGCACCAGCAGGTCGCTATTAAGCCGCCACTTGACCAAGTAATCCTGCGCGCCTTCTCGCAATGCTCTGATTCCCAGGGCTGCGTCGTCAAGGATGGTAAGCACCACGACCGGTACATCGGGTGCTTCTTCATGCATTCGCATATACGTATCAAGCCCCTGGCTGTCCGGCAGTGACAGATCCAGCAGTACTAGGTCGATCCCTCCCTGGGCAAGGCGCTCCAGCCCTGTAGAGAGGCGCTCGGCACACTCCAGCTTGAACGAACCGCTCCCCACCACCGCAAACATCTCGCGGATCAGTCGGGTATCCCCGGGGTTATCCTCAATCAGCAGCACCGTAACGGACTTATTGCCTATTCCTGATATGGCCATTTCACACTCGTTTAGAGTCTCGATCCCAGCATCGCTACTGAGCGCCTAATTCGAAACTCGAAATAAGGACTTCGACAGTCCCCCATTATTTCTGGCTCGTTACTCAGGTAATTTCACGATAGTCAGCCAGAATTCTTCGATGGCCTTCACAACCCTGATGAACTGCTCCAGGTCAACTGGCTTGGTAATGTAGCAGTTCGCATTGAAGTTGTAGGCTCGAAGAACATCCTCCTCGGCTCTGGATGTGGTCAGCACTACCACGGGGATGCGTTTGAGATCTTTATCTGTCTTGATTTCAGAAAGCACCTCACGACCGTCTTTCTTTGGCAGATTCAGGTCCAGCAGGATGATGTCGGGACGGGGTACGCGTGCATACTCGCCTTCACGCCGCAGCCAGGCTAATGCAGCCAGCCCATCCTCTACTACGTGTAGCCTGTTGCGCACTTTGTCTTCCTTGAGAGCTTCTCTCGTCAGACGCACATCGCCGGGGTTGTCTTCCACCAGCAGGATCTCGATCGGCCTGCCGATTGTTGATGTAGTCATGATTCCTTACCTCCTGCAACTGGTATTGTGAAGTAGAATGTTGAACCTTTTCCGAGTTCAGATTGCACCCAAATGCGGCCGCCGTGACGTTCCGCAATCCTCTTGCATATGGCCAGACCGATGCCGGTACCAGCATACTCCCCCCTGCCGTGCAGGCGCTGAAAGATAAGAAAGATTCGCTCATGGTATTCAGGATCAATGCCGATGCCGTTATCGCGCACAGAGAGGACCCACTCATTTTCCTCTTGCTTTGCTGAGATATGAATACGCGGTCGCTCCTCTCCATGGAACTTAATGGCATTGCTGATGAGGTTCTGGAACAGCTGAACCAGTTGCATACCATCGGCCATAACTGTCGGCAGGGGATCGTGGGTTATCACCACATCGTTATCTTCAATGGTCAACTGTAGATTGGTGACGGCACTATGAAGGGCAGCCTCGCATTCGGTCACTTCGAACGGATTGCCACGTGTACCCACACGTGAGAAGGCCAGCAGGTCATTTATGAGCATCTGCATTCTACTGGCACCATCCACCACGTAGGCGATATACTCGCTGCTATCGGCGTCGAGCTTACCTTCGAGGCGCCGTGCTAATAGCTGCACGAAGCTGGTAACCATGCGCAGCGGCTCTTGCAAGTCATGTGAGGCGACATAGGCGAACTGCTCCAATTCGGCATTGGAACGTGCCAGGTCCTGCATGGTTTGCTGTAACTTCGCCTCCGCGCTCTTGCGTTCTGTAATATCCCTGATAACCACAGAAGCAGCAGGCTTGCCTTCATAACTTATGAGCCTGGCTCCAAACTCCACTGGGCGCGCTGCGCCATCTTTACTCGTGAGCGCTGTTTCATACTGTGGTGGAACAGCCTCGCCACGTCTTCTCCTGGCGTGCGCCTCAGTCAATTCACTGATTATCTCAGAAGGCAAGAGGTCCAGAATGCTCTTGCCAATGACCTCGTCCTGAGTGTATCCAAACATCTGGGCAATTCTTGCGTTGGCGAAAACGATCGTAGAGTCCTGAATCACACAGTAGCCGTCGTTCATTTCCTCGACGAAAGACCTGAATTTCTCCTCTGACTCCCGGAGCGCTTCCTCCAGCTTCCTCAGTTTTGTGATCTCAATCTGTAGTTCCTTGTTGGTTCTTACAAGATCTGAAGTCCGTTCTCTGACCTGCTTTTCCACCTCCTCCTGGACTTCTTTCAAGACTTCTTCTACTGGCATACGTTTAATCCGTGTCGCTTCTGATTCACTGACACGCTGCTGCAATTTTGCCATCTCCTCCGGGAGCTGACGTTTTGTCTTCTGTTCACCTTTCATGATTTGTACCTCGTCGCTTGTTGCCGGTGTGCAGGTTGGTAGCTGCGCCGCTGTGCTTCGGGACGTCACATCCTCAGAAGGCAATCCGCTGAGTCGCACCTGAACGCATATAAGTGTACGCGTATAGAGTTAAGAACCGATTAAGGATGTATAAGGAGGGATTACGAAGAGGTTACAAGTAGATTACAATCTGGGTCAGAACGACCGGTGCATGTATGCGTATCCTGACCTTCATTTCCCTACAATAACCCTGTGCCTGTCAGCCACAGTGCTCCTCACCCCTTGGTAAGTGGACGCTGTAAGTGGATAAGTAGCGCGAAGTGGCTTGGACTAAATCTGGCGGGCAACGCGCGAGCCGCCGTGTATCGCTCCCATTATCTTGCCCAGCCTTGTGCAGTCCCCAACGGCGTGTAGCTCGGGCACTGCACCTTTCAGCTTTTCCTCAAGGTCATTGTTGGACCTGAAGCCTGCGGCAAGGACGACGGTATCAGCCTCTATGACTTTCTTGTTCCCAGTCATATCGATGACTGCCACGCCCCTATCTGTGACCTCTTGGGCCGTCGTGGCAATCGCCATCTCGACTCCAAGCTCAGCGAGCTTGTTCAACAGATAGAAGCGACTGAACAGGTTGACATTACTTGCTATGGCATACGTCATCTCAACCAAGGTTACCTTCTTCCCCTGCTCAGCCAGGAACCAGGCAAGCTCGCTTCCGACCCGCCCACCGCCAATAATGGCCACCTTCTCGCCGACCTTTCTTTTCCCCAGCAGTATCTCGGTGGCGGTGGCAACGTTTCTTTCCACGACCCCGGAAATATCCGGAATGAGGTGAGTGGCGCCCGTTGCCAGGATCACCACGTCCGGCTTCAGCTTCTTGACCAATCCGGGAGTGACCTCCCTACCAAGCTCGGTCTTCACCCCCAGCTTTTCGATCTGATTCTTGAGATACCTCACCAGCTCCTTGATCGGCTGCTTGAATTGAGGTGCCGAGGCTGCTATCAGTTGACCTCCCAGCTCCTTCTCCCTCTCAAACAGGGTCACGTCATGGCCCCTCAGAGCCGCCACTCTCGCCGCCTCCATGCCCGCGGGCCCGCCGCCCACGACGACCACCCGCTTGACCTTCTCCGCCAGCTTAACCTCGTATTCCCTTTCCCTTCCCAAAGCTGCATTGACCTGGCAACCTATATGCCACAAGTGCGAAAGGCCGCCCACACAACCCTCACCGCAGTACAGGCAGGGGCGGATATCGTCCAGCCTTCCCTCGGCCGCCTTCTTCGGCAGCTCCGGGTCGGCAAGCAGGGGCCTGCCTATGGCGACCAGGTCCGCCTTCCCCTCCTTGATGACCTCTTCGGCAAGAGCAGGGTCGCCGAGCCTGCCGGAGGCGATTACCGGTATGCCGACAACCTTTTTGATTGCCTCCGCGAGGTATACCCTGCAGCCTGGTGCCATGTCGTATATGGGGTAAATCCAGGCGTGCCACGCCGGCGGCGATTCGTAGATACCCGACGTTATATCGAGGGCATCCACGCCGGCTGCTTCCAACCGCCGCGCGATCTGCTTGCTATCCTCCAGGGTGAGCCCACCCTCGATGTATTCATCTGCACACATCCTGAACAGAATGGGGAAATCAGGCCCTATCGCTGCCCTTATCCCCTCCACAATCCTGAGCGGGAATTTCATCCTGCCCTCGAAATCTCCGCCGTACTCATCTGTGCGCTTGTTGGTGTGGGGGGACATAAACTGGGTGACCAGGTATCCGTGGGCGCCGTGGAGCTCCACAGCATCGAACTCAGCCGCCTTCGCTCTCTGTGCGGCCAGGACGAATTTGTTGACCAGTTCCTCGATCTCCTCAATAGTTAATGCTCTGGGCATGTCACCGCCGGTAGGCAAACAGGGAATTGCAGAAGGCGCTACAAGCTCTTGCCCTTCAGTGCAGGCTAACACCGAGTTCTGCCTGCCCGCATGATGTATTTGCGCAGCGAGCTTTGCGCCGTATTGATGGACCGCATCCGTCAGATCGTGCAAACCATCGACATATTTCCATTCGTCTATCCTCAGCGGACTTGTGCCTGCTTTACCCACAGGCCAATCTATGCACATGGCATCCGTTATTATCAAACCGACCCCGCCCCTGGCTCTTTCCACGTAGTAGTCTATCAACCTGTTGTTCACCCCACCGAGCTCCGTTCCAAGGTGGGAGTTTATGGGAGCCATCACTATCCTGTTCTTGAGTTCAAGCTTCCCTATCCTGGCTGGCTCAAACAGCTTCTCTAACTTAGCCATCGCTATCACCTTTATATTTGTTCAACAGGCTGTCCAAAAAGCGTGGTTTAAAGGAGCGAAGACCTGTCGTCATTGCGAGCGAAGCGAAGCAATCTCGTAGCCCTTTCCTTCCACCTTGTCACCGGGATTGCTTCGGCACTTCCTGCCTCGCAATGACAAGGGTGAGGTTTTTCAGACAGCTTCTCAAGCCTTGCTAACATTCCCGCATACACTTCTTGAGATAATCTACGCATCTGCGCAATTCTTCTTCGGGGTTTCCTGCAATTGCGCACTCTAACGCCATGTAGCCTTCATATCCTATTTCCTTCAGAGCAGCGAATGCGGACCTGAAGTCGATGTTCCCATAGCCGGGCAATAACCTACCGCTATCCGAAAGGTGGATGTGGCTGATGTATCCTCCCGCCCTTCTTATGCTCTCAGCGATGTCTCTTTCCTCGATGCTCATCTGGAAGAGGTCGGCCATTACCTTTACGTTAGGGCTACCCACCTCTTTGCAGATTGCGATTGCCTCATCCAGCGTATGGAAGAACCTGGTCTCATATCTATTCAGCGGCTCCAGCACCAGGGTCGCCCCCAAATCCTCAGCGAATTTCACGACCTCATGCAGGAGTTCAAGCAGCAATCCCTTTTCGGCATCGCCGACAGGCGTGAGTGGGAAGATGGGTGGGGGCAATTGAGGGGCATACTCCGGCACCAGAATGCTGACAGCGCCGAGGGCCGCTGCCAGCCCCAGACTCCCCTTTATCGCGTCGGATTTGGCTTGCTTAGCCTCATGGCTGTCCAAAGGGCGATAGAATGCCTCATTGACCACCATCACCGAGGACGGTTTGACCTTGCTCCCGGAAGCGATTTCTCTGATTCCCTGTGCCTGTTGCTCCAGGTCGTCGGCGCCCGTCCAAATCTCTATTCCTTCGAAGCCATACCTCTCCAGGTTGTCGAACTTGTCTCTCAGCGTTATTCCGGGGGCTATTGCATCGACGCACGATAGTTTCATCTCATCTTACTCCTGAGCTCTGATGAAATAGGCTGCCTTCGCAACTTCCAGAGGGCGGCTCAGTCCAAGGGGATGCCCGCTAGGTGCTTGGCGATATTCTTCCTTGTCTCGAGATCGTAGTAGCCCAGTGTGGCGATGTTCTCCATCACCGGCGACCCGCCGCCGTGCAGACCCGCGATCTGCAGCAGCCCGGCCAATCCCGAGCATATGGCATCGCTGAGCGCGCGGAAGCAGCGATGCTGGTTCTCTGCAGATATCCCGGGGTTCCTCATCATGTACTTGTCCAGCAGGGGCCCCAGCTTCTCATGGTAGAAGTCGCCCTCCATGGGCAGCGTCGCGGGCAGCCCTCCGGCGAGGTCAGCTACGATCTCGTACTCGTGATAGATGTTCAGCCCGGCATGACGGCGCCCCACGTTGCAATAGACCGGATCGGGGACGTAGGTTCCCGCTGGTGACCGCTGTGCCGTCACCGCAGCAGCTACCCCGGCAGCATAGACCAGCTCGGCAACAGAGATCATATCGGCGAGCTTGTACCGCACATGCTGCACCCCCTCAATGCCGTTGTACTCTGCCACCAGGGCTGCCATCCCCATCATGACATCCGATGTCGCCGGCTTACACCCTGTGTAGCTGTGGCGGTGGAATAGGGCAAACATCAGGGCTAGCCTACCGCCAAACTCCCTCTCCCCACAGAGGAAAACCCTTTCCCAGGGAACGAAGACGTCGTCGAAGATGGTAAAAGACTCCACATCACCGAAGGTCGAAATGGGCGCATGAAGCTTCTTCCTGGGACGGGCCATGGCGGGACGGCACGATAGATAAACACCGTCGGTGTCGGCGGGAATGGCGAAGGAGACCGCCCAGTCCCCCTCCTCTTCCGTGAGAAACCTGGTGGGCGTGACGATGATCTCATCGCAATAGGGCGCTACGGTGTTGTGGGCCTTGGCCCCACGTACTATGATCCCGTCCTCCCTCTTCTCGATCACCCGCAGATAGAGGTCTGGATCGACCTGCTCGTGGGGTCGCTTTCTGCGGTCCCCCTTGACATCGGTCTGGGCGCAGTTGGCACAGATGTCATTCTCCTGGAAATAGGCCAGGTATCTCAGGAACCGTTGATGGTACTCCGTGCCCGTGGCTTGATCCGTGTCGTAGGTGATCACCGAGAGGGCGTTCATGGCATCGATGCCCATGCAGCGCTGGATACAGCCCCCCGTTTTCTGGCAGTATAGCCTGGTCATCTTCTGCTTATCGAGCAGGTCTTCAACGCTCTGGTGGATGTGGCAGAAGCGGTTTATCCGCTGCCCGCTGAGGTGAGAGGTGGCCGTCATTACCCCCTCATACTGTGGTTCGCGAGCCAGATCATAGGTCAGAGAGATGACATTGATGGCCGGAGCAATGCGGGGGTCATCCCGGCCGACAAGCTCTCCGTCCATGTAAACGTTGCGCTTCATAGAAAACAGTCTCTCGCGGTACTCTTGAGATGTCATCATTGTCGTCCTCCTTTACTGTGGTTCGCTGAATCCGTTGAGGCTGTTGGATTCTAGCACTTAACGAGGCAACTATCAAGTCTGGTGCCTTGTCAGGGGTTTTTGTGCCGTCTGGGGCCGCCCCGTGTCGTGGGGTGCGTCAGCAAGATGTTGGCGAAACCAGGGGGCAGCAGCGCCGGCCAGACTTCTCCGTCAGGTTGGCTATTGATGGAAGAATGCCTGAGGCCGCGGTCAATCCTCCAGTATGGCGACAACGCGGCTCCAGCCGGCGCTTCCAGCGGTGAGTTTTACTGGAAAGCAGGCCACTTTGAAACCGAAGGGCTGTGGAAGCTGGTCCAGATTGGCCAGCTTCTCTATGTGACAGTATTCCTTATCTATGCCGGCATAGTGTGCGCCCCAAAGTATGTCCTTGTCACCTGTGCGGGAAAACTCTTCCTTTATCGCCCAGAAAGGGCGGTCCCACCCCCAGGCATCAATCCCCATAACTCTGACGCCCTGATCTATTAGCCAAAGGGTGGAATCCCTGGTCATGCCGCAGCCGACATCAAAGTACTCCGGTTTGCCCCACAATTTGTCTGCGCCGGTTTGTATCATTACAATGTCCCAGGGCTTGATCTTATAGTCGATTCTTCCCAGGGCTTGCAGAAGGTCATCAACGGTGACGCCGGAGCCACGAGGCTTATGTCTCATGTCCAGTACCACACCGTCACTGAAAAACCATTCGAGCGGCATCTCATCGATCGTCCTGGCTCTTTTGTTTTCGCAGACGGGAGAATAGTGCCACGGTGCGTCAACGTGAGTTCCGGCGTGGGCAATCAACTGCACCGTATCATTGGCCCAGCCTAATCCCGCAGGCAAATCCTGCTCACTGCAACCAAAGAACATTTTCATTAGCTCGACGCTTTGCCTATGTTCCTCGTGGCGGACGTTCACCGGTATGGGTTCGCTGGGGCTGGCTTCCGTGGGTACGCTCAAATCCAGTATTCTGACCATCTTCTAACCTGGGAGTAATACTACTATAGGGGCAACCGCTTAACAAGCCCTTGGGGCCCAAATAACGGGTTATGTACGACTTGAACCTGCGTCCTTCTGTGTGTAGAAGCGAGTCAACCTGCGCTTCCAAGGGTGGAGTCCTGGCAGGGCATCATCTTAGAAGTCCTTCCCTTTCCAGTCCCTGGGCAACGTCGTTCAGGCCCAGTTCCTCCAGTTTAGCCCTTGTCTGGAGGCCGGTGGGGACATCCCAACCCCGGATACGGTAGAACTCGTCCTTCATTTTCTCAAACTCTTCGCGGTGAACAACCATTCCTTTCCTGGAGAAGACTTCACCATCCTTGCCCGGGACTATGCAATCGGGGTTGCCGAAGTCTCCCCTTGTCGGGGTGGTGAAGTTGAATTCATCTATGGAGTCATATTCTCTCCCCTTGTGTCCCTCTCTGGCAAGGATGGCCCTCTGCAGGTTGAGGGTCCTCTCCCCAATTTGGTATAGCCCTCTCTCGTCTACCTCTCTTCCTGTCACCGCAGCACAAATCTGGCTGTCGAGGGTGGGATCGCCAACATAGTCGGGAGAGGCTTCTGTAAAGAATATGGGCCAGGCAAGGTCACACAGGATAAGGCTCTCCTTGGCATACTCGCGGTCTTCAATCCTGGTCGCGGCCAGCGCTTTCCCCTCATACGTGGAGAAATCAGCCGCTAACTCGCTGCCGAGGAATCGCCGGGCCATTGCCCGTATAACCTCAGAGGTCACGGGAATCTCCTTCATACCCATGACCCGGGCAGCCCAAAGCATAACCGGGACACTGATCTCGTGGAGTTGCTGGATGGGGAATCTCGGCTCTACGGCGTAGAAAATGCCGGTAGTAATATATAGCCTGGGACCGTAGAGCTCGTTGTCGCCGGTCCTGGTCATGTAGTCCTTGATCAATTTCTGAGCCTCGCTGCCCAGGCTTTCAGCCGCTTTGTGGGTGCCCCCGGCGAGCGTATCGCCGAACCCCTCCCGGCGGGATATTTTCCGCGCCAGTGTCTCGATGAACTCGTAGCTTCCAATTTGGGAGAGAGGTATGCCTGTTTGCTCATCTGTCAAGAGCCCTGCCTTGTGACATCTGCTCAGCCACATGATCATGGTCTCCACGGCGCGGGTATCGAGCCCATAGTCGTCGCAGGTCTCGGTGGCCTTAAAAGCAACGTCGGTAACCTCTCCATAATAGCGTTGGGCACGAGTTTGATAGAACAGTGCCGCCTGACACATGAATTTCCTCTGAGCGCCGTCCGGCTTCTCGTATGTCGCCCGAACGCATCCCGTGGCACAGCCGTGGCATAGGCTCGTCTTCAGCCTGTCTGCGGGCGTCAGCATTCCCATTTGTTGCATTGACTCGGTGAAGCTGGGGCTCATCTCACGTATCCTGCTCCTGAGCTGCAAAACCCTCTTCCGATCGGCTACGTCGAACTTCGTATCTCCTCTTACTGCAATGGCTTTCAGGTTCTTGGAGCCCATTACTCCTGCCAGGCCACCTGTGCCAACCGAGTTTTCAGCCGCCAGGAAGGTGGCAAAACTCACCATGTTGTCGCCTGCCGGACCAACGGTCAGCACGCGGACGGATTCCCCTAGCTCCTTTTTCATTTCCTTCTCGCACTGGAAGGCGCTCTTGCCTTTGAGATGGGCTGCGTCCCTGATCTCCACCTTGCCGCCGTCAATCCAGAGATACACCGGCTTATCTGCCTTGCCATGGACTACCACGCCGTCATAGCCAGCGAATTTGAGGTGAGCGCCCCAGGAGCCGCCTAAATTACAGTAGGAGAACTGATTGGTGGCGGGGGATTTCCCGCAAACCTGGAATCGACTGGCAAAGCCGGGCACGCCGCAGACGGGACCGGTCATGAAGATCAGCCTGTTCTCCGGGTCAAAGGCATCGATCTGCGGAGGCACCTCGTCCCAGTAAACCTTTGCCGCTATTCCCCTCCCCCCGAGGAAGAGGTCGGCATATTCCGCCGTCAGCGTATGGGTAGTCCTTCCCGAGGAGAGGTCTACCCTCAATACCTTTCCGGCGTAGCCGCGTTGTCTCATCACCTTGGATCCGTCTTCCTGCCCTGGGATTCGAGAATGACCGCGTCGGGGATTTGCCACCTCATCAGGCTGATGAGATTTCCTGTGTCTATCGGGCTTCAAGGAACGATGGTAGACCTGGAAACCAGCCCCTTGTCCTGATTCTCAAAGGCCTCGTTGATCTCCTCCAGGGGGTAGGAACGGGCGAGGATCTTGTCGAAGGGGTATTTGTCCTTGGCCCGGCTCAGGAAGTCAAGGGCTTTCTTCAAGGCACTGGCGGGATACAGCATGACGCCCACTATGCTCTTGTTATCCATCACGAGCTTGGACGGTTCAGCCTCATAGGTCATTCCAAAACTGATGTTGCCGATCTCCAGGTAGCGCCCGCCGTTGCCGAGCATGTCTATGCCTTCAGGAACCACGTGGGGGAAGCCTACGAGCTCGGCGACGACATCCGCCCCCCAGCCCCCGGTCAGTTCCTTTACCTTCAGCCAGCGTTCCGTCGGGGTCTTAACCTCCCTGAAGTCGATCAACTCATCGGCGCCAAAGGCTTTGGCCAGCTTCAGGCGCTCGTCGATGCCATCGATGACGATGACCTTCTCCGCTCCCATGTCCTTGGCCACCGCGGTAGCATAAATGCCCAATCCCCCTGCCCCCTGGATGGCAATGGTCTCCCCGAAGCTGAACCCCACTCTCTCCAGGCCATAGATAACCTGTGAGAGGGCGCAGTTGGCGGGGGCTGCCATGTCGTCCGTGACGTCGTCAGGCACCTTGAAAACCGTGTAATTGGGAGGCAGATAGTGGTAGTCGGCATAGGTGCCGTGGAAGTGAGGAGGCTCCTCGCAGGGGCTTACCACGGCGAGGGGAGCAAGGGGGCACGCGGCGTCCTGTCCCTTCAGGCACGCCCGGCAGCGCCCACAGGGGCGGAAATAACGGTGAACCACCCGATCCCCTACAGCCAGGGGCTGGCCCGCCGAGTCGGTGAGAATGCCCTCACCCAGCTTGGCTACGGTGCCTGTCATCTCGTGCCCCAGGATTGCCGGCAGCGGCGCTCCCAGGGCGGTGAGGTTAAGATCCCCACGCCACTGGTGAAGGTCCGAGCCACATATGTTGGTCCTTGACACCTTGATCAGGATGGCCCCTGGCTCGGGTTCAGGCACCGGATACTCTCTGATCTCCATGGGTTGGCCAAATGCCGTATAGACTGCTGCTCTTCCTTTGTCAGCCATTCAAAACCCCCTTCCTGCTCTCAAAGAGCGATTAGCCGAGATTTCCCAGATCAGCCAAGGCTGAACAGACAAAGCACCCCTCAGCTGAGGCCGGGTTATTTCCGCTTTCGGTTGCCGGCAGGGGAACTAGTCTTTCCGTCTTAGTTCCTTGGCCGGGTCGTCGGCGGTGACAGTTACGGCGTCGGCAGAGAAGGCAAGTCGTTTCCCACAACCACGCCAGCCGCCTTTCTTGTCCGACATGATGCCGGTATAAAGGCTGACCTCACCCCCCTTGACCATCGCGTACTTGCCGACAGTCTCCTTGCCGGTCTTCTTATCTACGACCTTGACGCTCACGTTTGCCTCCTTGGCTACCTCCTATCGCAGGAACAAGGACTTGATGGGGCTTTCGAACTGGGTGCCACATATAGGACAGCGAAATAGAAGCCTTGTGAACCCCTGCCCGACTCTCTCTTGCCTGTAGACGGGACTGGCTTCCCTATCATTTGGGCAACGGGCGTAAATGAATCGCCGGTAGCCAGTTTCATCAGCGACAAACAATTGGCCTGTCTCGAGTGCTCTCCTGATACGTTTCGTTTCCCCGCTCGCCACCATACGCATACCTCCGTAAGAAGTCTGTCCTGTTTTCTGCGTGGCACTATTGCGACCAGTAACCCTGTGCTCGGCTTATATCCTGCTGGGACTATTCTACACAGACAGCTCCTTCAGGGCAACAAGGCGGTCAGGTGCACAAGACGCCCTTCTACTCCCGCGATGCCCCAATCCGTTCAGGCTATTGGAAGACATAGGTTGTCCCCACACTATTGAGCAGGAACTGCTCAGGCATCTCCTTGTTTGAGCCTCCCTTCGGCTGTTTCAACCAGATTTGGGCATTCCTATCCATCGCGGGGTTCTACTCGTATATTCACGATAAGCGTCGCCATACTTCTCAAGGCAAGACTGCTCCTCAGGGATTGCGAGAACAAACGAGAGAATTGTATATACGATCGAAAACAGTAGAAAAACCCATGAAGCCGAAGCTATACCTACCCCGATAAACATGACCAATTGAGTGATATACATAGGATGTCTTGAGTAGCGGTACAGTCCCTTGGTAAGCGGCTTCTTATCAATCGGGGTAGTAGCAAAGCTCACGACAACTGCGGTGTAGGCAATTAGTCCTACCATAGAAATGGGGAAACCTACGTAGAACCATATCGTCCCCAAGCGCAAGGGCAGGAAAAGGGAATATATGACGGCGAGAAGCCAGAGTATCCAGGCGACGGGGTAGAGCCTCCTCTCGGTCTCGCCATGTGGCTTTTGCATCTCTTGCACCATGCCTCTATGAACTAGCATAATTAAGGGCATAGGCAAGAAGTGATAAAGCATGAAAATCCAGGCATTCCATACACCTATTTCAAAAGCGGGTATGAGCGACATGATTTGCTCCCTATAGTTCAGTTTCCTGCTTCGATTGCTACTGTTTGACGCCGCATGCCATCATTTGCTTGGGCATCATGAGTCCTTTTGTGTACGTGATGGAAACCTCTGAGAATCCGGCTTCTTTCATCATGGCTCGTACGTCTTCTTCCGTCCAGACCCACATTCCCCACTGTTTGGCTTTCTTCGTATGGTCTACTCCGTCCTCAGCGTTCCACTCTATGCTGACGACCGCTCTTCCTCCAGGACGCAGCACTCGATGCATTTCCTTCAGCGACTCCACGGGCTTGGGAAAGCCAACGAAAGAACCCATCGTCGTAGCAACGCTGAACCTGTTATCCTCCCAGGGAAGCTGTGATGCTTCACCCTCAACGAACTCTGCGGTTCCTGCCCCGATTCTGTCTCGATGTTTTTTCTTTGCCATTCTGACCGATAACTCGGAGAGGTCTAAGCCAGCAATGCTATGGACATGCGAGGCGTATTTCTTGAGGAAGTAACCATTGCCGCAGCCAACGTCAAGGAGGTCATCTTCTGGCTTAAGCTCCAGGATTTTGGCCGTATTCCTGTATATGGATTTGTGCCCAATATTCATGCCAATAAACGTAAACCTTCCACCGAATCCCCTGGGCAGCATCGGTTGTGGGAGTTTTCTCTTTTCAACGTTCATCTTTTCACCTCCATAGCGTTCCCTTTCTTACCTGTCTGTAGCAGCGCCGGCTCCATTTTACGCTAATAGGTCTGATGGAACAAGCGAGAGGGAAGGCAAATCGGCACAGTGGACAACCTCTCTTTGGCAATAGGTTTGTTGAGGGCATGTCTGGGTCAAGGGGAGGAGGCTGTCACTTGTTGGAAGTCGTTGCCAAAACTGTTATAATTCTTCGCACTCATGTCAACAGAGGCTGGTTTGGACTTCCCGTGACAGTATTTGTCGGTGACCCCGGCTTCAACAACTGGCTATCTTGAGATAATTGAGGAGAAAGAAGTGGCAAAGAATGTTCTTCGGACTAAGTTGTGTGAAATGCTCGATATCGAATATCCCATCATCCTGGCTGGTATGGGTGGCGCCTCTGGCCCCACCCTTGCTGCTGCGGTATCGAACGCAGGTGGATTAGGCGTCTTGGGCGCAGCCGCCCTGAACCCTGACCAGTTGCGTGACTGGATCGAAAAGACGAGGAGCCTCACTGACAAGCCCTTCGGTGTGGACCTACTGCTTCCGAAGATAGACCTCCCGCCTATGTCAGGCAAGTTCCCTATTTCTGACCTGAAGGCCTTTTTGCCTGCGGAGGAGCTGGCTTTCGTGGACAGGCTGAAGGAGGAGATTGGGATACCGGACGTGCAAATGCCGCCGCTTGAAGTGGACTCAGAAATGCTCTCAGGCGCAAAGAAGCTGATGGATGTGATATTGGAGGAGCGAGTGCCAGTCTTCGCATCGGGGCTGGGGAATCCGGAATACATCATACCTCAAGCACGTGCTCAGGGAATGAAGGTCATCGGACTCGTGGGCAACGCTAGAAACGCTCGGCGGGTCGCCAGCACAGGGGCGGATATCATTGTGGCCCAGGGTCACGAAGCGGGAGGCCATACCGGCCGCATAGGCACTCTAGCCCTGGTTCCTCAAGTAGTGGATGCTGTCTATCCTGTTCCTGTGGTAGCCGCTGGTGGGGTGGGTGATGGCAGGGGGCTTGTTGCCTCCCTGGCGATGGGGGCCTGCGGCGTGTGGGTTGGTACCGCTTTCCTGCTTGCCCATGAGGCGTGCATTGATTCTCCAAAAGATTGGGCCATGAATCTAGGAGTGGACCCGTATGATCTGGAGCAATGGGAGATTGATCACTGGAAGGATAAGATCATCGAGGCTACCGAAGAGGACACACGTGTTACCAGGATATATACTGGCAAGACAGCCCGGTTCATCAGCAACAAGTTTATCGAAGCATGGGAGAGGGCGGGGGGAAAGACACTCCCCATGCCGCTACAAACGCTGCTCGTCTGCGACGCTGAGCTAGGCTTGAGGAAAGGGCGTATGACCGACTATATCAGCGGGTTCGGTGGGCAAATAGCGGGGATGCTTAAAGAGAGGAAGAGCGCTAAGCAGATCGTTGACGAGATGGTGGAGGGAGCCATAAGCATTCTGAAAGAGAGGCTTCCGGCTGAGGTCGTAGCCGAGGGTCAGTGACAGTCCAGTGGCTGGCTGCAAAGACCAAACCCAAGGCCCCAAAAGGAGCCAGGGAGTCGGCCTGCTGACATGGGAAACCTCGGATAGAACGAAAGGAGTAATACCGTGGCTACGGTCAATACAGTGCTGGGTCCGATTTCGACGGATGAGCTGGGCCCAACCCTCATTCATGAGCATCTCATCATGGGGATGCCAGGGTGGGAGTGCGACGCACTGGCTGTCCCTTATGACCGGGAAGCGATCGCCAGGTCTTGCGTGCAGGCTCTGGAGAAGGCCAAGGCTTATGGTATGAAGACGATGGTTGACGCCACCCCCATCGACCTGGGCAGGGACGTGGAGCTGCAAAAGGAGGTCTCCGAGAGATCGGGCATAAACATTATCTGCGCCACCGGACTATACACCGAGGCATTGGGCAAGCGGAGTTATCTGTGGTTCCGCAGCCAGTTCGGCGACCCCACCACCGAGATATACGAGACGTTTATGAAGGAGATCACCCAGGGTATCGCAGATACCGGGGTCAAGGCCGGCGTCATCAAGGTGGCCACAGGTCAGGGGGAGATTTCCCCCTATGAGGAGAGGATCTTCAGGGCGGCTGCCTGGGCTCAGAAGGAGACTGGGACTCCTATCATCACCCATACCGAGGCCGGAACTATGGGGCCGGAGCAGGCCGCTCTCCTCATCTCTGAAGGGGCAGCCCCGGAGCGGATAGTAATCGGCCACATCGGAGGCAGCGCCAATCTGCAATACCACACCTCCGTTCTTGAAAAAGGGGTCTACATTGCCTTCGACCGACTGGGCATCGAGGCGATCCAGCCAGACGCTCTGAGGAAGGCCTGTATTACCGGCCTGGTTGGCATCGGCTATGCCCACCGGATCATGCTTTCCCATGACTATTCCGGTGACCCTTCGGTGTGCTGGCTGGGCCGTCGGGTCGAGCTGCCGGATCTTGCAAAGGAAGTGATCGGGCACTGGCACTACCAGCATGTGTTCAAGAACATCATCCCTGCTCTCAAAGAGGCGGGGGTGAGCGATGACAAGATCGATACCATGATGGTGCAGAACCCGCGCAGGCTGTTTTCCTGAGGGTAGAGAATATCACAAAGCGGATGTAAGATTCGGGGGACACGGTTTTACCTGCGTGGGGAGGATGAGTTTCTTCAGGCGATGGACCTGATGAGAGCGGGGTGAAAATAGTACCCATACCTGGCATCGATGGAGGTAACGGATGGAGCTAAGAGGAGCCGAGGTTATCTGCCAAATGCTCAGGGACGAGGGGGTGAAGTATGTCTTCGGCGTTCCCGGCAACACGGAGATACCGCTCCTGGACGCGCTGGCCCGAACCCCGGAGATAACGTATCTCAGTGCGATCCACGAGTCCGTCTCCATGGCGATGGCCGATGGTTATGCCCGGGCCTCGGGCAGGGTGGGTGTGGTCTTGGTGCACACCACGCCGGGCACAGCCTACATTATAGGCAACCTGTACAACGCATATAACGCTGGCACGCCTATCGTGGTGCTGGCCGGTCAGCAGGACTCCCGCCTCCAGTGGAGCGACCCTTTTCTGGACTCCGATCTCCTGCCCATGGTGAGCCAGTTCACCAAAGACCGCTGGTGGGTGGGACATGCCCAGGACATAGCGAAGGCGCTGAACCGCGCCTTCAAAGAGGCTACCACCCCACCAACAGGGCCGGTATTTGTAGCGATCCCCAGGGACTTGCAGTCTCAAACCGTAGTCTCAGACCTCCCGCCAGCCGAGGGCCGCCAGGTGCCCATGGCTATCAGGGCTGACCGGGAGTCTCTGATAAGGGCGGCGCAGCTCCTGGCTGCCGCGGAACAGCCGGCTATCCTGGCCGGTCACCAGGTGCCCGACGCCGGCGCTGTTGCCGAGCTCGTCGAGCTGGCCGAAACGCTCGGGGCCCCGGTATACGCCACCGCGCAAGCGCCCAAGCTAATTTTCCCTACCAACCACCCCCTCTACTATAGTAGAGTGCCGCCGATAGGGTTCTCCCTGCCGGGGCTGGATGGCCCCGCTGACGTGCTGCTGGCAGTGGGGAGTCAGCTATTCAAGCAGCTATTTTCTATTGAAGGGCCCCTGATACCGCCCACCACCAAGCTGATACAGATAGACCTCGACCCGCGGGGATTGGCCAGGGACTGCCCCGTGGAGGTGGCCCTGGTGGCCAGCCCCAAAACAGCCCTCGCCGAGCTGACGAGCGAGGTCGGGCGGCTGATGTCGCCCGGTCAGCGCGAGGCGAGCCGACGAAGATTTGAAAAGCTAAAGAGCGCTCGTGCACAGGCCAGGGCAGCCCGCGAAAGCGATTTTGAGAAAGACTGGGATGCCGTGCCCCTTCGGCCGTCGCGGGCCATCAAGGAGGTCGCGCGCGCCCTGCCCCCGGGGAGCGTAGTAGTCGATGAGGCGGTGATGCTCACCACCTATATTGAGTATATTATGGAGTTCTCCGAGCCTGGGAGTTATTTCAGCTCCAACGCCTGTCTGGGATGGGGACTGCCCGCCTCCCTCGGGGTCTCCCTGGCCGCTTCCAGGAGGCCGGTGGTGGCCCTGGTGGGGGACGGCAGCGCCCTCTTCGGCCTACAGGCCCTGTGGACGGCGGCCAAATACCAGATTCCGGTCGTCGTGGTGGTGCTCAACAACCGGGGTTACGCCGCCATCAAGTGGGCCTTCGCCATGTATCCCGAGAGGGCATCGGGGGCGGGGGCGGACCTGGGCTACGACCTGGGCGATGTCGACTTTCTTCAACTGGCCCGGGCTTTCGGTATCAGCGCCCAGCGCATCGACGGTGCAGCGCAGATCGGTCCTGCCCTGGAAAAAGCCATCGGGGCGGGGAAGCCCGCCCTCCTTGACATTGCTGTGGACCCCAGGGATGTCGGCTACGGTCTGCCCAGTTTGCGCTGATCTGACGATATATCGACCAATCAAAGTGAAAGGAGGAGCGATGCCCTTTAAAGCGGTTGACATTCTTGGAATCTCCTTATTGGTGAACTATGAGGAAATGTTCAAGCAGGCCGGGGTCGAGGTGGAGCTGGTGGTGAACGCCTGCCCGCTCGGGGCCACCGAGGACGAGATCATCGCCGCGGTAGGAGATGCTGACGCCGTAATCACGCAGACTACGTTCCAGGCCTTTACCAGAAGGGTGTTGGCCAGCCTGAGCAACGTCAAACTGATCACGAGTATCGGAGTCGGCTATGACCACCTGGACGTGGATGCAGCCACTGAACTTGGTATTGTGACCGCCAACGTACCGGATGCCAGCACGAGAGAGGTGGCGGATCATGCGATGGGCCTGATCCTGGCGTGCACCAGGCGGGTCGTCCAGTTGAACGAGGTCGTGAAAAGGGGGAGCTGGGCATCAATGGGCGACGATTATATCCGCGGTGAGATATGGCCCAAGTTATCACGGCTGGAAGGGCAAACACTGGGGATTATCGGCCTGGGACGGATCGGCCGGGCTCTGGTCACTAGGGCAAAGGGCTTCGGGTTGAGGATTATCGCCAATGACCCCTATATCGCCCCAGGCATATTCGGCGAGTTCGGGGTGGAACGGGTGAACCTGGATCAGCTGCTGACTCAGTCGGACATCATCTCGCTTCATGTTCCGCTGACCTCTGAGACGGAGCGCCTTCTGGGGCTGGAGCGATTCAAAAAGATGAGACCCACTGCCTGCCTCGTCAACACCGCCCGCGGCGCGGTAGTCGATCACGAGGCGCTATACACCGCTTTGACCGAGGGCCTTATCTCTATCGCGGCTTTTGATGTCACCCAACCGGAACCCATCCCAGCCGATAGTCCCTTGCTTAAGCTCGACAACTTCATTTGTACTGCCCACTCGGCTGGCCTCTCGCCCCCGGCCTTTGCTGAGCTGCAGCGCCGCCCCGGGGCGGAGATAATCAGGTTTGTCAAGGGAGAGTGGCCTGTCGGCCTGATCGACCAGCGGGCTATTGAGACCTACCGCAAGAAGTGGGCTGAGTCCTGAGTTGCTGTCAGGGGAAAATGGCCAGGGGCGAGATAGTTATCGACGAGGCGATCTGTGAAGGATGCGGCCACCGCGCCTGATTCTGCCCGAGAGGTTTACAAATATGCGGAGTCGCCTGTCTGAGCACCTATTCTGCTCTGGGGCGGGCTGTGGGTTATGGATTGGGGATGGGCTTCGCCCGGTTGACAGATGCCCATGCCAGTGGTATAAGACGCCTGCTTAGCTATAGGGAAAGAAAACATAAGATTGGAGGTCGGTAAATGGCTATCTTCCCGTCAAAAGAATGGATAGAGGAGGTATTGAAGGTCGCGGAGAGAAGCGAGGAGTACAAAGAAGCGTCAAAGGATTGGGAAGGTGATTTCCTGTGTATCATCGGGTGCGACGAGGAGTTTCTGGGCGATCTGAGCAGAAAAGAGGTTATGGAAGGGTTCATGAGTTTCCTGGACATGATGCCAGAGGATGGCCGAAAGAAGTACAGGGGCACTCCTATGGGCGATTTCCTGGAAAAGAGGTTGGGCGTATCGTTGGATGCTTCCCTCAAAGGGTTGGACCTGAACGAAGTGCTGGCAAAAATCTCAAACCTATCCGCTGAGGACTTGAGCGGTGCGGCCCTATACTTCTGGGCGGATTTCTGGCATGGCGGTATCAGAAACATGATGGGTGTGGCTCCGGGTGAGCACGAGGATGCCGCTTTCAAGCTCTCCGGTAAGTACGGCTCCTGGAAGCTGCTGGTTTCGGGGCAGCAGGATACCATGAGACTGGTAATGAGCAACCGGTTGCAGCTCGAAGGCGACATGCAGTACATGATGAAGCGGATGAAAGCGGTGGTAGCGTTGGCGAAAGAGGTGCTGGCTGGAGTTCCGATCGACTAATTCGACGGAGCGATAGAAAACGAGGCCACTCTGAGCGTGAGGAGGGAGCCCCATGTACTTTGAAATAGACCCCCAAGTCGCAGAGGACAAGGGGTTGTCATTGCTGAGACAGGAAACACATAGATTCGCCGAAGAGGTAATGAGGCCTGCTGCGGCGGCATTGGACAAGATGTCTGACCCGGCCGAGGTGATAGCGGAAGACTCACCCTACTGGGATGTCTTAAGACAGATGAAGAAGCTGGGGTATCAGAAGATCTTCATAGACCCGGACTATGGTGGGCTGGGTATAAGTGGAACGGAAGCTCACATAATCCTGGAAGAGCTCGGCTGGGGAAGTGTGGGGTTGGCAACGGCGATAGGCGTGGATCAGGTCCCGCCTGCAGTGGCTTCGATATTCGGCATGGGGGATGTCATTGAAAAGGTGGTGCAGCCTTTTGTAGAAGATACGGAAGCTAAATACCACAGCTGTTGGGGTATGACCGAGCCTGAGTGCGGCTCAGATTACGTCTTTCTTTGTGAAGAAAGCTTTCGTCCTCATATAAGAGAGCTCCATCCTGGCCAGGTAAAAGCTGTGAAGGATGGCGATGGGTGGATCATCAACGGGCCCAAATCGAGCTGGATATCTTCCGCCCCTGCAGCTACACATGTGGGCCTCCATGTTACCCTGCCGCCCCATGATTGTCTGTCCAACGGGGCTTTTTGCATTGTCCCGCTGGATCAAGAGGGCGTGACCAAGGGGAAGCCGATCGACAAGCTTGGGCTGAGGGACTCACCGCAAGGCGATCTCGTTTTCGATAACGTACGTATCCCGGATGACTACATGATCATCAGGCCGCCTTTCTATGAATACCGCGTAGGCCAAATAATCTGCGTGACGAGCTGTTTCATGGGGGCCGTATTCACCGGCCTGGCCCGGGCCGCCTTCGAGGAGGCTCTGAAGTACTCCAAGGACAGGGTCCAGGGCGGCAAACCGCTATGCGAGCACCAGTCGGTCAAGCAGAAGCTCTACAAGATGTTCGAAATGATCGAGAGCTCGAGGTATTATACGAGAAAGGTGATGGAGCACGTCTGGAGCAAGATCTATATCGAGAAAACCTTTGATGCTTCTTCCAGACACGCTCTTTCCGCACAGATTCTTGGCACCAATACTGCCTTCGAGGTGGCTCATGAAGCCCTGCAGCTGCACGGTGGATACGGTCTCACCAAGGACTTTCTTGTTGAGAAGCTCTTCAGGGATGCGCGGGCTTCACTGATCATGGATGGAGCCAACGATATCTTGGGCCTTGCAGCGGCATACAACATTGTCGAAGAGTATCAGGCGTAATTCACCACAAGTTCGCCTGTAAGGGAGAACTTAGCACACAAGGAGGTGTAACAAGATGGCTCTAAAAGCAGGTATGTCCACTCCTTTCGATGCTCCACTCTACGATTTCAACCGCGAGAGAGGTATAGAGTACAGGAATTGCGACGCGCTGGCAGCCGTTTTTCTGATCGATGGAAAGGTCGATGATATTCTGCCAGAGGGGCTTGAGCCGTACAGTGACCCTCCGCAGGGCGCAATCTGGATATCCAGGTACCCTTTCAGCACAGTAGGAGCATACAATGAGCACATTTCGATCATCATAGTGAGAGACGTACATGGAGATATGGGATACTACATCCCCTACATCTATGTGACGAATGATGCCGCGATGGCTGCCGGAAGGGAACTTGCGGGAGCGCCCAAGAAGATGGCGGACATAAGCCTTAAGAGTGAATTTGACCTCATACAGGGGACTCTGGAGAGGCCTTCAGGCAAAAGGCTGATCACCTTTATCCTCAAGCCCGTGGAGCGGGCGGGGGGCAGTGTGGTGGATGCGTATCTCCCGTATCCGATCCCCCTGCTCTCCGTCAGGCATGTTCCTTTTGTGAAGAACCCAAGCGGGGGTGTGACGCATCTTACGCAGTTGATAAGCTGGTATGCCGAGGTGGACTTCCACAAGGATCCCAAGGGCGAGAAGGCGGTATGGATGGGCCCGGCATCTATTACTTATGACTCTCCCTCTCTGTCTGATCCCGTCCACAAACTGAAGATCGATGAGGTATTGGCTGGTCTCTACTTCCAGTTCGACATGAAGCTGAACATCAAAGAGGTGCAGAAAGACTACTAGAGAGCTTTGCAGGGCTCTGTATTCTTCTCACAGCGGGGCTGGACTGTGCAGTTTGAGCTCGGCGATGCCGCAGTTTCCTCGGGATTATTTGGCTTGGCATGCGCAATCTGTGGCTTCAGATGCCTCTGCCTTGAGGTGGAGGCCAGCGCCTGCCTCTGATTCGCTCAGGGGCCTGTCCTGAGCTTGTCGAAGGGAGCTTGTCGAAGGGAGCTTGTCCCGGCCCAAGTTGTTGCCAAAAATAGAGCTTCTTCCGTTCACCCTGAGCCTGTCGAAGGGCCGTTCATGGTTCGACAAGCTCACCACGAACGGCATGTTGCCCTTTCAATTCACGTGATTCGTGGTGTGCAACCGCTCACCTGGGTTTTTACAGTCAGATTTCCTCCGCCATGTTCCCCCGTCGGTGACTTAAGCCTGGGCCCACTTTCGGCGGTATTTCTCCTTGACCTTGGGGTTGAGCAGGCCAATGGGCCATTCTCCCTTGACCACCCTGATCACCTCCTCAACGGGACGGGGTGGCAGCTCAGCGAGGGACAACGGCGAGGCACTTGCAGAGTGAGCAGTGACAATGAAGTTATCAAGCTTCAGCAGGGGGCTGTCAAGGGGGATGGGCTCCGGTTCGGTGACATCAAAAGCCGCTGTGGAGATAAGGCCCTGGGTCAAAGCGGTGTACAGCGCATCGTGATCGACTATCGGGCCGCGGGCGGTATTGATGAGGCAGGCAGTTGGCTTCATCTTCTTCAATTGCTCCAGCCCCAGAAGGTGCTCCGTCTCAGAGGTCAGCGGAACATGAAGCGAGACGATGTCCGACTGAGCCAGCAGCTGATCCAGGTTCACCTGTTCCACCCCGAACTCCCGGAATATGGCTGGACCTATATGGGGGTCATAAGCGATAACCCTCAACCCGAAACCCCTTGCCTTAGGCAGCAGAGCCTGAGCAATCCGTCCCAAGCCGATAAGCCCCAGGGTTTGCCCGCGCAGCCTTGACATCTTGGGCCATACCTGGCTTCCGAGATAAGGGTCCGGCTGTGGTTTCCAGTCACCTCTCCTCGCAATCTCATTGAGCTGGACAATCCTTCTGGTGCAGGCCAGGATCAGTGCCATCGTGTGGTCTGATACCTCTTCCAGGCAGTAGTCAGGTACGTTAGCGACCAGGATGCCGAGTTCTGTGGCTGCAGCCACGTCCAGTTTGTCGTAGCCGATGCCGACACTGATGACGAATTTGCAGTTGCTCAGGCTGGCCAACACTCTTCTTGAAAAGGGCTGGAAGGTGGTCTGCGTAATTACGGCATCAGCATCTCCCACCGCGGCGATGATCTCATCCTCGCTGGCTTCCAGCGAGCAGAAGTTCTTCACCAGTTCCACCTCGACCCCGGCCTGCTTAAACATCTCCTCGTAGTCAACCATCGTGGAGAACCCAAGAACATCGACCACCTTGAACGCCGTCGCTCCCACTTTCATACCTGCCCCAAAGAAATCGGGGCACTATTTAGCACTCTTCCCCAGCTCGAGGCCGCGCCCGAAGGCATCCAGATTCTTCACCAATACCTTCTCATTGTCCTTATACCTCTTGCGGAGCTCGGCCTCGATGAGTTCCGGGGGGACCGATCCAGTAATCGCAACGTAGGCCCCGAGCAAGATCAGATTGTTGATCACGGTCGAGCCCATGCCGACGGCGATTTCCATGCCGGGGACCGCGTAGAGCTGGTAGTCCTCCCTCCCCCTCTCAGCACTCAGCCCTGCCTTCTCGGCAATGATGAGCCCGCCGGGGCGCACCCTGGGCTCAAGGGCCCCAAACTGGGAGCTATCGAGGAGCATTACCACCTGCGCCTGGTCCAGAAGCGGAGACGAGATCTTCTCCTTGGAGAAGATAACGGTGCACTGGCAAAGTCCGCCGCGCTTGGCGAAACCATATGCGGGGGCGTAGGATACATGCTCATACCGCTGGAAAGCTGCCTCTACGAGGACCGACCCGGCCACGAGGACACCCATGCCGCCGATCCCAGCCATAATTACTTCGCCCCTTGACATCTTAGCCTGTTCCATGCCTTTTCTCTCCATAATTGCTATTCAACTTGGCCACGTTTTTGAACTCGCCCAAGGGGAATTCGGCGATCACCTCCTTCTCTATCCAGGCCAAGCTCTGCACCGGGGTAAGGTGCCAGTTGGGAGGGCAGGCGGTGATAACCTCGACGAAGCTGAGGCCCAGCCCCTCTAGCTGCTTCTCGAAGGCAGTCCTGATGTATCCTTTTGTCCGCCGGTAATTGGCTGCGGTGTGGACCGACCCCCGGGCACTATAGGATACCCCTTTGAATGTAGCTACGAGCTCGGCAGCGTGCGCTGGGTAGCCCTCCACGTTGGGGTCTCTTCCCTTGGGGGTGGTGGTGGTTACCTGCCCTACGAGGGTGGTGGGCGCCAACTGGCCGCCGGTGGTGCCGTAGTTGGTATTGTTGATCATGATGATGGTGATCTTCTCACCTCGCGTTAAAGCCCCGATCAAGGAGCCAGCCCCGATGGCGATACAGTCCCCATCCCCCTGGACGGTGAATACAATGTTGTTTGGCAGGTTACGCTTGATCCCGGTGGCTACATCCGGGCCACGCCCGTGGAGAGCGTGCACCCTATCAAGGCTAACGCCCCCTAGCAGCATACCATGGCAGCCGACACCGGCAACCATGATGGCCTTATCACCAATGCCTAACTCCTCAAGGGCCTCAGCGATGATACGCGCCACCACAGGCGTCTGGCAGCCGGGGCAAAACAATCCCCACAGAAAATCCGACCACCACTCCCCCGCCAGCAGCGCTGGCCTTCCTACAACCCTCTCCTTCGCTACTGCTCCTGTCTCCTCGTTCACAGCAACCTCCTTATCTCCTCCAATACCCTCCCCGGCATGATCATCCCCTCTTCTGTGAGGTTATGGCGAAAGGTTACATCTGCCAGGTGAACCTCAGCCTTTCCTTCAGCCCCCATCCTGACATCATCGACCATCAGCCCCAGGCTGTCCTCAACCGCCAGGAACTTGCACCCCTGGGCCGCTTTGTCCCGAATTAGCTCGTATGGGAACGGGAAAAGGGTTATCAGCCGCAGCAGCCCCGCCTTGAGCCCCTCGGCTCGGGCCATGTCTACCGCCTCCGCAGAGACCCTGGCACAATATCCATAGGCTACAAGAACGAGCTCGGCACCCTCCATCTTATGGTCCTCGTACCTCAGCTCAGACTCCATCGCCTGGTATTTCTCCCTCAAGCTGCAAAGGTAAGGTACGTAGCTCTCCCCCTCTATAGGATTGAAACTGCTGCCATGCGCACGATACTTTCCATCTTTGTGCCTGCCTTCACCGGTCACTGCCCAGTCCTTCTCTGGAAGCGGGCCGAAGTCCAGGGTCTTGAGCTCCAGGGGCTCGACCACATGGCCGATGAGACCGTCGGTGAGCACTACCACCGGGTTGCAATACTTATCGGCAAGGTAGAAAGCGAGCTGCATCAGGTCGTGGGTCTCCTGAACCGAGGCCGGGGCCAGAACGATGTTCCTGTAGCCCCCGCCGCCGCCGCTCTTGGTAACGCTGTTGTAATCCATCTGAGCATGTTCCACCCTCTGCACCCCGGGCCCTACCCTCTGCACCAGGACCACCACGCTGGGGAGACGGGCAGCAACGAGACTGGACATGCCCTCCTGCATCAGCCCCCAGCCTGGGCTTGAGGTTGAGGTCATGACTCGGACCCCGGTGGCAGCAGCACCAAAGAGCATGTTTATCGTCGCGGTCTCGCACTGAGCTTGGACGAAGACGCCGCCCCTTTCGGGCAACTCCCGCGCAAGAAACTCTATGATCTCATTCTGGGGCGTTATCGGGTAGCCGAAAAAGCACTGGCAGCCAGCGCTCAGCGCCCCCCAGCCGACAGCCTCATTGCCTCCGACAAGAATCCTTTCCCCCATTAATACACCCCCTCATCCCTTAGTTTGGCTGAGTCATCCCGGGTATAGCCCCCAGGGTGCCATCAGCACTTCTTTGCCATGCGTTCACCATGTTACTTCAGTGTTCGAAGCTTTGTCAATCGCTTGCTGGAGCACCATCGTTAGGTATTCCACCAGCGATGGCTCTTCTCCGCAAGAGAGGCTTTGCCATAAGGATGAGACGTTGACAAAGGTTGACGACAGTGATATAAGGGCTCCGTGGTAGCGCCGTTCAGGATGCTCCTGTCTGCAGCTTGGTTCGACTTATTCCAAATCGCTCGCTCGAAAGAGAGACCTTCGTCGCGGGTCTTTGACCTGTCCTGGTCGGTCAGCAGGGTGCTCGGTGGCGCAGGCATTGGCGCGCGGATTGACAAGGGCTAGGTAGAGCCTCTGCCAAAGCTAAGTTGAGACTGGCTTGTATTCGGCGGCGCCCAACTTGACATAAGCACTGCATATTCTTAGGAGGTGAAAACCATGGCCAAGCTGGACGCATTCGCTGACCTCGATGCCACCGCCCAGGCCGAGCTGGTGAGGCGGAGGGAGGTCAAGGCCATCGAGCTCGTGGACGCCGCCATCGAGCGGATCGAGCGCCTGAACCCCACCCTCAACGCAGTAATCACGCCGATGTATGAACAGGCGCGCACCGCAGCCAGCGGCAAGCTACCCGATGGACCCTTTGCTGGCGTGCCCTTCCTGCTCAAGGACCTGATTGCCTCTTACGCCGGGGTGCGGATGACATCGGGGTCGGCCTTTTTGCGTGACTTCGTGCCTGATCACGACAGCGAGCTGGTGATACGGCTGAAGCGAGCCGGACTGGTGATACTGGGGAAGACCAACGCGCCGGAATTTGGGCTTCTCCCGACCACTGAGCCCCAACTGTTCGGCCCCACTCGCAACCCGTGGGACACGGGGCGGACGTCAGGCGGCTCCAGTGGGGGCTCGGCTGCCGCTGTGGCCGCTGGGATGGTTCCCGCGGCGCATGGCAATGACGGCGGCGGTTCGATACGTATTCCGGCCTCGTGCTGTGGGCTCTTTGGCCTCAAGCCGACCCGGGGGCGCAACCCTCTGGGTCCCGATTACGGCGACTTTCTTGGCGGGCTTGCGATCGACCACGCTCTCACCCGCTCGGTGCGGGACAGCGCTGCCCTGCTTGATGCTACCTCTGGCCCCGATGTGGGCGACCCGTACTGGGCGCCGCCGCCAGCGCGCCCCTTCCTGCAGGAGGTGGGAGCCGACACCGGGCGGCTGCGCATTGCCTTTAGCACCCAGGCGCCCACAGGTGCAGCGGTGCACCCTGACTGCGTCAACGCGGTTCGGGAAGCGGCAGCCCTGTGCGCAGACCTCGGTCACGAGGTGGTGGAGGCGACCCCGCCCGTGCCCGCTGAGCTAGTGACCCACGCGTTCACCACCATGTTCTCGTCTGGGTGCGCCATGGCCATAGAAGGCTTGGCCTTTCTAACAGGCCGCACCGCCACCCCGGAGCAGTTTGAACGGCTCACCTGGGCTGCGTACGAGATGGGGCGGCAGCACAGCGCATCGGCCTACCTGCTCGCCGTGGCGTTGCTCCAGAGGGTGTCCCGTGACATCGCGCATTTCTTAGTCGACTACGATGCGTTGCTCACCCCCACCCTCGCCGAGCCTCCGGTGCCGCTCGGTAGCTTCGACTCGCCACCGGACAACCCGCTCAGGGGTTGGGTGCGTAGCGAAGAGTTCATGCCCTTCACGCCGGTTGCCAACTTCACCGGGCTGCCCGCCATGTCTGTGCCCCTTTTCTGGAATGCCGACGGCCTGCCAATAGGCACCCAGTTCATCGGGCGTTTCGGCGACGAGGCAACCCTCTTTCGCATCGCGGCGCAGCTTGAGCAGGCGCGGCCCTGGGCCGACCGCCGACCGCCCATATCGGCATAAGCACCCTTTGTCGACCAGAACCTGACTGTAAGTATTGACGAGTCAAACTGACACCGGTGGCGCACTGGTCATATCTTAGGGAGGGAGGACTTGTCTATGCAAACATACATTCTGTTGATGAAGCTAACTGAACGGGGGATCAAAGACATTAAGAACGCGTCCAAGCGGATTGACCTAGCCGTGCAGAGCCTCGAAGCAATGGGAGGCAAGATGATAGCCTTCTACGCGGTCATAGGAGAATACGACTATGTCGCCATCGGCAAAATCCCCAGCGATGAAGTGGGTATGAGATTTCTTCTAGGTCTGGGGGCCGTAGGCATCGTAAGGACGACGACGCTCAAGGCGTTTACCAAGGAAGAGTTTGCGGCGATTGTGCAGAAAATGCCATAGCCTCGTGGGCGAGGGCTGCGATAGACCCACTTCAAGTCCGGATATCAAGCGAAGCCAGTGCGCCACCTGGCGGCCGCAGGGGTATCTTTCTATCTCCGCAGTCACCTTGAGCACCCTTTCGAACTATAACCCTTCAACCTCTGGTGCCACACTCAGTGCCGCACGAAAAGCACTCTCAGTGACAGCCTTGATTCGATTCAGGGTCCAGACCGCTGCTCTCCGCTTAAACCGGAGATCAGCCTTCGCAGCTCTCGCAGGTTCCAAAGATGGCGATATGCTCAAGCTCGGCGTCGAAGCTGTATTGGGCCTTTAGTTGGTCTCTGAGGTTGTCGAGCGCGTTGATATCGATGTCCCTGACCTTGCCGCACTTGCGGCACACCAGGTGGTGATGCTGGGCTTTCCCGGCTGGGTGATAGAGGAAGCGGCCGCCGCCCAAATCCGTCTCAGTCACCAAGCCCTTTTCTTTCAATAGCTCCAAAGTCCGATAGACAGTGGAGATGTTGATGTAGGGATACTGGAGACGGGCCCTGGCGTGGATTTCTTCGGCACTGATGTGATCAGGGCTGGCTTCGATGGCTTCCAGCACCATCATACGCTGGGGAGTAAGACGGTAGCCTTTTTCTCGCAGAATCTCCAGAAGGCTTTTCTTATTCTCCATCTTCTACGTGCTCTTTTTGCTTCCATATAGGTATATCACGGCTGAGTGTTTATTGCAAGTAGGGCAAAGCTATCCCCCTCCCTCTAACTCCCTCCCGCGAGGGGAGGGAGGATTGTATGGTGGCCCCTGCGTGGTGGGTTGTCCCAGAGAGTAGGTGGGTAGGTTGCCCGACGTCGGGCAACCTACCCGCTGAACGAAGTGAAATTGAGCGGGTTGTCTAAGTTAGTAAGCATACCTTATAATACATTCATACGTCTCTGATGTTCTGAGCATCGAGATATCTCAGGTCGTCTTTTCTTGCCAGTATCTTCGAGTTACAAGGGGGCAAGATCGAGATCGGAATTGACCCGGTTGCCTTCAGCATCGGTCCCATTATCATACATTGGTATGGGATAATGGTTGCTTTAGCTGTTGTTACCCTGGTGCTGTGGGTCTGGTACTTCGTCAGGAAGTTGGGAATCAGAAGCGAGGATGTCATGGGCGCAGCCCTCTGGGCTATACCCATGGGCATAATCGTCTCGAGGCTTATCCACGTTATTGATAGGTATGACCACTACTTCCATAACCCCGGTGACATCCTGGGGTTCGAGGGGCTGGCAATCTACGGCGCTATTCTGGGGGGGTTGTTGGGGGCCTGGATTTACAGCAGGCTGCGTCGGGCGTCCTTCGCGCCGCTGGCGGACCTCGCTGCTCCGGGCATTATCCTGGCGCAGGCCATAGGCAGGGTGGGCTGCACCATAAATGGCTGCTGCTGCGGAAAGCCAACGTCTTTGCCCTGGGCCGTTTTCTATACCCCTCCGACCAGTGCTTCCGTCGGTTGCGCTCCGCTGGGTACTTTGATCCATCCCACCCAGATGTACGAATTGCTGGGGGACCTGGTTATCTTTGCTCTCCTCTTCTGGGTATTCCGGGGCCGGCTCAGGCCAAGTGGTTCTCTTCTCGCGCTGTACCTGGCCCTGTACTCCGCGTTGACCTTCACGGTGAGGTTCTGGCGTGGCGATACAGAGCAGTTCCTTGGGCCTCTACAGGAAGGGCAGCTTATAGCAATACTTGTGTTTGTCGCTGCCGCTATCTGGCTTGTGGCCAAGAAGACCCGGTGGGTCAAGGAGCGGGAGGAACAAGTCGCTGGTGATGTAGAAGAACCAGTTGTAGAGGGCGCAGAATGAGCTCTTGTGTACCGCGCGTTCGCTAGTATGCAGGTTTGACCTCTTTCAACAGCGGTGCTCTTCGTCTTGCGAATACAATGGGATACACTATGTCGCTCACACAACAGGGAATCCAAACCGCAAGGAACAGAAACAAGAAGATAGCAACAACTTGAATCCAGGTTAGCGTTTGGCCTAAGGCCATGATGATGTGGAATAGTGATGCCCATGTGCTTATCAAAACGTGTCCCGCGTGCGGGAATCTGGTTATGGATCTCCAATAGCCAATCGCGATACCCAAGAATGCTGGGGGATTTGTTAGCACCGGTTCTTCGATGAAACCGATATGGATTCCCTTGTTGGGCAGGTCAAGCAAGGTTTCCCCAACATAAGGAATGATCGAGTCACTCAGCGTTGCTATGCCGACGGAACCGGTGTAGCCAATCAAGACCGCTAGCCAGATTTTGCGCCCTCCGTAGCTCACATACAAAGACGTTGTGACAAGCGCACTCAAGAAAACGTGTGTTGGATGCAAGACATAAAAAACATCCTCTGAAACTGGGGAGATTTGCGACAGGAAATCGCCAAAGACTACTACGGCCATGATAATGATGCCTGTTACCGCTCCAAAAGCGGTGAAGGGGGCGTGTCTCTTGAGTTCACTTGCTATCTGCTTGACCATGGGTTGCCTGTTGCATTAGTGAGTAGCCGATTGATAAGTATTCTCAATGACAAGACCAACAGATAAACGCTGCTTTGGCAGCGCCCTGGGAATCTAAGCTGAGGCTGTCTTCTGGCAGTTCTGGCAGCGGCCGGAGAACTCAAGAAGATGGCCTTCGATCTCAAAACCGGCCTCTCGTGATAACCTCTGCTCCAGCTCTATGAGGTCACAATCGGTGAAGTCAGCCACTGTGCCACAGCTGGAGCAGATGAGGTGATGGTGGTGCTCTGAGGGCCTTCTCATCAAATAGCTTCGGCAGTTGCCGCCGGAGTGTACCTCACAGATGAGTCCTAGCTTGTCAAGTATGTCAAGGGTACGGTATATAGTCACCAGCCCGATACCGGGGTATTCGTGACGGACCTTATCATAAATATCGGCTGGGGTGAGGTGGTCATGGCTGAGGGCGATTGCATCCAGCACCGCGCGTCGCTGCGGAGTGAGCTTGTAGCCCTGCTGTCTGAGGATGGTTGCTATTTTCCTGGCAGTCAATACCATCTGAGTTGCTAAATGAAAAGCATTTTCAATTACACTTATAGCACGGTTGCTCACTTTTGTCAAGAGAACTGAGGGGATTAGGGTAGGCTGGCCGAGGGGATTAGGGTAGGCTGGCCGAGGGGATTAGGGTAGGCTGGCCGAGGGGATT
>CAZCXP010000005.1:0-39016 GCA_964502665.1 uncultured Dehalococcoidia bacterium | reverse complement strand
GAGATAGGGGGATTCGAACCCCCGACCTCTGCGATGCGAACGCAGCGCTCTCCCTGTTGAGCTATATCCCCGTTTCTGGCGTCTTGGCGATAATAAAAGCCAGCCTTATCACTCGATGCCTCGCGAACAGCCCTTTCAGACTACTGGCGCCTATGAGGATAGCAAAAGCTGGTGATTCTGTCAAGGAACGTTGCACTCGCCACTGTATGTGGCAGCGGTCATTTGCCCACCGATGGGGTCTTTGGCCGCTGACCTCAGGAGGTGGAGTTGTATCTCGGAGAAGCTGATCTAGCGTGGGTGCTTCTTTCGCTGCCTCTTGCTTTCAATCGTCCGCAGAGTTTGCTCGTCGGTGCCGAAGTGATGTGCTATCTCATGCCATACCACTCTTTCAATCTCTTCTTCAATCTGACCCCAGGAGTGGCAGCGAGCTTCGATTGGTTTGCGGAAAATGGTTATCTTGTCGGGCAGCACCATACCGTATCCTCTATCTCGCCTGGTATGCGGCACGCCCTCATAGAGGCCGAGTAGCCCAAAACGGCTCCTGATGCTGGACCTGGCAAGTTGCGATGGGGTCGGCCAATCCGCTACAACTACGTCGAGGTTCTCAAGCTTGTCCTGAAATTCCGGTGGCAGCTCGCTAATAGTCTTCATGACTAGATCATAGAACTGTTCTCTGCGCAATGCTGCACGCGCCTGGGCATCGCGGCTTCTAGGTCCGGCATTTCTTTCAACAGGGCCCTGTTCCTCTGACATTGGATTTGCCCTATACCCTCAGATATTCTCAAGCTGGACGATATGCGCCTCAGCTTTGCCTGCGTTGATATCAACGAGGGCTACTGTGCCCAACCTTTGTTGATAGTAGGGAAAGGTTGCGCTGCCTGGGTTCACCAAGAGGGACCCTCCGATGGTCTGCACCATGTCCCTGTGAGTATGCCCGAAAACGACGATATCGGGGGCCTTCTCAAGACTATGCTGTTCTGGATGTTGGATCAGGTCACGGGCCCAGTACTGAGAGGAGTGTATCATGTACAGGGTAAGACCCTCAATGGTCAGGTTCTGTGTCTCCTGTACGCGTTCATCTCGTATCCCGTAGTCGTCGTCACCTCTAGCTGCAAGTACCGGAGCTATACCCTGCAGTTCGTCCAGCACGGAAACAACAAATATGTCTCCAGCGTGCAGAATCAGGTCCACGCCGCTAAAAACCTCCATCACCTGGGGAGGAATCGCCTTCGCCACGTCAGGGATATGCGTGTCTGAAATCAGTCCAATTCGCATTAGCGTAATTCTACTCTAGTCAACGGAGACAGTCTTTGCCTGTAATATGCTGCGATATGCTTCGCGTCTAATCTCGGCCCGTGCAGGGGGCCGACTTGCTCAGTCTATCCTCTTGCCGAAGCCCGGGGCTCCACAGTCGTAGATCTCCTCCACCTTGACTTTGATCACCGCCTGCGGCGGTGGCGCCCCCATTTTTTTCATTGCTTCTACACTTTTCTCGAAAAGAGGGCCCTCGGTCACAATCTCGGCAGTGCCGGAAAAGCGTAAGCACTTTATCTGTGCTGTATCGCATACCACAATCGCTACCTTTGGGTTTTTCTTGATGTTGTCGAAGGTGCGCTTCCCAGCAGACTCGCTGAAGATGATATGCTCCTCATCCAGAACCCTGGTGCTTCCTTTGGGCGCGATGCTGGGGATGCCATCCGGCGTGGCGGTGGCGACGAAGGCCTGCTGCGTCTTTACGAATGCCTTCATCTCTTCTGTGATCTTTGCCATTTTTTCCTCCTTAGTTAGGATCACTTATTTGGCAGGGGTTGCTGTCAACACCTGCATCACGCGGTGGAGGTTCGAGGCCGGCGTTGCCGGTGGGACCTCCGACTCAGAGGTAATAAAGAAGCTGCTCCCTGCGCCCCTGTCCAGCAGCTCCAATGTAGCCCTCTCGACGTCCTCGGCGGAGCCGAGCAGTGTGGATAGGGGGATGCAGCCGCTGAAAAGCCTTGCGGTGGATGAGGATAGGCTCCTGGGGCCTGATACGGGGTTTCCCAGGGAGAAGCCGTCTGCTTCTAGCTGTAAGAAGGCTGACAGCCTCTCAGCGGGGACTTCTGCGGCCTGTATGATGAGAGGAGCATCGTAAAAACCTGCCAGGTTGCGCAGGGTTTTGAGCACAGGTTGAATCTTGGGATAGTGGTCGGGCTTGAGTGAGGCTAAGTCCCCGTCTGCCAGGATCACGGCATCGAACTTGAGTTCGCCATAAGCCCTTGCCAGCGTCAGGGCGATCTTTGCCCAGAGATCGATCAGCTTGTGGAATGCCTGGCTGTTTGTATCTGCTGCGGAGACAAAGGTGTCGCCCATCAGGTGCCTGCTAAAGGTTGTCGGCCCGGTGACCACTCCCAACATCGCCACCTCTCTTCCCACAGTCTGAGTCAGCCGCTTCGCCGCTTCGAGCACCACTGGAATCCTGCCCTTGTTCTCGATATCAGAGGCATCTAGGGCTTCTAGGTCTTCGTCGTTGGTTATGATGGGAGAGACCACATCGGGCGGCTGGCCTTCCTGCCAGGAGAGCTGACAGCCGCATGCCTCTGCCTCCAGGGTGGTATCGAACAGGATCACCACTCCATCGTATTTGAAAAGCCTCTGGCAGGATTGCAGGGAATTGGCGAGCGTGGTGGGATCGGAGAACATCTGCCTGACCGGCACCTGCATCAACTGAGCAGCAGCGGTGGCGATGTAGGGAATAAACGGAGGCCGGCTCACCGCTTTGGCTGCAAAGAGTGCCCGCACCAGTTCTTTGGAGCTTGCTGGCATGGCTTACTTTATTCCTTCAGGCCAGGGGCCGTATGAGCGGATAATCTCTTCCTTTGGCTTCCTCTCAAGCCACCCTTTCATGAACTCGTGGAAGGGCTTTCCCTGCCTTTTCCTTCGCTCACGTTCCTGGTCACGAAGCTTCCTGGTCTCGGGATGATCGACCTCCAGTGTCTCCTCGTCAAAGGCAACGTGATAGACATTCCTCGCTGCCCAGGCGGATGTTATCTGCTTCCTCACATCGTCCATCGCCATTTCGGGGTCTCGTTCCAGGACATCGCCGTAGCCGCCAGATGAGCCTGAGCCATTGGCTACGCCATCCCCGTTCATGAAGAAATCTTCGGAAACGAATTGAGTTGCTTTGAACGTTACTTGTTTGCTGCTCGCCAGTTCGTGGTAGCTCGAAGGGATTTCGTCGCTCGCATTCTCGAAAAGGGGTTGCCAGTTGGTATTCCTGATCTCGAGGAAGGGGTTGATCCCCCCGGCATAGCCTCCCATGAGCCCTGGCGTGTGGGGCATTCTGGAGGTAGCAGTATGGAATATCAGCCTTATGGGGCCTTTGGCATTGTGAAAGGTGTAGCCCTGACAGAGAGTGGCCCCGCCGCGGAACTTGCCTGGGCCTCCCTGATCCATCATGATATTGCGGAACAGGTGCAGCACAGGGGTCTGAACCTCGCCGTGTTCCACATCCAGGCAATCGGCGTAACCGGCGAACCAGGACTGGCCAGCGTCCATGCCATCTCTGGATGGAGTGGCAGGGCCACCGCAAGCATTTATTATAATGGTGCCGATAGCCCCGATTACTATTCCCCCGTACTGGTCAATCCCACCACCGGCTGCCAGCCCCACCCCGCTCATCGCTGGAGGGGAGGTCACCCGCTCGTGGAGGTCGCTGTCGAATATGATCTTGGCCAGGCATACCATGATGCCGTTGACCACCGGGGCTGTGATCCTCATTGAGCCGGACATGGCCCGGTCGTTGGGTGCATTGACAATGGTTCCCGGAGGCACCTCGAAGCTAAATGGAGCGAGGAGCCCGGTACTTACCGGGAAATCGGCGAACAGATACTGCACCAGCAAGCCCAGGAGTAGCCCTCTGACCACATGGGGCTTGCTATTGAGGAAAGACATGGTCGGTGGAGAGCTTCCAGAGAGGTCGACGGTCAACGTGTCACCCCTCTTGATCAGGGCTATGTGGACACAGCCGAGAGCCTCCTCATTGCCCTGCAGGTCGAAAAAGATAACATGGCGGTAGGTCCCGTCGTTGAGGCTGGCTATACGCTGCTTTCCCGCATCATAGACCGCTTCCAGTGACTTGCGCATCAACCCGACGAAGAATCCCACCCCCTTCTGCTCTACTATCTCCTGCAGCCTCTCTGCCATCTTAAAGCAACACGAGGCTTTGGCTTTCAGATCGTGTGGGGTTATCTTGTCGCGCAACATATTGCAGAAGAAGTCAAAGAAGTCCGCCTCGATCTTGAAGTTCGAGCCCACCTTTACTGGCGGCGCCTTAACCCCCTCCTCGTAGCGGCTTCGGGCGTAGGGTACATAGCCTGCAGGCTCTGTGGCCCCGGTCTCAGGCTCGTGGGCAGCAGCGACCGCCCAGGCGATGAGCTCTCCCTTCCAGAAGACGGGCACGATGTTGAGCATGTCCTGGTTGTGGAAGCCACCGTAGAGTACGTCATTGCAGAAGAAGACATCTCCCTCATGTATGCCCACCGTGGGGTCGTCCTTATAGTACTTGAGGATGTACTTGATGGGGATCTGCCCAGTGCAAATATGGAGGTAAGTCCCCACCGATGCCGCCACCAAATCACCAGCAGCGGTATAGACTCCCACGGCACAGTCCATCCCCTGGATCCCTGGAGAAAGGCCGGTCATGACCAGATTCTGCTTGGCCTCCTCACAAATGAGCTCGAGCTTCATCAAGTAGACCGAGAACTCATCTACACCGATTTTGCCCATCCATTCTCGTTCAAGCTCTGTAGGTTCTTCGGGGTTCACACGGTTGAGAATCTCTTCATCAATAGGCATACCCGTCTCCTTGTAACCGTTTACCTCACCATAGTGTGGGGGCTCTCTCTCAACTGATGAAAACTGATATGGCATATGCCGCTCGTGGTGAGCCCTTCGGCGCTGCTCAGGACAGGCTTGTCGAACCATGCACGGCCCTTCGACAGGCTCAGGGCGAACGGATTACGCTTTATTTTCAGAAGAGAGGTGGACAATAGTATCTCCTTTACATGCTCTCGATGATCCCGCTTAGATAGCGATCGACACTGTATTTCATTCCCGGGGGGAGGACCACGGTGGTATCCTTGGCTTCGATAATGGCAGGCCCGGGAACAGTATTTCCTGGGCGTAGGAGGTCTGCATCGAGAATGTTGGTCTCCCTAAAATCATTGAACTCTTTCCAGTAGACAGGCCGTCTTCCTTTCACGGCCTGCCCTGGGATTTCCCCTTCCAGCGGGAAAGCAGGAAGCTCGGGCTTGGGAAGGGGAACAGTGGCAAAAAGGTAGAGATTCTCCACGTTGATACCTGTTATGGGGATAGCCGCAAGCTCTCCGTATCGGGAGAGGTGGATAGCGGTGAAAGCGTCGCAGATCGCTTTCACATCGTCTTCCCCCCGAAGGTAGATTCTGGGGGAGGGTATCCTTGTCAGCATCAAGTGATCGCCATATCGCATATCCAGTTCCAGGGCCAGCGTTACATCCTCTGGGCGAAAGCCTTCGCTCTTGATATCTCGCAAAGCCAGCTCTTTGAGGCTATCGACTATCTGGTTGAATTCATCGTATTCGGCCAGGTATTGGGGCAGCCTCATGGGGGAGTAAAGGCAGACGTGTTTGGATGCCTCGTAGCATTGTTTCAGGTCTAAGGTAGCACCACCCAGGGCACAGAAAACGCTGGCGAAGGGGAATGTGACTATCCTCGGCGCTTTGAGGTGACTGTTGTAATCAACGCAGTGGGTCGCTCCTGCGCCACCATAGGCGAAGAGGACGAACTGATCGGGAGCGAAACCGCGCAAGACTACTTCTTTAAGGATGGTGTTTCCCATATTGGCATCGACAATGGTGCGGATGTGGGCAGCGGCTTCCACCGGTGTCAGGCCGAGGGGCTTCGCTATGTTCTCCATGGACTGGATAGCTTTCTCCTTGGACAGCCGCATCTTGCCGCCAAGAAAATAGTCGGGGTTGATGTAGCCGAGCACCACATCGGCATCGGTTACTGTGGGCTCGGTTCCACCCAGGTCATAGCAGGCAGGGCCGGGATTGGAACCAGCGCTCTTCGGCCCGACCTCCAGCTTGTTGCCCATCAACTCGTTGAGCCACGCAATGGAGCCGCCGCCAGCGCCGATTGTGTTCACCTCCACCATAGAGGTCTCGGTGGCCCAGCGGTCTATCACCGGCCAGTCCTGATAGAAGCGGCAGCTACCGTCCAGGAGCACGCCGTAGTCAAAGCTGGTCCCCCCCATATCCGTGACCAGCACGTTGGGGAATCCATAGAGCTTGCTGATCCAGCTTGCCCCCAGAAGCCCCGCTATTGGCCCAGCGCCGAAGGTGTCTACAGCCCTCGTCCGGGAGAGCTTGGCCACGCCCCCCACGTTGTTAATAATGCTCAGGGGCTTCTTATAGCCGTAGTCGCGAAGCTCCTCGCCGAGGGCCGAGAGCTGCTCTGTCATCTCGGTGTGGAGGTATGCCGATAGGATCACCACGTTTGTTCTGGGGTACTCGTGCCATTTCGGCTGCACCTCGCTGGAGAGGAGGATGGGCATATTCCCCAGATAGCGATCGGGATACTCTTCCTGGATAACCTCTCTTACTAGCTGCTCGTGGGCGGGGTTAATAAAGGACCATAATAGCGATACTACGAAGCCTCGGGCTCCCTTATCCACAAGTGACTGGACCTTCTGGCGCACCTCTTCCTTTTGCAGTGGTATCGCCACGTTCCCGAAGCAATCGATTCTCTCACGGACGCCGACGGTCATATCGAAGGGGATGAGCGGCTCTGGCTTCTGGGCCAGGTACATATAGCGCCGCTCCCGTGGGTGCAGGCCATCAGCCCACGCTCTTGATCTGCCAATAAGCAGCATGTGCTCCTGCCCTGCAGTGGTGATGAGCCCCAGTTTAGGTCCGGTACGCTGGATAAGGGTGTTCATGGCCAGGGTTGTCGAATACCGAACCACAGACGTCTTCTGCAGCAGGTCGGACAGCGACATGTCGAGTTGTCGTGCAGCGTCCTCCACCGCTCTTCTGAAGCCCACGCTGAGGTTGTATCCTGTGGTTGGCGACTTAGCCCTTGCCATCCGTTTGTCGGACACTATCAGGCAATCGGTGAAAGTACCGCCGACATCTATATCTATGGTTGCTTCCATGAACGACCTCTGGGCAAACCCCAAATAAATTCAAATGGGTCGAGTAGCGTCGTGACTCCTGTCACGACGAATAATTCGTTGCTGTTTCTATCCACCCTCACCTAACCTCTCCCTTCAAGGGAGAGGAATTTGCTTTGAAATTTCGTCATTCAGATTTTGAATTTATTCTGAAAACAAAGCCTAATCCGTTCGCCCTGAGCCTGTCGAAGGGCCGTTCATGGTTCGACAAGCCTGTCCTGAGCAGCGCCGAAGGGCTCACCACGAACGGCATCTGGCGTGTCAAATTTCATCATTCGCTGGTGGGCACTCGCCCCTCTAACTCTGTTTAGGATTTCGGATTTAATCATTGCTTAGGATTTCGTGCTTCGCGTCTGGTGTTTTGCTCTTAGGGCATCAATGTCCAGCTCTATATCGTGGGTCGCTGGGTGTCCCGGAGGCAGGTACTCCACCTCGAACATGGTGGCGCAGTTTGGGCAGTAGAACTCCAGAATCCTGCACCACTCAGGGTCTGGGCTACAGGTATGGCCGACGGGGCTTGACTCGGGGCCAATATATGGCTTGTGGATCTCACGGGGGTCTCTGTCGTAGACCAGGGTAAAGTGCTTGTAGCTCTCCCTGGCAGGCCCAAGCTCCTCGCCGCAGTTATGGCAGCACCATAGCTCTTTGTCCAGGTCGATATCCAGGTATTCCGTGATCCTAACCTTCATCGCGGCTGACCTCCATTATCCCGTTGAGGTATTTATCCACGGTATAGCTCCAATTTGGAGGGACAACATATGTGGTATCGGGGGCCTCAATGATAGCCGGGCCCTCTATCCGATTGCCGCACCCAAGAAGGTCGCGCTCATATATGTTGGTGCTGACATAGCCTTTGCCCCAGTATACATCTCTGACGCCCTTTTGTGCCTTTGTGGGGTCGAGCCCTTGATCGGCGAATACCGGCAACTGGTAGTGGGGGGTGACACACCCGGCTTTTAGAGTTATTCCCTCTATTATCAGCTCTGCCGAATCTGTCGCAGAGCGCGAGGCGTAGAGTTCACCTAGCTTTCTTGCCTCATCCTCTTGTTCCAGATAAACCAGAGGTGCTTCCATCCAGAGGAATCCGCCTGCCCCACGCATCCCCAGTTCCAGCGTGAAGGAAAGGCTCTCGGGGGCAAAGCCTTCTCCTCTCATATCTCTCTTGGCACTGGCCATCATGTCCGCGATGGCTTTATTGAACGATTTCCATTCCGCAGCTAGATATGCCCCGGAAGGAGACTTCAGGGTTATGTGAGCAGGGCGTTCGTACGTGTGCAAGATGTCTATGGTGGAGGCGCCAAAGGCGCTCGCCACCGCATTGAAGGCGAAGACGATCACCCTGGAGATACCCAGGCGAGAGGCATATCGACAGCAGCGAGTGCCCCCGCCGCCACCAAAGGCAAACAGGGTTAGCTCGCCGGCTTTCAGGCCTTTTCTCTCGGTATTCTCTTTGATTTGCCGGGCAACATCATCCTCGCTGGTCTGGATTATCTTCCAGGCTGCCTCTTCTACGGAGAGACTGAGGTTTCTGGCGATCAGGTTGTTTATCGCGGCAACCGCTTTATCCTTGACGAGTTTCTTTCTGCCGCCCAGGAAGTAGTCCGGGTCGAGGTAACCCAGCACCAGGTCGGCATCGGTGATCGTTGGCTCCAGGCCACCGAGGTCGTAAGCCACTGGCCCTGGCAGAGCTCCCGCGCTCTCGGGCCCCACCTGGAGGCTGCTGGAAGCAGCGTCTATCCTCGCTATGGAACCGCCGCCACCCGCTGCCGTTCCTAGCGTCACCATGGGCAGTCCAATTCGAATTCCCTCGATAGCAGGCTCTCTGTCGGGAGCGACCTCTCCTCCGACTCCTACGCCGATGTCCACACTGGTGCCCCCAACATCTACGGAGACGAAGGCTTTGACCCCATATAGCTCGCTTGCTATCTTGCTGCAGCCGATCAGCCCCGCCACCGGCCCCGAATTATAGGTGTTTAGCGCGGTTGTCTTGGCCACTCTGGCGGCGCCCCCGCTGGAATGGATCACCAGCAGGGGCTTGCGGTATGCCCGCCGCCGCAAAAGCTCATCAGCGCGGTAGAGGTAGCGCACCATGTCTCGGTGTATATAGGCGTTCAATGCCGCGGTATTGGTGCGAACATGGTCATCGGGGTGTGCTGTGATGGCGCTGGCAGTGAGCACCGGGACTGAGCCCAGGTAGTGGCGAGGGTATTCGCTATCGATGATCGACTTTGCCTTTTGTTCGTGTAATGGGTTGACTGCTGAGTTTCGCAGGCTGATTACTATGCCCATGGCCCCCGAGTCCAGTAGATACTCCACAGCCTGTCGCACCCCTTCCTCATCAAGCGGCTCAAGGATTTCCCCTGAGCCATCGATCTCCTCCCTGACGCCTACTCTCATACTGGGCGATACTAAGCCAGCCAATGCTTTGGCTGCTTCGAGGGCTTCGCTATCATCATGATGAGCATAGAGCGTATCCGTGAAACCTGCGGTAGCGATGAGGCCCAATTTGGGGCCGGTCCTTTGCAGCAGGCAATTGGTGCCGATGGTGGTGGAATACCTTATCACCCTTGTCTGGGAGAGCAGTTCCTCCACGCTGATGCCAAGTCTATTTGCCCCTTCCTCGATACAATTGAGGAAACAAACCGTTAAATCGTGGGGAGTGGTATCTACCTTAACCTGTTCTATCCTATCTCCTGCGGTCAGGAAGCCGTCGGTGAAGGAGCTGCCGGTGTCGATGTCTATGGTGAAGTCCATAAAGACGCCTCTTAGCCATGTGGGGCTGCCCGAATCGGCTGCCGCAAGCATTCTAGCGGTAAGCCCGATTGATTGTCAACAAGAAATGCTGTTGATGAGATTGACCCTTGAGTCTATTGGGGATATAATCAACTTGGGAAGGCCCGACGAAATGAACGCCCTCTTGGGGTGAAGGGAGCTAGGTTGCGCGAGTCTTGCGGTATCTTCGGTGTATATGCCCCAGGGGACGAAGTAGCTCGCCTTGCTTTTTTTGGTATCTATGCCCTACAGCACAGGGGGCAGGAGAGTTCGGGCATAGCCACTGCCGATGGGAGCCGAATTCGATTGCACGCAGCTATGGGGCTTGTGGCCCAGGTGTTCAATGAGACGACCTTGGACCAATTGAGAGGCAGCATCGCCATCGGGCACAACCGGTATTCCACGACAGGGTCAAGCCGCATCTTCAATGCACAGCCGATAGTGGTGTCCAGCCCTTCAGGGGACCTGGCGCTGGCGCACAATGGCAATATCGTCAATGCTGAGTACCTGCGTAAGGAACTAGAGGAAAGGGGTTATACCTTTTCCACCTCTTCAGACTCTGAGGTCATCGCTCATCTCCTCGTTTCCTCTCCGGGCAAGGACCTGGTTCAGCAGATAGAGCATGCTATGGGCAGGCTCCAGGGTGCGTATAGCCTGGTGATTATGACCCGGGATAAACTGCTTGGGGTTCGTGATCCTATGGGGGTGCGCCCCCTTTGTCTGGGGTCTCTTGACGGAGGCTGGGTTCTGGCATCGGAGAGCTGTGCCCTGGACCACCTTGGGGCGCAGTTTCTGCGCGAGGTCGATCCTGGAGAGGTGGTTCTCGTTGATGAGGCTGGGCTTCATAGCTTCAGGGCAGGGACAGCGAGGAAAAAGGCGCTCTGTATATTTGAGTTTATCTACTTTGCCCGCCCCGATAGCATTATCGGCGGTCGCCGCCTCTACCCGGCGCGCCAAGCTATGGGGATGCAGTTGGCTCACGAGCATCCGGTTGATGCCGACTTGGTCATAGGCATTCCCGACTCGGCTACCGCAGCCGGTATCGGCTACTCCTTCGCTTCCGGCATCCCGTTTTCTGAGGGTCTGCTCAAGAACCGCTATGTGGGGCGTACCTTCATTGAGCCGGAGCAACGGCTACGAGACCTCGGGGTCAAGCTGAAGTTTAACCCCATGCCTGAGGTGCTCTCAGGGAAGCGGGTGGTTGTGGTTGACGACAGTATCGTTCGTGGCACTACTACACCTCAAGTTATCAACTTACTGCGGAGAGCAGGTGCCAACACGGTGCATTTGCGTATCTGTGCCCCTCCCATTCGCTACCCCTGCTTTTTTGGTGTTGACATGGCCACGAGGCAGGAGCTCATTGCTGCCCACAAGGCGGTTCCTGAGATTGCCGAGTTCATAGGAGCTGATTCTCTGGGCTATCTGAGCATAGACGGCCTGATCCAGGCTGTGGGTCTACCCAAGGAGAGCTTCTGTCTTGCTTGCTTCACCGGAGACTATCCGGTGCCGGTTCAGCTCGAGATGGATAAGCTTGCGCTGGAGACGCTCTCCGACGCAGGCTAGGGAAGGCCCAATACTAAGAGACCGCTGAAAAAGCGACGCCCCGATAAATCGGGGCCTGGGGTCCGGGTGTGCCCCAGAAACGAATCCTAATGTCCAAACTCGAAATCCTAAAACCCTCGGCCTGAGCTCGGGTCGAAGGCAAATTCAAAATCTAAATGACCAAATTTCAAAAGAAATTCCTCTCCCTTGAAGGGAGAGGTTAGAGCCTGTCCTGAGCTCGCCGAAGGATGAGGGTGGATCTAAACTGAATGGCGAAGGTTCAAAACGTTTGCGGCATTTGAATTTGGAACATTTGATATCGTTTAGAGTTTAGGAATTAGCATTTAGAATTTCCTGGTGGGGATTGATTAAGACTATCTCAGCAATCTCATTAGGGGAATGGACGCTTCGGTGGGACGGGAAACTAAAAAAACCCAGGGAACTGCCTACGCTGCATCTGGTGTGGACATAGATGCTGCCAGCAAGACGGTGGAGCTTATCAAGGCAAAGGCCCGCGCCACATTGCGACCCGAGGTTTTGGCCGATATCGGGGCTTTTGCCGGGCTCTTTCAGCTTTCAGGCTACGAAGCGCCAGTCCTGGTTTCCAGCGTTGATGGGGTCGGGACCAAGGTCAAGATCGCTATTGCCCTCGACCGGCACGATACCATCGGCATTGACCTGGTCAATCATTGTGTAAACGACATTTTCACCTGCGGTGCCGAGCCCCTCTTCTTTCTTGATTATATAGCCACGGGGAAGCTTGTCCCTGAGCAGGTGGAGAGCGTGGTCAGCGGATTGTCTCGCGCCTGTGGCGATGCAGGCTGTGCCCTCATCGGCGGTGAGACTGCGGAGATGCCCGGTCTCTACGCTCCAGGTGATTATGACCTGGTGGGGTTTATAGTGGGTGTGGTGGAGAGGGGAAATATCCTCGACGGCAGCTCGATTGAAGCCGGTGACGCTATCTTAGGGCTGCCTTCGAGTGGGCTGCATACTAATGGATACTCGTTGGTGCGCAAAACGTTCAACGTTGAACGTTCAACGTTAAACACATTCTATCCTGAGCTTGGCCGTACTCTGGGAGAGGAGCTACTCGAGCCTCACCGCTGCTATTATCCCAAGCTGAAATGGCTATTGCCCCGGATTAAGGGTATGGCGCATATCACCGGCGGCGGACTCATCGATAACCCGCCCCGGATTCTGCCCCATGGGCTGGCTGCCCGAATCGAAGCCGGGTCGTGGTCCATCCCCCCGATTTTTACCCTGATTCAACAGCGCGGCAAAATCGACCAGCGCGAGATGTATCGTGTGTTCAATATGGGGGTCGGGATGGTCCTTATTTGCTCGCCAGGCTATGTTGATGAAATTATCGCTTCTGCTCCGGAGGCCAGGCTCATAGGTGAGGTGGTGGAGGGGCGGGGGAAGGAACGGGTGATTGTCTCTTAGGATTGCCCGGTATGTTGGGCTGTTTCCTTTATCGTGGGTAGGTTGCCCGGCTTCGGGCAACCTCAGTCGAGAAAACATGATAGGAGAGGTCTATGCGTGCTATCTTAAGTGTCTCCGATAAGACCGGTTTAGTCGATTTCGCCCGTGGTCTCGAAGAACTAGGTTTCGAGTTGTTCAGCACCGGGGGTACCAAGAAAGCGCTTACAGAGGCGGGAGTGTCAGTGCGGAGCGTTAGCGAGTTGACGGGTTTCCCCGAGATCCTGGATGGTCGCGTGAAGACACTGCATCCCGCAGTGCATGGCGGAATCCTGGCGAGGAGAAATCTCGCTGCACATATCGCTGAGCTTGAGCAAAACAAGATGGGTCTTATCGACCTGGTGGCGGTGAATCTCTATCCCTTCAGAGAGACTGTAGCCAAGCCGGAAGTGGGTTTGGATGAGGCGTTGGAGAATATCGATATCGGCGGTCCTACCATGATTCGCGCTGCGGCCAAGAACTTCCCCGATGTGCTGGTGGTGGTTGATCCCGCAGACTATGAGTCAGTGCTGGAGCAACTTCGCCGTGGTGGGGTGCGGGGGGAGGAGCGAAGGAAACTGGCACAGAAGGCTTTCCAGCATGTTGCCGCCTACGATACAGCTATCGCTCAATACCTTCGTCGGGGTGAGGAGGGATTTGGCGATGAGGTGACTATCGCGCTCAGGAAGAGATATGATCTGAGGTATGGCGAGAACCCTCATCAAGCGGCTGCTTTCTATGCGGAGGAGGTAGCCGGCGGGGCAGTTGGTGGCATAAGCTCAGCGAAACAACTCTGGGGCAAGGAGCTTTCCTTCAATAACATCCTTGATTCCGATGCTGCCTGGAGCGCGGCCACCGATTTTGAGGCTCCCACGGTATCTGTTATCAAGCATACTAACCCCTGTGGGTTGGCTTCGCATCAGAATCTCGCCGAGGCCTACAGACGTGCCTTCTCAGGAGACACCGTCTCTGCCTTTGGTGGAATAGTTGCGCTGAACAGGCCGGTGGACTTCGCTACCGCTCAGGAGGTCGCCAAGACTTTCTACGAGGTGATCATAGCTCCCGATTACGAGGAGAAGGCGCTCGACCTGCTCAAGCAGAAGCGAGACCTCCGTATCCTGGCCATGGGTTCGCAGCGTGGTCCTGGCAAAGAGGCTCTACCTACATTGGACTTCCGTCGAGTTGGTGGTGGCTTTCTCGTTCAGACGTCGGATTCCCTGCCTGAGGGCGGTTTGAGCTTGCGCACCGTGACTGAGCGCGAGCCTACGGGGGAGGAGTTAAAGGACCTGCTATTTGCCTGGAAGGCAGTTAAGCACGTCAAGTCAAATGCTATCGTGTTCGTGAAGGACTCCACGATCCTGGGCATGGGGGCAGGTCAGCCGAACAGGGTGACAAGCGTGAAAATCGCCCTGGAGAAGGCTGGCGAGCGCAGCCAGGGGAGTGTAGTTGGTTCCGACGCCTTCTTCCCCTTCCCCGATGGGGTTGAGCTGGCGGCAAAGGGTGGGGCTACCGCCATCATCCAGCCCGGTGGCTCGGTCAGGGATGAAGAGGTCATAGCGACTGCGAATAAGTACAATGTCGCCATGGTCTTCACCGGCGTCCGACATTTCAGACATTAGGATTTGGTGGGGTCTGTGACCGAAGCTGAAATTGCCAATCTGGATACCCTTGTTGCCTCCCTCCCTGTGGCCGAGAGGGAGCTTTTTGGACGCATCTACGAGATTGGTGTAGCTAGAGGGCAGCTAAAGCCTCCGCAGAGTATGAGGCCGTGGATTGAGGAGCATTTTGGCTCGGTGGACAGGACTCTGGAGCAAAGGATCGTTCGGGTCACGAACCTGTTTACACTCGAGGAGGCGCTTTTCAATCAACTGCGGGCGAGCCGGCCTGAGGGGAAAAGCCTTGTTTCCGAGCCCCGGGACTCAGAGACGGAGGGGCCGCAGGGTGAACTGTTCCGCGATCCCCTAGCTGCGACCCCAGAAGATGTGTTTGGGCGGGTTAGGGGGAAGCACTGTATCACCGCCAGCAATGTCGCGAAGTACGAGGGCTTTCACGGCGTGATAATCTTCAGAGAGCCCGACTCGCTTCGGTTCACCAGAGAGCATGTGACCGATTACATCGATACAGGCTGGAAGTGGGCGCAGAAGGCGCACACCGCCGACCCTGCAGCGAGGTACTTCTTCTTCATGTGGAACTGTGGGGGCAGAGCAGGCGCTTCCATACCGCACGGACATGCGCAGGTTATGCTTGCCAGGCGGAGGCACTATGCCAAGGTGGAGCAACTTCGCCGTGCTGCCCTCTCTTATAGAGAGCAGTACTGGTCGGACTATTTTGATGATCTATACCGGGTTCACCAGGCGCTGGCCTGTGGTTTCGAGAAAGAAGGGGTCAGGGTTATGGCGTACCTGACGCCTGTCAAAGAGAAGGAGGTTGTTCTAATAGCACCGGAGCTTGGTAGGTCGCTGAAGGAAAGGCTCTACGAGGTTCTGGCTTGTTTCCGCGACCGGATGGGGGTGACCTCTTTCAATGCCGCTCTGCTTATGCCTCCCATTGCCCCGGTGGAGGAGGACTGGGAGGGCTTTCCGGCGATTGCTCGTGTTGTTGATCGCGGCAGTCCCGGAAGCAAGGCCTCAGACATTGGAACCATGGAGCTTTACGCCTCGAGCGTCATCTCCAGCGACCCGTTTGATGTTGCGCAGGTGGTGAGGGAGGGGTTGGGGGGTAGCTACTCATGAGATAGATTCCCGCTTGCGCGGGAATGACAGAATCATGTCACTCCTGCGGAAGCAGGAGTCTACAAAGTGTAACAGGGGTGCAATAGGCTCTGGGGGGTGATCACGAGGGGCGAAACAATGAACAGCGTTGATGTCGTTGTCCCTGTCTATAACGAGGAACGGGCTCTGGCTGGCAGCGTGGCTGTCCTGCGGGATTCTCTCGCTGAGAATCTCTCGTGCCGCTGGCAGATCACTATCGCCGATAACGGCTCTGTTGATGGGACGTTGGCTATTGCCAGGGAGTTGTCCGAGCAATACCCCGATGTGCGATATATACAACTGGAGCTGAAGGGACGTGGCCGTGCCTTGAGGAAGGCATGGCTGGAGAGCGATGCGGACGCAGTATCCTACATGGATGTCGATCTCTCAACTAAGCTGGATGCCTTTCCGGAGTTGATCCGTGCCATCGACGAGGGTTATGACATCGCTGTTGGCTCTCGACTGATGAAGGGCTCCAAGGTAAAACGCAGCCTGAAGCGCGAGATCACCTCACGCGGCTATAATCTGCTGATTAGAGCGATGTTCTGCTCGAGTTTCAGCGATGCCCAGTGCGGCTTTAAGGCGGTGAAACGCGATGTGGCGCAGCAGCTTGTACCCTTAATTAGGGATCAGGCTTGGTTTTTTGACACCGAGCTCCTGCTCCTGGCGAGGATGAAGGGCTATCGCATCAAAGATGTGCCCGTGGAATGGGTGGAGGATGAAGATACCAGGGTGCGCATTGCCAGCACCGCCTGGGAGGACATAAAGGGCCTGCTTCGGCTGCGCTTTCGTCCTCCACGTTAGTACCTGTCTTGGCCGGAAGAATGAGTGGCGGGTTTCGCTGCGCTACACCCACCCTACTGTTGGTAGCGTCCCATTCAGCGAGTTGCAATTGTGTTGCCTTTTGGATATCATCCACAAGGTGAACCCTCGTAGGCGGCTGACCACCAACGAATGACGGAAATGAGTGAGCCCATCCGACTGTGGGTAGGTTGCCCGACGTCGGGCAACCTACCCAGCCGTTCGTCATGGGCTTGGGCCGTAGGACGGCCGACCTGTCGGCCTCGAACCATGAACGGCCTTTCGACAGGCTTGTCCTGAGTTCATCGAAGGGCTCAGGGCGAGCGGATCACAGCTATTTTCGAGGCAATGAGAGCAGAGATGCAGGCTAGAAAAGGAGGGAGAAGTGGAGGTAAAGGTTATCTCGGGCGACATCACCAAGGTTAAGGTCGACGCTGCTATAGTCAATCTCTTCGAAGGGATCGAGTATGCCGGTGGCGCCACGCGCGCTGTCGATCAAGCGTTAGGCGGGACTATAAGTCAGCTTATCTACGAGGGCGAGATCAAGGGCAAGCTCAACGAGGTTACGCTGATCCACACGATGGGCAAAATGGAGGCAGAGCGGGTGGCGGTGGTGGGGTTGGGTAAGCAAGAGAAGTTCACCTATGACTCCTTTGGTGGGTTTTGGGGGGTGGCTTTTGTTTTTCTGCTAATGGTGGGCGCAAACGGTGGGGCAACCTTCATCCTGGGGGGGGGGGCGGGAGGCATGGATGTGGGGAGAGCGGTTCAGGCTCTCACGGAGGGGAGTATCCTCGGCCTTTATGAATTCCGTAAGCATATTACCAAGGAGCCGGAGCACGGGGAGATCGAGGAACTGCTGATAGTGGAGCGGGATGAAAGCAGGTTGCCTTCTTTGGATAGCAGTGTTAACCGTGGCAGGGTGCTGGCCGAGGCCACCAATGTTGCCCGGGATATGATCAATCAGCCTGCTAACTGTATGACGCCCTCTGATATGGCGGAGGTGGCGCGGGGTATCGCTGCCGACCGGGGGCTGGAGTTCAACGTGCTTGAGCGAGAGGAGATGGAGAAGCTGGGGATGGGGGCGCTCTTGGGTGTTGCCCAGGGTAGCAAGCAACCGCCCAAATTGATCGTTATGGGCTATCGGGGGGGTGATGCTGCGGCGGGCACGTTGGGTCTGATCGGCAAAGGGATAACCTTCGATTCGGGAGGTATCTCGATCAAGCCGGCGGAGGGTATGGAAGAGATGAAAGCGGATATGGCCGGTGGTGCTGCAGTCATCGCTGCTATGAGAGCCATCGCTGAGCTCGAGCCGAGGATTAACGTGACAGGGCTCGTGCCGGCGACGGAGAACCTGCCCGGGGGGGCTGCGCTCAAACCGGGGGATGTCCTCAAGGCGTTGAATGGCAAGACGATAGAGGTGGTCAGTACCGATGCCGAAGGACGGTTGATTGTGGCCGATGCCCTCAGCTATGCCAGGAAGCTCGGCCTCTCTCCCCTGGTAGATGCGGCCACGCTGACGGGTGCCTGCCGTATAGCCTTGGGCGATATCTGCAGTGGCGCTTTTGGTAACAATCAGGAACTGGTGGCTAAGCTGATTAGGGCTGGTGAGGAGGCGGGGGAGAGGATTTGGCAGCTTCCAATGTATGAGGAGTATAAGGAGCAGAACAAGAGCGAAGTCGCTGATGTCAAGAACACGGGGGGGAGGTATGCCGGGGCCATCACTGCTGCCCAGTTTCTGGCTGAGTTCAGTGAGGATACGCCATGGGTCCATTTGGACATCGCTGGCCCTTCGTTCATTAAGAAGGAGCAAGGTTATCTGACTAAGGGGGCGACGGGAGTCGGGGTAAGAACGCTGGTCAATCTCGCACTGGCTCTTGCTGAGGAGCGCTCAAAATAAGTAGCGCGGAGGTCTTGTTGAGGAGGTTTTGTCATGAGGCTCAAATGGCTTGGACACGCAGCTTTCTTGATCACTGCCGAGGATGGTACAAGGATTATGACTGACCCCTACGGTAAGTATCCTGACCTCCACTATGAGCCGATACAAGAGGCAGTTGACATCGTGGTTGTCACCCACAAGCATGGCGATCATTGGGGAGCCAAGCTCATAGGCAATCCTAAGATAGTTGGCGGGAAGGGCACGACAGAGATAGGTGGCATCGAATTCAAGGGGCTGCAAACTTACCATGATACGTCAAAGGGGAGGGATAGGGGGACGAATACGGTGTTCTGTTTCATCGTGGATGGGCTGCGGCTCTGTCATTTGGGAGACCTAGGGCACGAGCTAGCGGAGTCCGAGCTTGCCGAGATGGGGCAGGTCGACGTTCTGATGATCCCTGTGGGAGGCTACTACACTATAGATGCGGTCACGGCTAGCAGGATTTGTGATCAGATCAAGCCCAGAGTGATAATTCCCATGCATTATAAAAATGACAAGTGCGCTTTTCCTATATCTGGGGTGGATGAGTTCCTTAAAGGCAAGTCTGGGGTTAAGAGGTTGGATTCCAGTGAAGTGGAGTTGAAGTTGGAGCAACTGCCGGAAGCGACTGAGATTATGGTGCTGAAGCATGCTCTCTAGGGGGGTGCTCCCAAATTGACAGTGGAGAAGGGGATAAAGTATAATAGCGAGCGAGCAAGGCGGTAAGGGATGCCAAAGCGAACCTATCAACCGAAGAGGATTCCCAGGAAACGTAAGCATGGTTTTCGCGGTCGCATGGCGACTCGTGGTGGGCGGATGGTCTTGAAACGGAGACGGCTGAAGGGTCGCTACCGGCTTGCGGTATAGGGTTGCTGCAGTGGCGGAATGGGTAAAGAGGAGAGGCTGAGGACAAACTCACAGTTTGCCGAGATTCATGAACATGGGGAGACGTGGGCGTGTGATCTTGTCGTTCTCAAAGCAGCAGCCAACGGTCTGGGACGGAACCGATACGGATTTGTAGCTGGAAAGCGCTTGGGTAAGGCGGTGGTGCGCAATAGGGTGAAGAGGTTGTTGCGCGAGGTAGCAAGAGTGACCCCAACTAAGTCAGGGTGGGACATGGTGTTTATTGCCCGCAACAGGGCAGCAACAGCGAACTACCAGCAGGTAACAGCGGCTGTGACAAGGTTGCTCCGCCGGGCTCAAATTCTGGCAGATGGGAGCGAAGCCAGGCGAATGGGTAGGGCATAGGTATGACGAGGCTTGCATTAAACCTAATAAGGTTTTATCAGGTGGCAATTTCTGCAAACACGCCTCCTTCGTGTCGTTTCGTGCCCTCTTGTTCCCAATATGGCTATGAGGCGATTGAGAAGTATGGCGTGGCAAAGGGTAGTTGGCTGATTGCAAGGCGGATCTGCCGTTGTCATCCCCTGGGCAAAGGTGGTGTGGACCCTGTGCCTTGACCTCTTTCCCTCCCTTGTCAGGTTCTGCCTATTTGTTAGTGGTTTTTCTGAATGTTTGACATCAAACGAGCTAGATCGACGAAACCCATTGTCATCGCTATTCTCCTTGGCATTCTAGCCCTTTCGGGCTGTATTGGCCCCAGGGGGTGGCCTGGAGTTGTGGTAGATGGAGACACACTGTTCGTTGGCTCCATGGACGGCAGGGTTGTCTGTCTCAAGGTCTCTGCTCGCCAGGAGGACAAGAAGGTTCCAGCCAAGGCTGATGGCGAGTGGGTGTGGGAGCCGGAAGCGGAGCAAGCAGGCAATATGTTTAGCTGTACTCAAGGAGGACGGTTTGGGGCTGGGATGCTCTACGGTCCTCCAGCGGTAGGCAATGATACGGTCTATATTGGGGCCTACAAAGGGAAAGTCTATGCTATCGATGCCGAACTGGGGGACGATGTGTGGGAAGAGCCTTTTGAAACTGGAGGCAGTATCGCGGGCGGTGTCGCTGTTGCTGACGACACGCTCTTCGTTAGTTCCTCCGATGGTAAGCTCTATGCTGTGGACGTAAGCACAGGTAGGGCGAAAGAGGGCTTCGAGCCTTACCGGACTGCAGACCAGATAGTATCAACACCTGTAGTCCAGGATGGCGTGGTCTACGTTGGGTCTTTGGATCACAAGCTGTACGCTATAGATGCTGACACAGGTGAACTCAAATGGGATTTCAAAACCGGTGGGGGCGTTGCCTCCGAAGCGCTGATCGTGGGGGGCGTTGTCTATTTTGGCTCCTTTGATAGTAAATTCTATGCCGTTTACGCTGATACTGGCGAGCCAAAATGGGAGCAACCCTTTGAAGCGGGAAACTGGTTTTGGGCTGAGGCACTTTACCATGATGGCATCATCTATGCCTGCTGTCTGGATCACAATGTCTATGCCATAGACGCTGAGAGTGGGAAATTGGCGAGCGAATGGGATATCAACCCCTTTCCTACCGAAGCTCAGATCAGGTCATCTCCCGTTATAGTGGGTGATGTGCTAGTGGTGGCCTCCGAGGATGGCAAGGTCTATGGCCTGGACTTGGAGAATGGGGATGAGGTGTGGCAGAGTGATGTTGGCAGTAGCATCCTTGCCCCTCTTTCTACCGCTGGCGGTATTGTCTACGTGAACGCTCGGAACGACAACACAGTCTATGCCTTTGAGGGCAAGACCGGTCTCCAGGAATGGAACGTTCCGCTAAGCGATGTTAAGTGATATAGAGAAAAGCTATGCCTAAAACTAGGACTATTGTTCTCCTGCTCTTAGCGGTGCTGATTATCCTCTTTGCCTCTGGGGCTGTTTCTTTTATAGGCCTCTTCGACCTCGTGCTTCTACGCCCTATTATGAACTTCCTGGTTCTGCTGTCCGGGTATCTTTTCGGCAGCTTCGGGCTTGCTATTGTCGTAATGACTGTCATTATCCGCCTGCTTACATTACCGCTCACCATGAGGCAGTTGCGTTCTGCCAGGGCAATGCAGGAGATACAGCCCAGGGTTAAGGAACTGCAGAAGAAATATGCCAAGGACAAACAGCGACTCGGTGAGGAGACGATGAAGCTCTACAAGGAAGAGGGAGTAAACCCCCTGGGCTGTGCCTTTCCCATGCTGGTGCAGTTTCCCATCTGGATCGGCCTTTACCAGGCGGTTATTCAGGGTCTGGGCATAGCTCCCGAATACCTTCTTGGCTTGTCTAAACAGCTCTATTCATGGTCGCCAATTCAGGCACAGGTGCCGCTGAACGACCACTTCCTCTGGCTTGATCTTGGGAGTGGGGATATCTTCATGGCCATAGTGGTGGCGGCAAGTATGTGGGTATTACAGAAAATGTCGACGCAGCCATCGGCTGACCCTACGCAACAGTCTATGAGCCGCGTTATGTTGTGGGTGATGCCCCTGATGTTTGGCTTCTTCGCTTTAACATTTCCCAGTGGACTTGCTCTGTACTGGGTACTCACTAACGTCATAAGCATAGTGATACAATACCGCGTGTCTGGCTGGGGAACTTTGAAGGTTCCCTCTCTGGCCTCTCTGACACAAGGAAGGCTGCTGCAGCCGGCCAATATCTCACAAAGTAATGGGGGAGCTTCAGGCAGCAGCGGAAGAGGCGGTGACACCGGGGCGCCGCAGCTAGAGAGGGCTGAGGCAGATAACGCGGTTTTTGGAAGAAAGGGAGCTGATGGGGCCGATGAGGCCGATGAGGCCGATGGGAGTTCCGCTCGAAAGAAGGTTCGTAATGGAAAGCATCGAGGTAAGCGCAAAGTCCGAAGAAGAAGCCGTTGATCTCGCTCTGGCTGAACTGGGGCTGAGTCGTTCTGAGGTGGAGGTAGTTGTTGTCAAAAAGGGAAGGGGTGGCCTATTCGGGTTAGGCTCGGAGGAGGTCACGGTGAGGGTGACACCGCTAGCACCGTTGTCCAACGAGTACCTTGATGTTGGAGGTATGGCCAAAGAGGTCTTAGAGAGTCTTCTATCTCTGGTGGAAATATCTGCGAGCGTTAAGCTGCAGGCAGAAGGCAGCGGTGATCAAGCGGTGATCTCACTTGACATAGCGGGCGAGGACCTGGGCATCCTCATCGGAAGGCGTGGTGAGACCCTTTCCTCACTGCAGTATTTGGTTAACCTTATTGTCAGCAGGCGTCTCAAATCTGGTGTCGGTGTGGTCGTTGATGTTGAGGGCTATCGGCAACGGCGTTACGAGTCTTTGCGACTCCTGGCCCGGCGTCTCGCAGATCAGGTGAGATCTACAGGTAGATCGGTGACCCTGGAGCCTATGCCCGCCGCCGAACGCAGGATTATCCACCTGGAACTGAGAGATAATCCTTATGTGAGCACCCAGAGCATAGGGCAAGGCGAAGCTCGCAAAGTAGCTATCCTTTCCAAGGGCAATGGCAGTGAGAATCTGACCTGATCTTCTTACTTGGGCGTCCCGTCACCGAAAATGTTGTTTACCGGGCTTCATTTGTATAGTGACCACTGACTGAAGCGAGAACTGTTTACGCCATTAACTGAGCAGGAGGTAACAAATGGAGTTCAGCAACGTAGTTTTTGAGAAGAAGGAGGGAGCGGCAAAGATAACCCTGAACCGCCCCGAGGTGCTCAATGCTCTGGATGCGAAGACACTAGAGGAGCTGGCTGCGGCCATTGAGGATATTGAGAACGATATCTCGGTTAGGGTCGCGGTGATCACCGCTAATGGAAGGGCGTTCTGCACCGGCGCTGACCTCGCTGGCGTAGCCACTATCCCCCCCGACAAGCCTCGGGACTACTTCCTTCGGCTCTGGAACAAGGTATTCAGCGCTATCGAGAACCTGAGCGTGCCAGTGATAGCGGCAGTAAACGGCATGGCCTACGCCGGCGGTCTGGAGTTAGTTATGGTTTGTGATCTGGCTATCGCTTCGGAAGATGCCAAGCTCTCTGATCAGCATGCCAACTACGGTTTGCTGCCTGGCGGCGGTGCCAGCCAGAGATTGCCTCGCCTTATTGGCATCAGGAAAGCAAAAGAGCTTCTTTTCACTGGTGATCGGATCTCTGCGGCTGAGGCAGAGAGGCTTGGGCTGATCAACAAGGCTGTTCCTGCCGATAAACTGGAGGAGGCGACTAACGAGCTAGTAACGAAGCTATTGGGCAAGAGCCCGATGGCTCTGAAGGCTGTCAAGAGATTGGTCAATCGCGGAATGGAAAGCAGTCTGGATGCTGGCCTGGAGATGGAGATGCTGGCGATGACTGGACATGGCACGACAGAGGATATGGCTGAGGGGATAAAGGCATTTATAGAAAGGCGGCCGCCAGCATTCCCAGGAAGGTAGTGTGGGCTGAAAAAGTGGCCAACTTTTGAACACTGCCAGCGAGCACAAGGGGTTGCATTTTAGCTCAAAAAGTGCTATACTCAGCGCACAACGATCGGGAGCGAAGTGGGTTTCACCCACTTTTTTGTTGGTTGGAGGAAAGCGGTGCTCCAGAAGGAGGTTAGGGCAAGATGAAAACCGATTTTCTACTTGCCATTACTCAGTTAGCTGCGGAGAGAAACCTGCCCAAAGAGGTGGTCTTTGCAGCGGTTGAGGCGGCACTGGTCACTGCTTTCAAGAAGGACGAGATCGGGGCGCGGCAAAACATCTCGGTGAAGATTCACCCCGTTAGTGGTGATGTCAAGGTTTATACTATCAAGACCGTGGTGGAGGAGCCGACGGACACTTACCAGGAGATATCGCTGGCGGAGGCTCGGAAGCTGAAGAAGGATGCCCAACTGGACGAAACGATTTCGTTTGAGACCACCTCTTTGCATGCTGGACGAATCGCGGCGCAAACCGCCAAGCAGGTGGTGCTGCAACGTCTTCGGGAAGCTGAGCGCGAGTTTATCTTCGGGGAGTATATCGATCGAGAAGGGGATATCGTCAGCGGGTTAGTACAGCGGATAGAGCCGAGGCAGGTTGTCATTGACCTGGGCAAAGCTGAGGGTGTACTTCCTGGAGGTGAGCAGGTGCGGAATGAGCGTTACCGCGTGGGACAAAGGCTCAAACTCTACCTGCTGGAGGTGAATCGAACAAACAGGGGGCCACGTCTCATAATGTCGCGCTCGCACCCGAATCTGGTACGCCGGCTGTTCGAGCTGGAAGTCCCTGAGATCTACAACGGTAACGTGGAGCTTAAGGGAGTTGCCCGGGAAGCTGGCTACCGCAGTAAGGTAGCGGTCGCAGCGAGGCTGGAGGGCCTGGACCCTGTAGGCTCCTGTGTTGGGCTGCGAGGTGTCAGGATACAGAACGTAGTTAATGAGCTCAATGGCGAGCGGATAGATGTTATCCAGTGGGATGCCGACCCTAAGGTCTTGATTGCCAATGCGCTGAGCCCGGCTCAGGTGGTCAGCGTTGATATCAATGGAGAGGGAAATACCGCCGTGGTTGTTGTCCCTGATAATCAACTTTCCCTGGCAATTGGGAAGGAGGGACAGAACGCCAGGCTTGCCGCACGGCTCACTGGCTGGAGGATTGATATAAAGAGCGTCAGCGCGGCTGAGGCGGAGAAAGCAACACGGGTGAAAGAGAAGCCTGCAGTGCCCGGGGTGGAGCCGGCGGCGGCCGTTTTGACTAAGAAGGCAAAGAAACCACCTGCTCTTGTTGTCTCTCTGGAGCAATACGAGGCCGCTTTGGAACAACTTGGTCTTTCAGCGCGCACCTTCAACTTGCTGCTTGGAAGCGGCATTACCAAGGTTGGACAACTTCTGGAGAAGGACGACAAGGATTTACTCGGGCTTAAGGGCTTTGGCCAGAAGTCCCTGACCGAGGTGAAGGAGCGACTTGGAGCTCTTGATCTGGGCGCTCCACCGTCGGAGGAGGTAGAACCGCCTTGGGGCGAAGCGGAGACAATCTCTGAGGAAGTATTGGAGCCGGTAGCGGAAGTGGGGGAAGAGGTTGAATTAGTTCCCTATGAACCAACTCCTGAGGAGGTACAGCCTTCTGAGAAGGCTCAAATCCGGTTTGCTGAGGATATCTTCGGTGCCAAGGCTGTTGGGGTTGAGAGCCAGAAGAAGGGTAGGAAGAAGAAGACTTCCAGGGAGGAGAAGTTGGAGGATAGTAAGGCGCGGAGGCGCCCAAGGGCCGCCGTATCGGCCACGGCTGATGAGTACGAGGATCTTTCGGAGGAGTGAGAGTCGGTAGATGATAAGGTCCGGAAAGCGTCCCAAACATGTACCGCAGCGCACTTGCATCGCTTGCAGGGAGAAAAGACCCAAGTGGGAGCTGGTGAGGGTTGTACGCACACCGCAGGGAGGTCTGGAGATAGACCCTAGGGGGAAGAAAGCGGGGCGGGGCGCATATCTTTGCAGGCGTCAGGAATGCTGGGAGAACGGATTGAAGGGGAAAAGACTTCAGCACGCGCTGAGGTCTGAGATTGCGTCGGAGCAGCGTGCTGAGCTTACGGCGTATAGCAAGGCCCTGCCTAAACTCGTTGAGGAGAGGGAGATATCGCACTGAGCTTAGTGGTGAAGGAGCTTAGGGGATGAAGCGAAAAGCTGGTAGTGATGAGGATGTTGTGGTGAGCAAAGGCCAGCCTGTCGGTAGGTCGGAAGCTAAGACAGAGCTTGTTATTCCTCGTGCGCTGACAGTGAAGCAGTTGGCGGATATCTTGGGAGTCAGCGGCATCGAGGTGATCAAGCATTTGATGCGAAATGGTATTATGGCCAACATCAACCAGGCTATCGGCTTCGACAGCGCGGCGAGTGTCGCAACTGACCTCGGCTATGAGGCTAAGGAGGAGCCGGAAGCTTCTGCGGAGACAGCTGAAAAGTATCGCTTCACCGGGGAGGATAGCGCAGCTCAAGAACCACGTCCTCCAGTAGTGACCATTATGGGACATGTTGACCACGGTAAAACCAAACTCCTGGATGCCATCCGGCAGACCAATGTCGTCGACAGCGAAGCTGGGAAAATCACTCAGCACATAGGTGCCTACCAGGTCGAAATCCACGGGCAGAAGATCACCTTCCTGGACACTCCCGGGCATGAGGCCTTTACTGCGATGCGGGCTCGAGGGGCAAAGGTTACCGATATTGCGATTCTGGTTGTTGCTGCTGATGACGGGGTGATGCCGCAGACGGTGGAGGCTATTGACCACGCCCGGGCCGCAGGGGTACCCATCGTGGTGGCAATTAACAAGATCGATAAGCCAGAGGCTAACCCGGATCGAGTCAAGCAGCAACTGGCTGATAACGGCCAGATCATTGAGGAGTGGGGTGGGGATGTCGTCTGTGTCCTGGTCTCTGCCAAACGGGGGGACGGTATCTCTGAGCTTCTGGAAAACCTGCTTATCGTGGCTGAGATTCAAGAGCTCAAGGCTGATCCCACACGGCCAGCCTTTGGCGCGGTGGTCGAAGCGAGCTTGGACAGTAGCAAAGGTGCTTTAGCTACAGTCTTGGTGCAGACAGGCACTCTCGAGATCGGCGATAACGCGGTGGTCGGTGAGACTTGGGGCAAGATAAGGGCGATGTTTGACGACAAAGGCAAACGGGTGAAGAAGGCTGGGCCGTCTATGCCTGTTGAGGTGCTGGGGCTGAACGGCGTCCCACAGGCGGGGGACTCCTTCGCTGTGGTCGGCAGCGAAAAGGAGGCGCGAGTCGAGGCACAGCAGCGGCAAAGGGGGAGAGGAAGAGTAAGCGCGTCCAGGGCTCCGAGGTTAAGCAACCTCTTCGCTCAAATCCAGGCGGGGCAGGTAAAGGAGCTTAACATCATTCTGAAGACTGATGTCCAGGGGAGCATCGACCCTATAAGGAGTTCCTTGGAGCGACTGGGGAGCGAGGAGGTCAAGGTGAGGATTGTCCATTCAGGGAGCGGTAACATTACCGAAAACGATGTCATGCTAGCTATTGCTTCCAAGGGAATTATCATTGGGTTTAACACCCGTCCAGAGCCTGGAGCGAAACTCCTTGCTGACTCCGAGGGCGTTGATATCCGTTGCTACCAGGTGATATATAACGTGGTTGAGGATATCGAGAAGGCGCTCGCTGGGATGCTGGAGCCGACCTATATGGATGTCGTGGAAGGGCATGCCGAGGTAAGGGCTGTTTTCAGTGTGAGGCAGGGCACGGTAGCGGGTACATATGTAACTGATGGGAAGTTGAGCCGCGGGGCACAGGCCAGGGTTCTGCGCAATGGTGAGTCTATCCACGAAGGGCCTATCACGAGCCTGAAGCATTTCAAGGAAAACGTTCGGGATATAGCAGCTGGGTTTGAGTGTGGAATAGGTATCGAGGGCTTCTCGGAATTCGAGATGGGCGATATCATCGAGTCCTATAGAAGAGAGAAGGCAGGCTGAACCTAATCAAGGTCGGGGTGAGATGAGCACTCGGCGCATAGCCAGGGTCAATGACCTCATACGCAAGGAGATAAGCGAGCTGCTCATGCATGAGATCAGGGATCCCAGGCTTGGCGGTTTGTTGAGTGTAACCGAGGTAGATACGTCCCCTGACCTGCGGCATGCCAAGGTTTTTGTCAGCGCTATGGGCTCCGAGGAGGAGAAGAGGCAGGTAGAAGAAGGGCTGGCCGCGGCCTCTGGGTTTCTGCGTCGTAGCTTGGGCGAGCGTCTTTCCTTGCGGTACATTCCCCAGCTAAACTTCCAAAGAGATGAGTCTATTGAGCGGGGGAGTCATCTTCTTGAATTGATCAAAGAGGTGGCTCCTAGTGACAGTCCTGGTGAAGTAGACTAGAGGTGGCTATTGACGGAATCCTGAACCTGGACAAGCCCAGAGGCAAAACCTCTTTTGAAGCTGTGGCTGCTGTCAAGAGGTTGAGTGGTGAGCGGAGGGTAGGGCACGGGGGGACCCTGGACCCTGAAGCTACAGGCGTGCTGCCGATTTGTCTTGGGCAGGCGACGAGGTTGGTTGAGTTCCTGGCTGAGGCCAAGAAGACCTATCGCGCTGAGATCGGGCTAGGCATATCTACGGATACGTATGATGCCACTGGCAAGGTTACCGGGAGGGGCGATACCTCGGTACTAACCAGGGGAGAGGTCGAGGCGGCCACGGCGTCTTTCAGCGGGCGTGTAAAGCAGATCCCACCGATGTACAGCGCAGTCAAACACCAGGGCGTGCCCCTCTACCGGTGGGCTCGGGCTGGGGTCGAGGTACCGAGAGCAGCCAGGGAGGTTGAGTTCTCTCGTATTAAGATGTTAGAATGGCAACCTCCTTCACTCACTTTGGAGGTGGAATGCAGCAAGGGGGCTTATATCCGCTCATTGGCCCATGACCTGGGGGAAAAGCTGGGGTGCGGTGCCCATCTCAGAAACCTGGTCCGCCTTAGCAGCGGACCTTTCCATATAAGCGACGCAGTCACTATGGCACAGGTCGAGGATGCTTTCAGGGAAGGCTGGTGGTCCGAGCTTATCCATCCTATCGATGTGGCTGTTCTTCATTTGCCGGCCATGACCGTGGGTGATGACGATGAGCGCGCGATAATTAACGGACGTCCATTGGGCCTGGGACAGGAAGAAGAGCCGTCGGGAGCACTGCGTCGGGCTTATTCCAATGATGGGCGCTTGGTGGCCATACTTCGCTATGATGAGGCTCGACGCTGCTGGCAGCCACGGAAGGTTTTTGCAAAAGGGAGCAGTAACGCTTGACATTTGCTATTTTGCATGTGTATAGTCTTTAGGACTGGAAAGGGGGTGATCAAGTGCAGGCGTATTGCTTCAAATGCAGAAAGAAGGTTGACATTCAGAGCCCGACCCAAGTTACACTTAAGAATGGCAAGCCAGCGACAAAAGGCAAGTGCGGTAAGTGCGGGACCACGGTATTTAGAATCGGAAAAGGTTAGGTGTTAACTTACGGGATCGCGACACAGCTCACTTTGAGAGCAGCTTGCTGATAAGGGCGAGTGGGTTGTGTTGGAGTACATCTGCAATTTCATTGTTGGTAAGCGCGGCGCTTTTGGCAATAGAATGGGCTAGCTTGGGAGTGAGTAGGTCGAGTTCGCTGTGTGCGTCTGAGTTGACGAGGAGCTTTGCTCCGGCCTGGCGAGCAATTTGGGCAACGTGTTTGTTAGTTGAAGTGTGTTGTCTTCTCGCGGTGATTTCGAGGTAGATGTCATTGGCAGCTGCAAGTTTTGCTTCTTCGAGAGTTATTAATCCTGGATGTGCCAAGATATCGACGTGTGGGCATTTTACCGCGGCCAAGTTGGTGCCTGGCTCAACGGGCTCAGCGGTGGTTTCACCATGAACCACCACAAGCTTAGCCCCCATTTCCTTGGCTGCTTTTGCGGTTTCGGCGATCGCTGCCGCTGGGAGATGGGTGAGTTCAACCCCGGGGATGGCGGTGATTCCCCAGTGTTTCTGGGCCAGGGCGCAATCCGCCGTAATCTCGGTGATCAGCCTTTGTAGGTAGCCGATACCGACATGGTCAGTTATTGCAATGGCATAGTAATCATTGATGAGCGCCCTTCTCACTAGTTCTAGTGGTGACAGGGCGCCATCGCTTATACAGGTGTGGGTATGGAAATCATAAACCATCTTTGCGGCGTTAAGAATAGCATAAGGTTCTCCCCTAAGCAAGTCCGCCTTCATACTGCCAGAGGAAAGGAGCGCTAGAACTTGGGTAAGATAAATGTGGCCATAATTGGGGTTGGAAACTGCGCCTCATCATTAGTTCAAGGGGTGTATTACTATCGGAGCGCTTCTGAGGACAATTTCGTGCCCGGGCTGATGCATGTCAATCTGGGTGGCTATCATGTAGGAGATATTAACTTCGTAGCTGCCTTCGATATAGATCGCAACAAGGTGGGCAAGGATCTATCTGAGGCGATATCAGCCCCGCCAAATAATACCATCGAGTTCTGCGATGTTCCCCCCACCGGGGTGGTGGTAGAAAGGGGTATGACCCATGACGGGCTGGGGAAATACCTTTCTCAGATTATAACCAAGGCACCGGGCTCCACTGCGGAAATCGTCAAGATCCTCAGGGATAGAGAGACCGATGTCGTAGTGAGTTACCTCCCTGTAGGCAGTGAGGAGGCCACCAAGTGGTATGTGGAGCAGATCATCGCTGCAGGATGCGGCTTCATCAACTGTGTCCCAGTGTTTATCGCTCGCGAGAAATACTGGCAAAACCGTTTTAAGGATGCAGGTTTGCCGGTCGTTGGTGATGACATCAAATCTCAGGTGGGCGCAACCATTACTCATCGGGTGCTCACCAGACTCTTCCACGACCGAGGCGTCAAGCTGGAGAGGACATACCAGCTGAACTTCGGGGGCAACACTGATTTCTACAACATGCTTGAACGGGAGCGATTAGAGTCGAAGAAGATATCCAAGACAATGGCGGTAACCTCTCAGCTTGACTATGACCTTGGCCCGGGGAATATCCATATCGGCCCCAGCGACCATGTACCCTGGCTGGGTGACCGGAAGTGGTGTTATATTCGAATGGAAGGACGCACATTTGGCGATGTGCCGCTGAATTTGGAGCTTAAGCTTGAGGTGTGGGATAGTCCCAACTCGGCGGGAGTGGTCATTGATGCCATAAGGTGCTGCAAACTGGCTTTGGACAGGGGCCTGAGTGGGACACTCGAGGGCCCCTCTGCGTACTTCATGAAATCCCCTCCAGTCCAGTACACAGACGAGGAGGCTCGAAAGGCGACCGAGGAGTTCATTGCCGGCAACCAAGCTGCAGGGTCAAGTACCAACGCTGGCGGCACAGCGAAAAAGAAGCGAAAACGAGAATAAGCTGTAACGGGCGAGTGTCCATACGAGTGATGAAAATTGTGAGGGCATCCGACTGTGGGTAGGTTGCCCGACGTCGGGCAACCTACCCAGCCAATGACGAAAATGATACGCCAGATGCCGTTCGTGGTGAGCTCGTCGAACCATGAACGGCCCTTCGACGGGCCCCTGAGTAGATCAGGGGCAGGCTCAGGGTGAACGGATTGAACCTTACTTTCGGAACAAAGGAACTATGAAGATAGCCCTGGTTTCCCCTTACGATTATGCTTACACCGGCGGGGTGAATATCCATATCTCCCGTCTCGAGGAGAATTTCACCCGCATGGGACATCAGGTGAAGATTATTGCTCCATCCTCTAAACCTCGGGAGACTCGGAAGAATGGAGATATCATTGTCTTTGGCAGACCAGTGCCGATTCATGCCAGCGGCTCCGTTGTCCGCAGCCCCGTATCGCCGGGATTGGTTTTCTCCAACGGTATCAGGGATATGCTTAGACGAGAGAGGTTCGACGTTATCCATATCCACGAGCCCTTGATGCCGACACTAGCCACCGCGGTGTTGCATCATGCGTCGCAGGAACTCACCGTGGGCACATTCCATGCCTGTCGCAGCAGAAGCTGGGGCTATTCTTTCTGGAAACCGATATGTCTCAACCGCTGGTTCAACAAGCTCGATGGCAGAATAGCGGTGTCCTTCGCAGCGATGGAGTTTGTCAGCAGGTATTTCCCGGGTGATTACACCATAATTCCCAACGGCATTGACCTTCCGCACTTTTCCCGTCCGGTGGCCCCACTTGAGCGATTCTGCGATGGCAAGTTGAACATCCTGTTTGTCGGCAGGATGGAGAAAAGAAAGGGTTTCAAGTACTTGCTTGGGGCCTATGAGAAAGTGAAAAGGGAGCTGCCTCAGTGTCGGCTCATCGTGGTCGGCCCTGAGGATCGCTCGTATCGGAATTATCAAAGGCTTGCTGCCAGGCGTAATCTAGAAGACGTTGTTTTCACTGGTTACGTATCTTATGAGGACCTGCCTCGTTACTACAAAAGCGCTGATGTCTTCTGCTCACCTGCAACCGGCTGGGAGAGCTTCGGACTGGTGTTGCTGGAGGCGATGGCTGCTGGGAAGCCAACCGTCGCCTCGGATATTCCAGGATATGCCGCTGTTATCAATCATGGTGTTGATGGCTTGCTAGTCAAGCCTCGGGATGAGAAAGCGCTTGCCGGTGCTATCCTTCAGTTGCTACAGGATGGGCCGCTGAGGGAAAGAATGGGGGAGATGGGTAAGGTGGAGGTTGGCAGTTATAGCTGGGAGAGGGTTGCCCAGCAAGTAATGAATTATTACCAGGAGCTGCTGAGAAGTCGCTCCGGGGTGATCAGTGAGGAAATCCCCACAGCTCGCCAAGGCTCGGCGCTCCTTGGCTCTGGGCGTCGATAGGTTCCCCGCGAAGTTGCTGGCCAAAACGGGGCTGAGCCCAAATGCTCTAACTGTTTTGGGCCTAATGCTGGCTCTCGGAGTGGCCTGGATACTGGCCGCAGGCCACTTTTTTGTGGGCGGTTTTCTGGTGCTACTCTCGGGGGCTTTCGATCTACTTGATGGGGCAGTGGCTCGCGCCAGCGGGCGCAGCACCCGGTTTGGTGCTCTGCTCGATTCCACCTTCGACCGTTTCTCGGAGGCGGCGCTGTTCCTGGGCTTATTAGCCTACTACGCGCAAGAATTCAACAATCAAGGCTGTTATCAAGAGCTGGTGCTGGTTGGCGCTGCCCTGGTGGGATCGATGATGACGAGCTATGTCAGGGCAAAGGCTGAAGGGCTGGGGCTGACGTGTGAGGTTGGGATATTTACCCGTCCTGAGAGGGTTATCGTGCTGGCAATCGGCCTCATCTTCAATCAGATGCTGGTGGTATTGTGGATAATAGCGGTGTTGGCCAATCTAATCGCGTGGCAGCGCCTGTTCTATGTATGGCAGCAGACCAGAAAAGGATAGTATTGACAAGTCTTGCGCGAGTCTCTTGATTTTCTACCCCGGCGGTCCTATATAGAACCTCTGACCAGTGCGTAAGCCAAAGAATCCCAAAGGTGGTGGCAGCTTTCAAGTGCTCGGGTCAGGTGAACAGTCTCATTTGCGACAAGGCAACTGAGAAAGGAGTGAATAATGGGTGACTTTCTATCATTCAGGAAGATGATTACGCCGGTTTTCATCCAGGTCATATTCTGGATAGGCGTCGCAGCAGCCATAATTGCTGGCATTGTGGTCTTGGTAGCTGCGGATGAGGTCGGCGCGAGGTTGTTTGGGCTATTGTATATTATTGTCGGTCCGATTTACTGGAGGGTGGTCTGCGAGCTACTGATCCTGCTTTTCCGCATGAACGAAACCCTCACTGATATCAAGAACAATACTGAACGGAAGTAAAGCTGGGCGCTGTTCCTCCATAGCCCATTTTGCGCTTGGCTTGTAGGCGGCTTGTCTTGTGTGGATTGCATGCGTCCCGCAAAGCGAATTTATGAACAGTATATCCTGGCTTGGCGGAGCATACCCCTTAGTGTGGCTCGATGGAAACATACCTGAGGCGCGGTATCCACAGCGGGGTGAGGGGTAGGTTCTCAACATAGGGTTTGACCAGTGTATAACTAACGTCGAAGAATAGGGGCAGGCAGGCAGCGTCGTTGACAATCATTTGCTCGGCCTGTTGGTAGAGGTTCATTCGGGCAGTGACATCTTCCTCCTCTCGTGCCTCTTCGAGCAAAGCATCTACCTCAGGGTTGCTGTACTCGCCGATGTTGTCCTTGGTACTACTGTGGAACAGTACGTCCAGGAAATTCTGTGGGTCTGGGTAATCAGCACCCCACCCGAGGGTAAATAATTCGTCCTTCTCTTGCATAAGAACGCTAGGGTATCTCTCTGGATCCAGCTGTCTTATTTCAACTTCCACTCCCAGATTACGCCGCCACATGTCAACCAAGGCCGCCTCTAAGTTCGATACTGAGCCTCTGCCCGGTGAGGTCAGGGTGATGGGTGGCAGGTTGGCGGCGTCTCCATATTCTGATTCTGCGAGCAGTCGTTTTGCCAGTTCTGCGTCGAAAGCTAGACCTTGAATATCCTCGTTGTAGCCGGGCATACCGGGAGGCAGTATACCATCGGCCGTATATACCAGATCCTTGAGGACGAGTCCAATAATCTTGTCCTTGTCTATGGCGTGACTGAATGCCTGGCGCACTCTGGCGTCGTCGAACGGCGGCTTGGCTGAGTTGAAGCCTATGAAAAAGAGACTGAGTTCAGGAGTGATAGTGAGTTCCTTATTCAAGGGGTTGGCCGGATCGAGCACCCTCTCAATGTCGCCCAGGTAAACGTCTGTGACATCGATTTCGCCGGTCTCGTACATCATCATCGGCACGCCGCCCCAAAGGAGATAGAGGACGTGTTCTATCCTGGGCGGTTCCAAGTAGTAGAGGCTGTTTCTCTCCAGTATTATGAAGTCGTCCTCTTGCCATTCCTTGAGCTGGAATGGTCCTGTGCCGTTGGGGTTTCGCCACCAGTAGGTTCCCGATTCGACGTTGGTTTGGTCAACAACATAAGCCGCGGGATGAGCTAGCTTGGATAGGAAGTATCCCTTGGCAGCATCGATGGTGATCTCGAGGGTATAGTCATCGATGACCCTGATGCCTCTGATTTCGGCAGCTTCCCCTGAGAGTCTCTCCTGTACGCCGACGATATCGCCGAGATAAGTCTCGGCAGTCTGGGATGCGGTCGACGGGTCACAGGCGCGTTCCATCGAGTACTTGAAATCGCTGGCAGTGACTTCTTTCCCGTTATGGAACTTCACGCCGTCACGCAGGTGGAAGGTGTAGGTCTTTCCATCGCTGCTTATCTCCCAGCTTTTTGCGATCTCGGGCGTCAGATTGAGCTCGGGGTCGAAGCTAACTAACCCACTGAAGATCTCGACAATGTATGTTAGTGATGTACTTGATCGCGCCAGCGCAGGATCGAGAGTCAACGGGGCTACGTCAGAGAGAGTCAGGGTTCCATTTGGGGTGATGTCAGTGGGGCCTGGTTGCCCCAAGTTGCACCCTGTGGCGAGCGACAGCAGCACGATTAGGGCGCAAACGATTTGCACTGACAGCCGCAGTTTCGTTTTCACTTCTTATCTCTCCCTGCTCTCAGACGATGCTGATATTCCCTCTTGGGGCTGAGCCGGCCCGATGGTAGGCAATGAGGATAAGAGAGAGTGCAAAGGAACGAGCTTTTTGGTCAAGCTTGTACCTTGGATCTCAGGTATGCTTTGAGTAGTTCGTCAAGTCCGCCGTCGAGCACAGCAGAGGAGTCACTAGTTTCATACCCGGTTCGATGGTCTTTAACTAGCTTATAGGGGTGAAGCACATAGCTCCGAATCTGGTTGCCCCATTCGGCGGTGACGTGTTCCCCCTTTAGTTTTGCTTGTTCCGCAGCTTTCTTTTCCAACTCCAGCTCAAGGAGTCGGGAGCGGAGGACTCTCATGGCCGTTTCCTTGTTTCTATACTGTGAGCGCTCGTTTTGGCAACTAACCACGAGTCCAGTCGTTAGATGCGTCAGGCGAACCGCGCTGCTGGTTTTCTGCATGTGCTGACCGCCGGGGCCGCTGGAGCGGAAGACCTCTACCTTGAGGTCATCGGGGTCGATGGTGATATCCACCCCGCTCTCCACCACTGGCATAACCTCTACCAAGGCGAAGGAAGTATGGCGGCTGTGAGAAGCATCGAAAGGGGAGATGCGCACCAGTCTATGTACCCCTCGCTCTCCCTTAAGGTATCCATAAGCGTAATCCCCGTCAATTTCGATGAGGGTGCTTTTTATTCCTGCTTCCTCTCCCGGTGAGCTCTCGATAACTTCAGTGCGGTAACCATGCTGTTCTGACCATCGAAGGTACATTCTGAGCAGCATCTGGGCCCAATCTTGGGATTCGGTGCCTCCGGCGCCTGCGTGTACCGCCAGCATGGCCCCTCTGGGGTCGTACCTGCCCCCTAGATGCAATTGGAATTCGAGATCTTCAAGGGAGTGCTCGACGCTTTCTATTTCGTGGGAGATCTCCTCTTCCAGAGAGCGATCTTCTTCGGCAAGGGACAAATCGATCAAAGTGGCTAAGTCGGCAACCTTTTTATCTAGATCGCGCCAGGTGGTCACCACCCCCTTCAGATCCGAGATCTGCCGCATAGTCTGTTGGGCCTTGTCTTGATCCTGCCAGAAGTCGGGGTGGGAGGTCTCTTTTTCAAGCTGAGCTATCTGCTTTTCCTTGGCAGAGACGTCAAAGATGCACCAGCATATCGGAGATGCGGCCCTTCAGGTCCTCCAATTTCTGCTTCTGTTCCTCCATTTTGCCCTCTCTTCCACTAGGCCTTAGGTCTAAGATAACTTGAGTCTTAGCTGTGCCGGGGTTTCTTCTGCTCCCTTGGCTTTGAGATGTCCGCCAGCAGCGAGGTGTGCGAGTCTTGTGGGCTCTGGCAGTCGCAGGCCGCGGCAGCAGCCCAGCGCCAAGCCTATGGCAGCTTGCAGGTCTACCTTGTGTCCTATCGACACGTAGATTGGAGCTACTCCCCGTTTGGTGCGAAGCGCTGCTCCTACCACCTCACCATTGTGGATGATCTCGGCGTAGGAGCCTGGCTCCGGCGGCACTGCTTGATGGTCCCCGCAGAGCCTGGATTTGGCACAGCCTATGGTTGGTTTGTCCCACATCAGACCCAGGTGTGAGGCCAATCCCAACCTTCTGGGGTGGGCAATGCCTTGGCCGTCCACAAGGATCAGGTCGGGGTCAGCGTTCAGCTTTTCGCAGACAGCAAGGATCAGCGGGGACTCCCTGAATGAGAGAAGTCCGGGAACATAGGGGAAGGTGACCCGCTGCTCGATAACCTCGGTCTCCTTCAATTCCAGCTCGGGATAGCTGAGGACGGTGACTGCTGCTCGTGCAAACCCTTCGGAATCGGGTGCAGAGATATCGACCCCTGCGACCAGGAAGATTTCACCTACCTCGTTTCGCCTGGAGACCATCGCCGCCAGGTCTCGTTGTATTTGCCTGGCTTGCTCCGGCGTCATTTGCCAGTCATGTAAATGCTGTGCTTTCATGGGTTATCGTGCTCTTTCAGCTAGAGTGAAATAGTGACGTGAAGGAGGCAGGAAACCGCTTCTACCTTGGTCTTCATTGTAATCCTTGGCAAAGCGTATGGCAATGGCCCTAAATGAAAAAATCCCGCACGGCGTCGAACTCTTCCGGGAGAAGATAGAGCACGAATGGAAGCTTGTCGAGTAAGAAAGCAGCAAGCAGGGAGTCTTGAAATGTAGCCTCTACGCTTGGGAAGGAGTTGGCGATTAGGGACAGAACGGCACCAGAAATTAGGCCGCCGATGACTAGACCGAAGACCAGCCCACCTATTTTGTCGACCCAGCCCATAAGTAGCAGGTGGAGGAATTTACGCAGCAGCAGAGATACTACCGTCATTGCTGCCATGACCAGGATAAAGATGATAGCGAAAGCGACTACGTTGGCCTGGGCTTCGCTTTTGAGCAAACCAGGGTGAAACCAGCCTGCGAGGTCGTCGTACGCGCGTCCTGCCACGAGGATCGCCAGGACGATTGCTACCAGCGGGACGACCGTCCCTATCAGCCCTCTTCTGTAGCCGATGTACATAGGGAGAATGAGTATGAGAATGATTACTGCGTCGAGCCAACTCATGTTTGTCCTGCTGCTCCTATCAGCGCTTTGAACGCTATTTTAGCACATTGAAGCTGCTGCACCAAATTCGGTCAATGTTGTTGAGATTGAGGCAAGGCGATAGTGACAAGAGCAAACCAGATAAAAGATGCCTGCTTTGCTCTGCCCGGATAGCGTTTGCCGTGAAAATATATCAACTGCCTCAGGCGAAAAAGTCGCGCACTGTACTGAATTCTTCAGGAAGGAGGTGGAGCACAAAGGGGAACTGATCGAGGAAAAAAGCGGCAAGGCTGGAATCGCTAATCGTGGCTTCCATTCCTGGGGAATACTTGGCGATCAGGGATAGGATGGCCCCCGAGATTATGCCGCCGATGGCTAAGCCGAAGATTATTCCGCCCAGCCTATCTGCCCAGCCCATAAGCGGAATGCTGGGGGACTTGCCGGCAAGCGAAGATAGTACCAGGTACAGTTCGATTGATGCAACCATAACGACGATGAAGATTATGAGGAAGGCAACTACTGTGGCCTGGCTGCGACTTTCTAGCCAGGAAGATAAGCAGTCCGCCAGGGACCCGTAGAAGAGCCCTGCCAGGGCCAAACCCAGAAGAATCCCGAGCAATGGCACGACGGTTCCTGTTAGCCCTCCCCAGCCAAAACGGAATAAGCGCAAGGATTTACGCAGCAGCGATCGCAATAACAACCCTGCGGCTATGAACAGGACAAAGATAATGATGAAGGCAGCAACTTTGGCCTGATTCGGGCTTTGCAGCCAGGAGGACAGCCAATCTGCCAAGGAGCTGTGGAATATCCCTGCCAAGATGACACCGGAGACTATTGCTAACAGGGGGAGAGCCATCTTTGCCAGTCCCCACTTGAAGCCGATGAACGTAGGTATGGCCAGGATAAGGAAAATCACTGCGTCAAGCCAATTCATACCTCACCCTGCTGCTCGATCTCCGCATCCGTTGTCAGTCCGCAGGGACTAACGGACTGACAATTCTCTAGATATCAACTGAAATGGTCAGAGAAGTCCCTGCTCAGTTTGCTCATTGGCGGACTGTTAGATTTGTAACAGTTCTTGCGCCGTTTGTCAAGTCTCTCGAATGCCGCGTACGGCTTCCGCAGCGAACAGGGGAGGTATCCTAACACGCGCAACGCACGATTCCAAGCGGCGCGCTATGACGCTACGGTGGGTATGGCCTCGCTTGACACTCGGTTGGCTCTATGCTAAATTTGTAAGCGGC
>CAZCXP010000004.1:0-39047 GCA_964502665.1 uncultured Dehalococcoidia bacterium | reverse complement strand
TATCCACCCCGTAGATCAGGTTCATGAATATCTGTCGGCCATCGTTCATTGTTATCCCCGCGATGCCATCGCAGTCGGCCGCCCAGGCGTCACAAATGGGATATTTCTCTGGCCCATAGATCAGGTACATGAATATCTGCCTGCCATCGTTCATTGTCACTTTGCCGTCGCAATCCGCATCGCTGCAGGTGCCTGGGTTCTCAAGCTCATTCTGCAGGCAGTTGTTCGTTTCATCGCCTTCCGTGACTTCATTGTCGCAGTCAGCACAGACCTCGATCGAATCGCCCTCACATTCTGTCATCTCGAAGGGCCCCACTGTATTGGTGTAGGTAACACCTGGAGCCAGTTCGGGAACAGGGTCCTTTAGTTCAAGCTCGCCATCAATGTAGATGCATGTCTTGCTTGGATCCGCCTTGGCGCTCCCGAGGTTCTTCACCGTGTAGTCGATGTTATAGGTCTTGTCAGCAAGATGCACCCATTCCTCCGACTTCTCAGTTGTCACAAGGTCAGGTCCTACAATCATTACACTCCCGCCGGTCACCGCTATGGCTACCGGGTCTCCTGCAGAATCACCTACAATAACATTGGACAAATCAAGCGGTGAGGTACCCATCGTTGTTTTGGCAGTGAAGGTGATTGTGGCAAATGTCCCTGGCGATGACACTGTCTTACCCACTCCTAAGATGGCGCCAGCAACGCCAGTGATAGTCCCAGCAACGTTGTCTATTGTGCCGGAAAGGAAGAAAGTGGGGTCGCCATTCTGATTCAGTAGATTACCCTCGGCAACGTTACTTGCAGTTAGAGGCGAGGGATCAAAGCTGAGGTCGAACTGGACACCAGCTATGTGAGCTGCAGGGTCAACTACTGCATCAACCGTAAATACCTGGCCTGGAGACACTGTCTGGCTGGCCGGTGAGATATCGACCGTGGTGTCACCTTGTGCAGACACCCCGAAAGCAAAACACAGGCAGACCAGTACAGCAACCACTCCGATTGCAGGAGCCACCTTCTTCATCTTCTCTCCCGTTTCTTGGAAATTCTCGATGCTATCGACTCTATCCCACGGAGTCGCCACCCCCCTTTGCTTGCCCCGGTCTAGTGCTAGAGTGAAGAGAAAGACGCCGGAGCACAGCTGCGATCGTGATTACAGGGCGACTTCTGGCCGCACCAAGGTCTCCCCGTCTCAGCGAGGAGAGCAATGAGCAATCAGCACGGGTCAAAGACCCGCAACGAAGGTCGCTCTATCCCGGGAGCAATTTGGAGCTAGCAGTGCCGACATCTGCCCATGAATCTCCCGACAGAAGCCACGCAGACGTGCTTATACCAGTCTGGTCAGCACCTGTCAATACACTTCACCCAATTTCACTTCACTTTTCCTCCCATTGTTTGCACTTAGTGCCTGTTCTTTACCTTTTCACCACCTATTTCCACTTTTCTTCAATGGAGGCTTCTTGCGCCAGTGCACATATCGCGGTAGAATGAGGCAAGCTGCGAGTTTGCAGGGTCAGAGCAGGCCCAGCAAGGCGGATTTGGAGAGGGCAAAGCTAGAGGAGGCTACGCGAAATGTCCGCACCCGCAGGTGAGAGGGGATGAGAACAGTGAGAAATCTGCGAACAATAGGCGTGCTACTGAGTCTAGCACTAGTTTTATGTTTCGTATGGGGAGGGAGTGCTTGGGCTGAGCCTGATGACCCAGTATTGCCGTGCGATGTGCAGGCTGGGGATATAGTGTTTGGACGCATTGCGCCTTGCATTTATGGCTACTGGAGTCATGTTGGCATGATTTTGGAGAACGCTGATGCTGGCACATGCCTAGCTGAAGTGTCTGTGGTGGACTCCACGGCGGAGGGATTTCTCAACCCTGAGCCGGGAGTCCGAGTAATAACCCTAGAGGAATTCTGGAAGGGGAGAGAGGCTGTTACCTTCAAAAGGGTGAACACCAAGAAGCGGTGTTGGTGGAACTGGGGTGAGAATCGAAGTGCTATTATCGCTGCTGCGGTAGAGTATGCCCTAGCTCAAGAGGGTGACCCCTATGACTGGAGATTCAAGAAGTATGACCAGGATGCTCACTATTGCAGCGAACTGGTATGGCACGCCTACCACGAAGGCCCTCCTGAGTACGCTGAGCTGCATAGCATCGACCTTGACAGCAACGGGGGCTCCATAGTCACCCCCGATGACCTCTATAGTAGCTGGAAACTGGACTCCATCTACTACTGGCATGAATAGACTGAAGACCTGCGGCGAAGCAGAAGAAGTCAATCCAGTCGCTTGGGAAGCCCCTGAGATGCGATTCTACAGGCCATACCCCAACGGCGCCTTGTAATGCTTCATGCTGTTCTCGAAGGTTACTGCCCTCATGTACCTCTGAACCATCTTCGGGGACTTACCGTTGACAGACGCAAAGGAAGCCCACCCAGCGAGTGTGATTGAGTGGGCTTCCCAGGAGGGAAAACCATGTTGCAGTGCTTTGCACACTGCTATTGACTGTGTATGAATACGCTATTTTAAATGTCTTCAGAGTTAAAGAGCCTTGACCAAGCCAAGGCTCTTACCAGGAATCGTTCCTGGGGGAGTCCCTCCTCCCTGTCATGTACAGTCTACCAGGGAATGTGAGCGGGTGTAAATGGTACAAAGGTTCTCCAGAGTTCAGGTTAAGGCAAGATGGTTCAGGTTGAACGTACAGTACTTCAGCTTCTTTTGGAGAACCGTTTGACACGTGCTACCAACGCAGGGACTAAAGAAATCCGCCATCAATGCCCAATGAGCCCTCGGATTCTCACTACACTGCTTCTGACAGCGGCGCTTTGTAATGCTTCATGCAATCGTCGAAGATGGCGGGGTGCCCGTTCAAATAGAAGCCAAATGGGCCAAATATTTGAGGTGCGCTCGGCAGGTAGCAGAAACTTCGTGGAAAACTTCGTGGAAAACTCTATTGACAGATGATACCTCGCAGAGAATAGAATAACTAGGCTACATTGAAGAAGCTGAGAGCACGCAAATCGTGTAGCTACAATGGCATGGACTAATTACGGGCTATGACTACCACTCGAGAGACAGGGACGACAAGAAAGAGAGAGCGCACGGACACGCTGCTCAGCCCGGACGAGGTCTGCTGGTTGCTACATATACATGAGAGCACGCTGAGACGGTGGACCAACCAAGGATTAATACAGGTGCACCGCGCTGGTCCGAGGGGCCAGCGTAGGTTCAATTCGACGGATGTTAACTTGCTCCTTATTGAAGAACCTGCAAAGCTGCGGACGGACGTGAGCAAGCTTCGGAAGTTCCCAAAACAAGCAAAGCTGCCGTCTTGACTACGGGACTCTCTTTTTGATTATCCCCAGGCGCAAGAAAGCCCTCAGAGTTTGCCTACAAGGCTTCTGGCCTCCTCCTCTATCTCACCCCCAGATTATCGAGCGGACTGAATCTTCGATGGCCATTGACGACATCGTCAGCGTTCCAGTTCTTAACGAACGACTTCGGCCATGCTAGGCAGTGTGTTATACTCTCGACAACATTCTTGCGGGAGGTACACTGTGAAGATTGATATCCATTTTTGCACGGAGTGAACCATGAGCGAGATCAAATACAAGCCAATAGGGATCATTCATTCCCCATTCAAAAAGGTCGAGGGAATGCCCATCCAACCGACTGGTGCCCAGGGAGTCAAAGGGACGGTGGAAGTCTTCGCAGAATACTGCGCTGGGCTCAAAGACATCGAAGGTTTCTCCCACATAATCCTGGTCTATCATTTTCACCTAGCCAAAGGTTATTCGTTGGAAGCCAAGCCATTTATGGACGAGGAGGCGCGTGGAGTATTTGCCATGCGAGGTCCTGCCCGACCAAACCCGATTGGAATCTCGGCGGTACGCCTGGTTAAAGTCGAAGGCTGCACCCTTCACATCGAAGATGTGGATGTTATTGACGATACTCCGCTACTGGACATTAAGCCCTATGTACCTGACTTCGACTGGCGAACAGGGGAGCGGGTGGGGTGGCTGTCTGAGAAATCAAGGAATGTCCGCCATGAGAGATCAAACCGGCGGTTCGCCCCTGAAGACGGCAAGCCCTGCACTTGACTATCGCGGCACGTGCAATGAACAGTAGGTCCAACTTTAGAAGTGGTACAATAGCTAGAGGCTGGTCATCATCGGTAGATAGTTATTAGATTCATGTACCCACATGTACCAGGTGGCATGGTGGACTTTCAACAGATGACCTCGCCTTGTGGATTAGATTGTTTTAATTGCCCCATGTTTCTAGCAAAGGGTGACAAAAGGCTAAGAAGAGATATTGCGAAGAAAAGATGTATTCCATACGATCGGGTGATTTGCCATGGATGCCGCAACGAAAAGGGAACAATAGCCGCTCTCAATATGACTGAACCCTGTAGTGTCTATAGATGTATTGAGGGGAAAAACATTGCTTTCTGTTTTGAGTGTTCTGATTTTCCATGTGACCATCTTCATCCATATGCAGACCAGGCATACGAAGTGGCACACAATACTAAGGTTTTCAATTTGTGTTTGATAAAGAAGATGGGGTTGGAATCGTGGGCGAAAGCCAAAGCGGAAAAGGTGGCAGATACATATTTTAGGGGAAAACTCAGACTATAGCGAGTACATATACGGGCCAAATCCCGTGCTGGCTCAATGCCTATCACGAAAAATCTTCTTATTGCGCCGCCTTTGACGGTCGCCATCTCCTTTCCTGGCCCGGTGCCTGTACGAGATCCTCGACGGCAATATCAGCGTCGTTTGGATGATGAAGGGTAGTAAGTCTATCCAAGCATCAAGGGCATTCCTTCTTGACAAACGGTTAATTCTGATATAATCTCTCAGCACTAAAGGGTAACCTATCGGGGGTCTCCTTTACGAGTCTGGTAGAGAGGAGGTCAAGTTAGTGAGAGGGGAAACGCGGGAAAAAGAGGCCAGATTTTTTCGAAGTCTAAAAGATGCGCTGGCGAAAAGCAAGAATATCTCCAGAAGTTGTCTCGCTTGAAAGCAGTGAAAGGGTAAGTAGATTGCCAGTTTGGCAATAAGCACAACACAATGAAGGGCACCCCGTACAATTTCTTCGTGCAGTTTCACCTGACAGAGAGATGTAATTTGAGATGTCGGCATTGTTACCAATCGGTAACAGTGCCGGAAATGAGGTACGAAGAGGTCTGCGGGGCAATCGACAACATAAAAAGTGCCGTCGCAGGCTGGGCCATAGATCATGAAATGATACTAGAGCCCAGCCTTCATTTTACTGGCGGCGAGCCTCTTTTGCGCAAAGACCTGTTTGAAATATTGGGCTACGCTCACGAGCATGGCTTCTTAATATCCTTAATGAGCAACGGAACGCTAATAGACGGTTCTCTGGCACGGCGAATAAGGGATGCATACGTAACTGATGTGCAAATTAGTCTCGATGGCCTTGAACGCACTCATGATAGCTTAAGAGGCATCGGTTCTTACAACCGCGCGCTTGAGGGCATCAGGAACTTAGTGGCTCAGGGCATTGCGACCAGCGTCAATCTTACAGTTTCAAGGGTTAACATGGGGCAGACTGGAGATCTGGTTCGTCTTGCTGAGGAACTGGGTATCAGTGCTATTGCCTTCTCCCGCTTAGTCCCTACTGGCAGGGGCAGAGAGATGGGTAGCGAAGCATTGTCCTCTGAAGAGGTAGCTGCGTTCTACACTCAGTTACGGGACTATAGAAACAGCAGCACTGTGGTGGTTACCTCGCGGGATCCGCTTGCTACTATTGCGGATATAGATGTAGATGAAGAGATACCTCAGACAGATATGCCAATAGGTGGTTGTGCTGCTGGTGTATTTGGCGTGACTATTGCCGCCGATGGCACTATCATGCCGTGCCGCCGTATGAACCTGCCGATTGGCAATATCAAAGATGTCTCGTTCCGTGAGCTGTGGGCCGAGTCACCTATACTATGGGCGCTGAGAACCCGTGAAGACTACCATGGCGGCTGTCAGTCGTGCCGTTACTGGTCTATTTGTCGCGGTTGCAGAGCAATAGCGCTGGCGTTTGCCCGAGCCGGTGGCAACGAAGATTACCTCGGTCCAGATCCCCAATGCTTTTACCCGCACCTCTTACAAAGAAACTGGCAACATCTTCTACAGGTCACGTGAAAAGCGGTCGATGGCATTGTTAATCTCATAGCACACGCTTATTACATAATGACAGGCCTGAGGTGATGGAGTTCGCCGTTGAGACAGTTCAGGATGTAGCTGGCTGTCAACTTTGCCTGAGTTCGAATAGCGCTGATACCTTAGAGGCTGGACTGCGGGCCTGCAATCGTCCTCCCATTGTCAACTACATTTCCCTGGACAGCAAGAGGCTTGAAGAGACATTGCCCCTGGCCGCCCGGTACGGTGCCGAGGTTATCCTTCTTATTTCTGACCCCCTGGCACCTAGCAGCGTAGAAGACGCTTTGAAATCAGCCGCAGTGCTGGTGGGAGCTGCCAACGAATCAGGCATCTCAAACGACCGCATTATTATCGATCCAGGAGTGCTGCATGTTACCAGTGAGGCGGGCCAGCGCCACGCAAAGACACTGAGTGAACTCCTCCCCGCTCTGGCCGAGGCCTTTGACCCTCCGCTAAGGACTACCTGCTGGATAAACAATGTCTCCGCGGGCGCTCCCAGGCGGTTGCGTCCAGCAATAGATAACACCTTCTTCGCCATGCTCGCGGCGTTGGGGCTGTCCTCCGCCTTTGTAGACGTTCTCAGTAAAGAAACCATGAGAACAATACGTTTGATAAGAATCTTGAGAAACGAAGCTATCTATTCCGATCGTGATGTGGAGCAGTGATAGTCGGAAAAGCGAAGGTCCCGGAAAATTGCAGGGATACAAAGCTTTAGGTGAAGACCATCGCCGTGCCAGGGCAGCTAACATGGCAGCGGAACTGCGCTCCTTTCTTCATAGAGCAGAGCCCACTGGTGGTTGTCGCCAGGTTTGGGAATCAGCTCGAAAGAGGGCGATAGAGATCCTGTCCCTTCTTCCCACAAATGAGACCAAGTACAGGAGTCTTAGCCTTGCATAAAAACAAAACTATCTCCGAAGGAGGACAAAGATGGCAAAGAGACGCATGAAAGCCGTCGACGCTTTGAAGCTAGCTATTGAAAGGGAGAGGGGAGCTAACAAATTCTACCGCCAGGCAGCCGATGTGGCTGAAGACCCCGATGGTAAACGAATGTTCAATTGGCTGGCCAAAGAGGAGGCAAGACATCTCGCCAAGCTGAGGCAGCAGCTAAAGTCTGTGCTGGAAAACAAGTGGCTGGAATGGAAAAGGGCCACCGCTCCCATCGACAAGACGGAGTTCCCGTCGCCTTCCGAGGCCAGGGGCACAATTAGTGCGAGTGCAGGTGAGCGCGACGCCCTGCGACAGGCAATCAAATCTGAGCAGGAGGCTATCGCCTTTTACAAAGAGGCTGAAGACAGCACCCCCGACCTTCGTGGAAAGGCGATGTTCAAGTCGCTGGCCAGAGAGGAGGAGGGGCATCTAGCACTGTTGGAAGAAGAACTGCAATGGATCACCAGGTCTCGCAAGTACTTCACACTGCACAGGTTCTCCCTCAGGGGCCATTAGCGAAGTCTGGTGGTTCGTGACACTCAACCTTAGCTTCTCCGATTCTTCTTAGATGGAAATACTAGCTCGCCACCCAGTTTGCCCAAGGACACCACCAATCCAGCCATGACTATGACTAGCGCAAAGTAGAGCCAGCCAATGGCTTCGCGGTCAAACAATGCGTTGCGATTCATTGCCCATAATATGATGGTGACCACTTCCAAGACAAACAGGGTTATGGCCAAGCTGGCTTTCCCTTTGAATATCCACGTCAGTTTGCGTCGATAGTTATACCACCAGCTACTGGCACCCGTTACGATGGCTATCGGCGACATGATCACGCCTGTCAATAGTGCGTAGTAGGCACTGTCCACCAGCCCTTCGATTTCCGTGGCTAAATACAGAATAAGGAATCCGGCAGCGGCCATTGTAAGGGCGATAGGGAAGTGTATTGCAATCGGGTGTGGGTGTAGGTCAAGGTAGAATCTCAGCAGTGGGTGCATTTCTTTCGACTCTGCGCCTATCAGTGTGCCGACCGCAGTAACACGTTGGAAAACGCTTTCGTCATGGGGAGCAGCAGCGAAGTCCGCCGTGAGGTCTTTTCCCGCTTGATGACGACGTTGGTGCATACCCCCAGACCACAGCTTGCTACCGGATACATCGTATACCTTGCCTCGAAAGGCTACGTAAGCCGGGCGGCCATCCTGCCCATCATGGTCCTGGAGTTCCTCTTCTGGTATTTGTTTCTCCACGATTGCGTCCTCCCTTAGATTGTGGAAGCTAACTGTGAATTTTCTTGACTACCGGCGGCTGGGATGTTTGGGATTATCCGAGGCACCTACTATAGCAACGGTGCGGTATTGGGTCAACACATTTTCGATGTCAGCATTAACGTCATTTTGCATAAGCCCTCTCCTTACACACGAGGAAAATATGTTCCGCCATAGAAGGGCCGCCCCTGTGGGGTCAAAAAAACTGTAAGTGGCCAGCCACCGCTACCGCTGATTGCCTGTACTGCTTCCATATGAATTGCGTCCAGGTCGGGAAGTTCCTCGCGATCGACCTTGATGTTGACGAAGTTCTCGTTCTGGATGCGGGCGATCTCCTCGTTTTCGAAGGACTCCCGCTCCATAACGTGGCACCAGTGGCAGGCAGAATAGCCTATGCTGAGAAGGATAGGTTTGTCCTCTCGCGCAGCCCGATTGAGAGCTTCCTATCCCCCGGGATACCAGTCCACCGGGTTTTGTGCGTGCTGTAACAAATATGGGCTCGTCTCACCAACTAGCCTGTTGGCCACAGCTAACCTCGTCTCAACGACTTAAGACAATCGTAGATGTTCCCTTGGCTTGGTGTATACGACTTTTGTCTCACTGCCAAAGCAGCCGCTGCAGGACATGGATGGAGACAATAGATCCCCATTAATATGTTATCATTGAAATGTGAAGTGGTTCAGCGGTAATGCTTGCCATAAACATGGAGAAAGTGCCGATCTTCGATAGCCGTCGGAACAAGATACTGTATGTTGATAAGATCCGCAAGACAAACGCGGAGTGGCAGAAGATATTGACTGCTGACCAACACCGGATCACTGCCAATAAGGGCACAGAGCGACCGTTCACGTGCACTTTCGATGACATCAAAGAACCAGGGGTATATCAGTGTGTCCGGTGCGAGACAGACCTGTTCAGGACATCAGCCAAGTTCCATTCGGGGACTGGCTGGCCAAGCTACTTCGAACCGGTTTCTGATCTAAACATCAGGCTCGAAGAAGACAATAGCTTTGGCATGCGGCGAACGGAAGTGCTCTGTGCAAGATGCGGTGCACACTTGGGGCACGTCTTTGATGACGGCCCGCCCCCCACGGGCAAGCGCTACTGCATTAACTCGGTGGCACTGAAGTTCATGAAAGAACAAGACAATTCCTTGAAGCGGGAAGCTACATAACGTCACCTAGAGATGAGCAGGCGTCTTCCATAAGTGCCTAAAATAACGAGAAATACACGTGTGAGCCAGGAGCAAAGTCAAATCCATCTAGGCAGCGGCACGGGAGTTGCAACTCTCGGCGGAGGCTGCTTCTGGTGCCTAGAGGCTATTTTCGAGGAACTGAGAGGTGTAGAGAAAGTGGTGACGGGGTACTCTGGTGGCAACGTTGTCAACCCATCCTACAGCGAGGTGTGTACCGGCAGAACAGGACATGCTGAGGCGGTGCACCTCACGTTTGATCCGCAGGTGATTACCTTTAGGCAAATCCTGGAGGTTTTCTTCAGCGTACACGACCCAAGCACATTGAATCGGCAAGGGGCGGACGTAGGAACCCAGTATCGCTCGGTAATCTTCTACCACAACGAAGAACAGAAGGCGATTGCCGAGCAGGTCATACGGGAGCTGGATGCTGCCAACATTTGGGATGCTCCAATCGTTACAGAGGTTACACCATTTGAGGCGCTCTATCCGGCGGAGGATTACCACCAAGGTTACTTTGGGCGGAACTATGAACAGCCCTATTGCCGCATCGTTATTGCTCCCAAAGTTGCAAAGTTCCGCAAACAGAACTTCGACAAGCTGAAGAAGAGCAAGAGCCGGGATTCAACGGGCCCACTTTGAGAAGGGATAGATGGTATCTGCTGACCATAAGCTGGCGTTCACGTGCGTTAAGCCAGCGGTGGGACTCGAACACATGGCGCAATGGGATGGCAGCCCTAAATGGAACGGTCGCAAATCCTCACTTCGGCCGTTGGAGCCGCCAAGTCCTCTCATCATTTCGAGAGCAAGTCATTTTCGAACGCCCCGTTTCCGGATGAAGATTCTACTTCTGCGTAGGCACACCTGTTTTGGAGCACCAGCCTCTTCAGAGAAACCAGCAAAGGTAACACTTGTCCATCTGGTGCGGTTGGCTCAACGATATTGCATTATGTTCAATGAGGCTTCCCGCTATCTGTCCAATCCGCAAGTGTAGCCTCTCTGCAACAAGTTAGTATTATGTTGCTACCCCAGCCCCAAGGTCATCAGCATCGTGCAGACCACAGTGTCATTGCACCTTTTAGGGAATTGTCCAGAGTTTGAAGCTCTTAAGAGGATGTTCTGTCAGGGCCGCTGCTGTTCTTTGTTTAAGCCTTACCAGCCTGAAGCTAAAATCTATTGTGCAATGAAGCTAGATGCCAGGGTACACCACTGTAGGCCGCTACCCTCTGAGACAATAAAAAAGGAGACCTTCGTTTGTCGAAGGTCTCCTTTTTTATCCCTGACTGCCTGTCATTAAGTCTTTAGCTTATCAGCCGGACTGTGCCTCATGTGAGCGGCCTTGACATCGCTGTCAGCCAGGTTGGCGTAGTGGCGGGTCATATCGAGCGTTCTATGTCCCAGCCTCTTCTGTAGGGTGAACACATCGCCGCCATCTCGCAAGTAGAAAACCGCACTGGTGTGCCTCCACGTGTGCGGATTAACCTTTACACCTTTGAGTCCAGCCTTCTCCGCATCCGTCGAATCAGTGACCCCCTCTGAAGCTATGGTAGGGCGCACAGGACTCGAACCTGTAACCCACTGATTAAGAGTCAGTTGCTCTGCCAAATTGAGCTAGCGCCCCGTTCTTGTACGTACTATTGCGCATTCTAGCACGGCCTTGGGGCCTTGGCAAGTGAAGTCAGTTGCTCGTCTTCTCCTGACTTTGCCATTATCGTGCTCTGCCTAGATTACCTCTTTTGCTTGTTCTTCTCTCCTTTGTTTCTGATAGTCTGGGTCTGGCAGGCTGTAGCGGATTGATTCCCCCGATAGCTCCCTCTGCTCCGAGTGGAATAGGAGAAGATGAAGATGATGGCTCTTGTTGCATTCGTCGTGAAGATTGCGACCCCGATGAGTGTCGAGCCCCCTCTTTGCCCTGATGAATGGGTTTCCCTGTCAAGACTATGTTTGCTCTTTGTTCCCCTTTTTTCCTCTAGGGGGCTCAGCGGCAGTATCGTCCGATTCCTCGGGTTTTCTCTCTCTAGTGACGAACAGCCGGGCGATCTTGTTATCCTTCACCTGGGCAACCACGATCCTCAAATCTTCGTAGACTATCTGTTCTCTTTCTTTGGGTAGATGGCCGAAGAGGGTGAGAGCGAAGCCTCCGATGGTCTTGAAATCGCCTTCGGGTAGCCCCAGTCCCATTTGTTCATTCACCTCGTTGATGCGCATGCTGCCCTGTATCTTGTACGCGCTCTCCCCGACCACCTCAAACGATTTCCCAGCCCCCACGATTTCCTCCTTAACTTCTCCCACAATCTCCTCGATCAGTTGGTCGATGCTCACTATGCCAGAGGAGCCGCCGTATTCATCGACGACCACTGCCATGAAGTAGCCTTCTTCCCTCATTTCGCTGAACAACTCACCGACTGTCTTAGTCTCGGGAACGAAATAAACAGGACGAGAGAGGTCGGTGACTGATCCTTTGCGATCCATTGTGCCCTGGGCCATGGCTGTCAGCACGTCCCAGGTAGAGAGCATCCCCTTCACATTGTCGTAGGTCTCCTCGTAGACCGGGTAGCGCTGGGCGGGATACTGTGCATATAGCTTCAGGAAATCAGCCATTGTTGTCCCCAACTCCACCCAGATGGCTTCGGTACGAGGTGTCACAATGTCGCGCACCTGGCGTTCCCCCAATCTGACCACACTATGCATCATCTTGGCTGAGTGCGCATCCACCACACCCTCCTCCTGGCCTGCGGAGATCACGGTGCTTATCTCCTCCCTGCTTATCAATGCTTTGGGCATAGTGCTGGTACGGGTAATCGTCGTCGTGATCCAGCTTAGGGCGTTGACCACGGGATTGAGCAGCTTGGTTATGATCTCGATTGGCCTCACATAGAGGAGAGCGATTCGCTCTGGGTGCTGTGCGGCAATGGTTTTGGGGATAACCTTGGCAAATATGAGCAATACTATTGCTATGATCACGATGGCTATCGGCGTTCCCAAACCCTCGCCCAGCAGGGCAACGATTAAGATCGTGCCGAGGGAAACAACGATTGTTTCAGCAAAGCTGATTCCGGTGAGCACAGTGGAGAGGAATCTCTCTGGGTGCTCCATTATCTTGGCCACGCGCTCTGCGCCGTGAACCTCTTCTTCCTGTAACTGCTTGAGCTTGATTCGCTGCAGCTTGATGAAGCCGATCTCAGCGCTGGAAAAGAAGGCACACACGAGCAGGAATAGGAGCGAGAGGATCAGATACGTTATCTCCAGACTTTCCATACTACCCCTCCACTCATTGCTGGCGTAATTGTACTGTCAATTGGGTCGGAACTCAATAGGGTACGGGCTGAATCGCAGACTCTCCTGCATAGGGTGCCCAGAGGTCTTGGCCTCTAGTGCAGAAGCAGCTTCCGAGGGTCTGATACCCGCTAGCTTTGAAAGAAGCAGACAGCCGAATTGTTGAGCTAGTTCGCGAAACGTGAATATGAGGTGCTGGACGTGGCATTGAAGGCGGAGGAGATATCGTTCTTATTCAGCAAGAGTCCTTGATAGGACCGGCCGCGGCTATCTCAGTGATGTGGTTGATGGCATCTGTTGAGGAACTCATCAGGAGAACCGCTAAGAGGGTACTTTAAGTGCCTGGCGCAGTCAACCTCGACAACATCCCAGAACCTATCAAGATTCCTCAAACTCTTTGTAGCCGTAAAAGAGCGTGGACCTCTTCAATGAACACGGCAAGTTATTTCGTGACTACACTCAGCCTCTTGATCTGACCTCTGAACCCCAGGCTGCTGTTAATTCTCTCCTTTATGTACTCTATCAGATCCTCGGTAGTATGGTTGCTGGCCCACTTTTCATCCAGCTGCAGGGTCGCCTTGAACTTCATTTCGATGTACTGCATTCGATTCTCACCTTTCTGAGTTTGATTGCTCTGGGCCGGGCTAGACATAGAATGTACGGCAAGGGTTTTGATACCGCTGGCGAAACTAGGCAGCACTGTAGTTCCTTCCCTTCCTTGTGGCGTCGGCAGGGTCAAATCCACTTTGCTCGACCGCCAGCGCAGCGACGTCCTCTGTCTTGAACCTGCGATGGTGGCCAGGACCAACCCGGTATGCCTTTATTAGTCCCATTGTGCTCCATCGTCTCAGGGTGTTGCCATGTACGTTGAGCAGTCGGCATGCCTCTCTCAGTGTCAGCAGGGTCTCTGTCGTGTTACCGTTGTCTCCCCGTGTTTGTCTGCTTCTGGCCGTATTCATGATCCCTCCCCTCGAGCCGCCTTTGTGTCTTGCAGATGTTTGTCTGATACTCATTGGGGTCAGTGGTCCCAAAACCTGACTTATACCATTCAAACCTGCCCTATGTAGCACAATCCTCCACAAGCGTAATCTACTACGCTCACATAAGAATGGTGTAAGAACGACATTAGAGCCACATTAATACGTGGCGGAGAGGAGCAGCTTCGAGGTACAGCAAGCTTAGGCCAGGAGGCCTCAGATGCAGACGTGAATTGGCCCTGTGAACTCGCTAAGCCGGTTTTGCCAGCGAGTATCCTATGCCGACTTTGGTGAGGATCATCTGTGGCTGGCTGGGGTCCTCCTCAAGTTTTTCTCTGAGGTATCGGATATAGACTCTAAGGCTATCAACGGCTCCGGCATGATCCTCCTCCCAGACTGCTTCGGCAAGCCGGGAGTGAGTTACCACATGGCCTGCGTTTTGCATGAGGTACTGCATGATACGACCCTCGACGATGGTAAGGCTTATCTCTCTTCCTCCGTGGGTCAATTGGTACGTGGAGGGGTCCAGTTGCAATGAACCACAAATGATAGGGGCCTCTTCCCCAGGGGGGATCTGTTTGCGTAGCTGGACCTTGAGCCGTGCCAGCAACTCCAGCTGTCTGAAAGGCTTCACCACGTAGTCATCAGCTCCCCACTCAAGTCCCTTGACCATATCGGCTTCGTCTGCCTTAACGGTAAGGATGACAACAGGTACCGGGGAAAAAAGACGAATCTCTCTCAACACCTCGAAGCCGCTTATATCAGGAAGGCCCAGATCGAGGATCACGAGGTCAGGGTTTTCTGTCTCCACCAGCTCCAATCCTTCTTCTCCCAGACTGCTTGATATCAGCTCAGCCTCAGGCCATCGCATCCGAAATGCTACGGAAACAGAACTCACGATTTCCTGGTCGTCCTCGATAATCAACACTTTCCACAGTTTGGCTGGCTTCTCCAACTCCACTGCCTGTCCCTCAGCAGCCTCCAAAGGCAGTGAAAAGACAAATGTTGAGCCTCTACCTACATTGCTTCTCACCCATATCTGTCCACCGTGCAGCTCCACCAGTGTCTTGCAGAGAGCGAGCCCCAGCCCCAATCCGCCCGAGGGCTCGCTATGCAAGCGATGATAGGGCTCAAAAAGCTGCCTCTGCTCCTCCTTGGACATGCCGCGACCCGTATCTCGAACCTCAACCACGAGGGCAGCGTCCTTTTCCTTAGCCCGCAGCGTAATACTTCCAGCGACCGGGGTGAATTTGAAGGCGTTGCCCAGGAGGTTGGTAACAACTTGCTGCACGCGGGCCGCATCAGCGCGAACTGGGGGGAGAGAAGGAGGCAGGTCGAGGGTTAGAGACTGACCACGGCTTGAGGTGAGTGGCCTCATACTCTCGCCTGTCTCTCGAAGCAGTTGCAACAGGTCGACCGAATCCAGTTTCAACTGGAGCATGCCAACCTCACCTCGTGCCAGGTCGAGAAGTTCATCAATCCTGCTATTGAGGCTGGATGCACCCTGACCGATGTTCCTGGCCAGGCTAAGCAAGGGTTCATCGTGGACTTCAGATGCGAGCAAGTCACTGGAAGCGAGCACCGAAGTGAGCGGGTTCTTCAGCTCATGCGCCAGCGCCCTGGTGAATTCCACCCTTCTCTTCATCTCCGCTTCCACCCGCTGCCTCGATTCCCTTTCCTGTTCATAAAGCTCTCTCAGTCTCTCGTCCGTGCGCTTGTGCTCGGTGATGTCTCTGAACGAAATCAAACCTGCCAACCTTCCCTGGTATTCAACCCTTGTGCCGACACCGGCTATCCATATCTCTCTGCCGTCTTTGGTTACAGTGCGAAACTCCTCAGTCCGACGCAGGTCTTTTTCAAACAGATCTTCTGCAATAGTCTTGAGAGCCCGATCTCTATCGTCTGGATGAATGTAGTCAAGTAGATTCGCCTCAACCACCTCCTCCATAGAAGCAAATCCATACATTTTGGCGGCGGTTTGATTGGCAAGCACCACTTTCATCGTTTCGGCATCGATAACGACTGTGCCATCGATCGTGCTCTCGAACAGGAGTCTATAGTTGTGCTCGCTCTCCCGCAGCGCCTCCTCGGCTCTCTTTTGCTCTGTGACGTCCCGCAGATTGGCCACAATGCCTGCGACCGCAGGATTGTCCAGAAGGTTCTGTGCTACAGCATCAAGAACGCGCCATGAGCCATCCTTGTGCCGAAAGCGTAACTGAACGCGCAGCGTGGTCCCCGGGTTCTCCAGCATATGAGCTAGTAAATCAGCTGCCTCAGCCATGTCTTCGGGGTGAATAAGCTCAACCGGGGTTTGCCCAATTCGCTCTTCGGGTTTGTACCCCTGCACACGCTCCACCGACGGGCTTTCATAACGTACTGTCCCATCACTGTTTAGAACGCAGACGAAGTCCAGGGAGTTTTCTATGAGCGCTCGAAAATACTCCTCTTCCCGCCGCAACGCATCCTCCGCCCGCTTGCGCTCGGTGATGTCGCGTATATTGGCAACAATGCCCCCCACCGCTGGATCATTGAGCAGGTTTCGGCCTATCACTTCGACGTTATGCAAGGAGCCATTCCTATGCCAAACACGTAGCTCATCGCGCGCGATGGCACCTGGATTCTGCGTCAATTCAGCGAAGGCGTTAGCAACTCTTGACCTGTCATCTCGGTGAACATGCTCAAATGGGCTCGTGCCGATATGATCTTTCCCTTTGAATCCCAAGAGGCGCTCAAAGGATGGGCTTTCGTAGGTGAGAAGACCTTCGCCATTGACAATTGCGATGGCTTCCGTGGAGTTTTCGATGAGGGACCTGAAGTATCCCTCGCTGCGTAGCACCTTTTCCTGCATTCGCTTGCGCTCGGTGATGTCGCGCAAATTAAGAACAATACCTGCCACTGCCGGATTGTCGAGAAGGTTATTGCCTACAACCTCAAAGGTGCGCCACGAGCCGTCTTCGTGCCGCAGACGTAACTCAGTGTGCACAGTGGCAATCCGATTTTCGAGCAATTGAGCGAAGGCCTCGATCACATGTGGAGTATCGTCAGGATGAGAGAACTCCAGAGGATCCCTGCCAATCCTGACTTTTGCTTTGCGTCCCGTCATACGCTCCATCGATGGGCTTTGGTAGCGTATGGTTCCGTCACTATTCAGGATCACGATGGCATCCAGAGCGTTTTCGATGAGCGCTCGAAAGCGCTCCTCGGATTCCCGCAGCGCTTCCTCCGACCGCTTGCGCTCGGTGATATCCCTCATAATCGAAACATAATACATGGGATTTCCCTGGGCGTCTCTCACAATTGCCCCGTGGGCGCTTATTGGAAACTGCTTTCCCCCTTTTGTGTAAACCATCATATCGACAGCTTTGCTTTCGCCCGTTTCTAGCGCTTCCTTCATTAGCTGCACACCCTTTTCGGCATCCTCGGGTGTCATGGTGGGTAACTCCATAGTATTCTTCCCGACAACCTCTTCTGGCTCGAGGCCAAACATTCTGGCACAAGCCGAATTGATATGAACTAGATTCCCATCAATGTCGAGCATTGCTAATGCGTCAGGAATGGCTTCTACCACATCTGATACCGTTTTGACAGCTGCCAGTCGCGCTTCCTCCGCCTGCTTGCGCTCGGTGATGTCGCGAACAATACCCCGCGTTCCTACAACTTTGCCATCTTGCTCTATTACAGTCGAGCTGTATTCGACAAAATGCGGTTCGCCTTTGGTATCAAGCAGTACCGTCTCAGCAACCACTTCACCTGTCTTCAGCAGGTGATTGAAATCCTCCATCGTTTCTTCCCGCTGTTCCTCAGCCATGAGCTCGGTAAAATGCTTACCCACCACCTGCTCCGGTCGATAACCGAGCAGGCTGACAGCAGAATTGGCGGAAGTGACATTCCCTACGGCGTCGAGGGTGTAGATTATATCCTTCTCCCTCTCGACCAGGTCTCTATACCTCGCTTCGCTCTCCCGCAGCGCATCCTCTATCCGCTTGCACTCGCCTACCGTTGTCTCCAGTTCACTGATTCGTTGGCGCATTGCAGCCAATTCATCTATGAGTTGCGCTTTTGTTCTGGCAATGTCTCTCATCCCACACCCTCACAGCTAAGGTGAACGGAATACTACCACCGTTCGTATCAATTGTCAAAATGGTGTGACCCTATGCTTTTGCCAGTGCAGGAGAGGCTAGGGAGCGGCAAAGGCCTGGAATCCCAGGCGGGCTTTGCTCAGCGACAGACACCGGACAGAGCAACCAGCAAGGCGAGGGCAGCAGTTCCAGCAGTTTTGCGCTATAATAATCCGGGGGCGATTTCGCCCTGTTACAAATCGCAAGCAGTCAAAAAGTCACAGGATGTAAAGAGGCTCACCGATACCAGGAAGTCGTCTGGTCCGTAGATTTGCGTAGAAGGAGGTCGATTGATGGCAGGAGTGGTTTCATATGGTGCCTACATTCCTTTTCACCGCATAGGCAGGGAGGAGTTCCAAAGGGCTTGGGGAGGATTTGCCATGCCCGGTGAGAGGGCCGTGGCCAATTTCGATGAGGACAGCATAACCATGGCTGTGGAAGCGGCCATTGACTGCCTGACAGGGATCGACCGGAGCAGAATCGATGCCCTGTTCCTGGCCTCGACCACCCTACCCTACAAGGAGAAGCTAGGCGCAGCCATAATAGCTGCCGCCCTGGACCTGCCTGCAGAGGTGCGAACGGCGGATTTCGCCGGCTCGCTACGGGTAGGAACCAGCGCCCTAGGGTGTGCTCTGGATGCGATCAAAGCCGGCTCGGCCAAAAGAGTCCTGGTGGTTGTTGCCGATACCCGCATGGGGGCGCCGGCAGGCCAATTCGAGCAGGCGCTGGGCGATGGCGCTGCCGCCCTGCTGCTGGGAGACGATGACCTCATCGCTGAAATTCAGGATAGCTACTACATCTCAGACGAATTCTCCGGAGTATGGAGGGCTGATGGTGATGCCTTCCTCCGCTCCTGGGAGGATCGCATGGTTCTCGACGAAGGGTATTCCAAAGTCCTTCCCACGGCTATCTCCGCGCTGATGGAGAAATGCAACCTGGAGCCCAAGGATCTTGCTAAGGCGGTCTACGACGCCCCAACAGATGTAAGGAGGCATGCGCGGGTAGCAACCAGCGCGGGATTCGATCCCTCCCAGATTCAGGATACTATGTTCATGACCGTGGGCAATACGGGCGCTGCGCTGGCGACAATGATGCTGGTAGCTGCCCTGGAGGAAGCCAGGCCTGGTGATAGAGTCCTCCTGGCCAGCTACGGTAACGGGGCGGATGCCTTTGTCATGGAGGTAACAGATGGCATTGAGAAGCTGGGAGAGCGGAGAGGTATCAGGAAGCACCTTGAATCGAAGCGAATGATCAAGAGCTATGAAACCTACGTTCGGTGGCGGGGGCTGATGACCCTGGAGCCGGCCAGACGACCAGAGCGACCACCCATGTCCATCTCAGAGTTGCGGCGCGAACGCAGGCAGTTGCTGGCGCTCTATGGACAGAGATGCACCAACTGCGGGACGCCTCAGTACGAAGTCAGGCCGGGGAGGGTATGCGTGGTATGTCAGGCCAAGGATCAGTTTGAGCCTTATCGATTTGCTGACAGGAAGGCCAAGGTCTTCACCTTTACTCAGGACAGACTGGCAGAGAGCAACGATCCGCCGAACACAGTCGTCGTGGTCGACTTCGACGGCGGAGGGCGGGGGGCGTTCGACCTTACCGACCGTGATCCGGATCAGGTGGAAGTGATGATGCCCGTCGAGATGACCTTTAGAAAGCTCTATTTCAACCGCGGAGTCCACAACTACTTCTGGAAGACCAGACCCGTAAGGTGTTAGAGGAGGGCCAACATGGGTGAGAGCATAAAGGACAAGGTTGCCATAGTGGGCATGGGCTGCACCAAGTTCGGTGAGCTCTGGGACAAGAACGTCACCGATCTCATGGTGGATGCTGCCTACGAAGCTTATGAGGATGCCGGCGTCGAACCCAGCGATATCGAGGCAGCGTGGGTGGGCACCTTCTACGAGTACTCCGGTATGGCCGGCATGGCAGCAGCGGTGCCGTTGAGACTGCAGTACAAGCCGGTGACTCGGGTGGAGAACATGTGCTGTACCGGGTCCGACGCCTTGAGGAATGCCTCCTATGCAGTAGCAGCACGGGTGTACGACGTGGCCCTGGCCATAGGGGCTGAGAAGATAAAGGATCAGGGTCTGAGCGGCTTGCAGGGAGCCTCGGGCGCCGGTGTCCACGTGTTTCCCAGCATCGCACCACCCGGCATATTCGCCATGCTGGCCACCAGGTATTTCGCCCGTTATGGCCTCAGCCCCGAGGAGGGGAAGACAATGCTGGCCAAGATCTCGGCAAAGAGCCACTATAACGGCTCTTTGAATCCCAAGGCCCACCTCCGCAGGAAAATCACCGTGGAGCAAGTCCTCAATGCCCCTATCATCGCCTGGCCTCTTGGCATTTTCGACTGCTGTGGGGTGAGCGATGGGGCGGCGGCGGCTGTAGTGGTGCGCGCTGAGGACGCCAAGAAGTTCCGGGCCGACCCGGTGTACATCAAGGCACTCCAGATATGCATCGGCCACGGACAGGGAAATGTGAGAAGCGACTGGGATTACACTCATATAGAGGAAACCGTCCAAGCCGGAATAGCGGCCTACGCCGAGGCAGGGATAAAGAACCCCCGCGAGGAGATAAGCATGGCCGAGGTCCACGACTGCTTCTCCATCACCGAGGCACTGATCATGGAAGACCTTCAGTTTTCCCCCAGGGGCAAGGTGAAGGAAGATATCGACTCGGGGTTCTTTGAGCTGACAGGGGGACTTCCGGTTCAGCCCGATGGTGGCCTCAAGTCCTTCGGGCATCCGGTCGGAGCCAGCGGACTCAGGATGCAGTATGAGATGTATAAACAGCTTCAGGGCAAGGCAGACCAAAGGCAAATAAAGGACCCTAGATTGGGGCTGGTCCATAATCTGGGCGGCCCGCCGTTCTCGCCCGCTATCGCTTGCGTAATTGTCGGGCTTTGAGCCAAGCTGTATCTGAAACGTGTACCTTAAATGTAATTGCAGTGAGGGTAGTCAGATGCCAAAGACGATAGTGATTCCGGTGACCCTGGATACCAAGGGCGAGGAGACCCAGTATGTCAAGGAGCAGATAGAGAGGAAAGGGCATAAGACGATAATTATAGACGTGGGCGTTATGGGCGAGCCTCAAACCAAAGCGGATATCACTCGTGAAGAGGTCGCCCGCGCCGGTGGTAGAAGCCTAGAGGAACTGGTCGAGGCAGCGGAGAAAGGTGCTGAGAGAACAGAGGGAACGAATGTAATGATACAAGGGCTTCTGAAGATTGTTAAGGAGCTGCACTCTGCGGGAAAGCTAGACGGCATAATCTCCTTAGGCGGCTCAACAGGGACTGCCATCGGAACGGCGGCCATGAGAGCATTGCCCATCGGCGTGCCCAAGCTCATGGTTGCCACGTGGTTCAATGCCCAATCCGTCGGCACCAAGGACATAACCATGATGCAGACCCCGGCGGATATACTGGGGCTCAACTCAGTGATGATGAGGACACTGGCCAGCGCAGCCGGGGCGATCGTAGGCATGACGGAAGCGGAAGTGCCACAGCGAGTCAGGCCTCTGGTTGGAATAACTGCTCTCGGCGTGACCACACCTGCGGTCATGAAGATCAAGCCCCTTCTTGAGGAAAGGGGATATGACCCCATAGTGTTTCATTCAAAAACGCAAGTGCTGGACGAACTGATGGAGGAGGACAGAATCAGCGGAATCATAGACTTGACAACCTTTGAGGTGATGATACCGCTGGCTTTTCACCTGCCGGAGGCAATGGCAGAAGCCAGGCTTAGTCTGGCAGGTGAGAAAGGACTTCCCCAGGTTATCGTTCCCGGCGGCCTGGACATGTTCATCTTCCCGGGAACAAAGGAGACTGTTCCGCCGGAATTCAAAGAGCGGAAGTTGCATGCTCATGGTCCAGACACAGTGCTGGCAAGAACAAACAAAGAAGAGGTGGCGAAGGCAGCCAAAATACTAGCTGAGAGAGCAAACAGGGCGGTGGGGCCGGTTGCCATGGTCATTCCGCTGCGGGGTTTTTCAGCAGTGGACAAGGAGGGCCAGCATTTCTACGACCCAGAGGCCGATGGAGCATTTGCTCAGGTGGTCAAGGAAACTGTAAACGAAAGCGTTGATATCGTAGAGGTCAGCGCTCACATTAATGAGGATGAGTTTGCCAAAAGAGTGGTCGATACCTTTGACAAAGTGGTCAAGAAGGTAGGCAGCTAGAATGAGCCGAAGATTCACCAGGACGGAGATACTGGAGAGGCTCAAAAATACAATCGCGGAGGGAAAGCCGATCATCGCCGCCGGTTGCAGTGCCGGTATCATAGCTAAATGCGCTGAACTTGGAGGGGCCGATCTGATAATGGTCTATAGTTCTGGGAAGACAAGGATAAGAGGGTTCCAGACTGGCCCCGTTGAGAACTCCAATGCGGTAACCTTGGAGATGTATGAGGAAATAGGGAATGTGGTGCGAGACACCCCCATAATCGCCGGCATCGAAGCATTTGAACCGCCCGCTGGCAGGGACCTGGCTCAACTGGTGAAAAGGTTCATCGACATTGGATACTCAGGCATAATCAACTTTCCTACATACGGCTGGAGTACGGATGAAAACTGGCGTAAGCAGAAGGATGCGGAGGGACTGGGGTTCTCCAGAGAGATTGAGATGATACGGATAGCGCGCGATATGGATATATTCACCATGGCTTACGTATGGTATCCCAAAGATGTACCGGCGATAGCTGTAGCAGGAGTTGATTGCATGGTTCCTCATGCAGGAGGAACCGCTGGCGGCCTGGTTGGTTATGATGCTTCGTCTATGAAGGATGCGGCTGAGAACGTGCAGAAGATGATAGAGGCGACCAAGGAAATAAATTCGGACATCATTTGTCTAGCGCATGGGGGACCATTTGCAGCCCCTGAGGATACCAGGTATCTTTATGAACATACGGACGCGGTAGGTTTTGTCGGAGCGTCAAGTATAGAGAGGATCCCTGTGGAAAAGGCAGTAACGGGGGTGGTGGAGGAGTTCAAGACCATACCGTTGAAAAGGAGGGGGTAGCGTTACACCGTCTTCCATAGGGTTGTGACGGAGGCTGGATGCCCTGCTGGAGGCCCTAGCCTTGCGCCTGAGGTCCCTGGGCAACTTAAAACGGTCGCCGTCTGCCGCCGCCTGACCAGCCACTTCTTCCCCCACGGCCCGGCCTGCCCCCTCCCCCGCCACCATAGGGCCTGTTGTCCCTTCTGCCGTCGCGGGGAGGGCGTGCCTCACTGATATCCAGCGTACGCCCTGCCAACTCCTTCATGTTCAGACCTTCGATGGCAGCTTGACCTTCGCCCTTGTCTGCCATCTCTACGAAGCCAAAGCCTTTGGACACGCCGCTGTACCTGTCCGTGATGATCCTCACTGCTGCAACTTGTCCAAATGGTTCAAAGGCTTGTCGCAACTCTTCTTCCGTGACCTCACGCGCTAGATTGCCGACATGGATATTCAAATTGCCCCCTTCTTTGGGCAAAAGCCCAATTGGCATATCACTACGGACGAAACGATTAGACGACCTCTACGAGATAGATATCGATAGTCAGGTCTTCCGCAGCCAGAGGGTGGTTGGCATCCAGGGTCACGCTCGATTCGGAGACATCGATCACAGTCACTCGGAGTCCTGGATCATTCCCTTCACGTATTAGTAAATCCTGACCGACCTCTAGTTGAAGGTTCTCTGGGAATCGGGCCCGGTCTAGCACAAATATCAGTTCATCACGGTATGGGCCGTATGCATTGTCCGCCATGACCTTGATGGTTTTCGATTCGCCCTTAGTCATCCCGACTACAGCCTGTTCAAGATCCGTGATAACCTTATCCTCACCTATTGTAAATTGCAGAGGTTGATCCTCGACGAAAGCCTCAAATACCTTGCCGTCCGCGAATTTGCCCGTGCAGTGTACCCTGACGGTATCACCATGTTCTGCCTGCGCCATTGTTTCCTCCTTTGGCACCAAAACTGGGCAGCAAAGCGAATGACGTCATGCAAGAAAACCAGGGCATCGTCAAAACGAGGAATCGGGCACCATTCCCACCTGCCCTTATCCTCAGCCTAAGTCCTGAAAGCGATCCTGGTAGGATCAGTAGTTAACTGCTCTTTTCTTCTGGCTACCGCTTAACCGCACCGTAGCAGTCCGAGCAGTAGACAGGTCGACCGTTTCGGGGCTCGAACGGTACTTCGCAGTCTTTGCCGCAAGAGGCGCAAACGGCCGGGTACATTTGCCTCCGCCGGTAGCCTCCGCCACTGTACCCACCAAGGCGCTGCTGTCTTCTGGCTGCCCGGCAGTCAGGACAACGGCCAGGTTCATTGGTGAAACCCTTGCTAGCGAAGAACTCCTGCTCGGAAGCGCTGAAGGTGAACTCTGCGCCGCAATCCAAACAGGTTAGGGTTTTGTCCACGTAGTCCATGGATGTGCCCTCCTTTGCTTAATACCTGATTTGAGCTGGATCATCCATGGCCTGGGTAATGGTCGGGGAATCCGGCAGGTCGAGGAATACCAAACTTCTTATAACAGGCTGTTATGAGCATAATACCACACAGTCGGAGTTTGTCAAGCTGGCCAGCTTGCCAAAGCGAATCCTACTTCTAATTACAGTGAGCCTTATCAACGTCCTCTTGGTCTCCAAGAATCATTCCACTTTGGAACATCGGCCGGCCCTGGTTGACAGCGTCAGCTTGGCCAGCTATCATTAAGCCCCGAATCTTCTTGATCGGGAGACCGCATGATGTCAAATGACGTCCTCGAGCAACTAAAGAACGGCCTATTAGAGCTGGACATGGACACTGCGATCGAAGCGGCCAGCTCGGTAATCAAGGGAGACGATTCTGCGGCCGTCAAAGACGCCGTTGATGCGGTCACCCGTGCCTTGCAGATTGTGGGGAAAAGGTTTCAAGAAGGAGAGTGGTTTCTGGCTGAGCTGGTATATGCGGGTGAAATAGCCAAGGACGTTATGAATCTGCTATCGCCACTGATGGAAGCTGGGGCGACGGAATCAGCAGGAACCGTTGTGGTTGGAACTGTTGCAGGTGATCTGCATGATCTCGGCAAGAACATTTTCATAAACTACGCCAAGAGCGCAGGCTTCAATATGATCGATCTTGGTATCGATGTACCTACTCAGAAATTCATTGATGCAGTCAACGAGCATAGTCCGCTCGCTCTAGGAATGTCGTGTCTCCTGACCGCCACGGATATGGAGATAGGGAAAGTCATAGAAGAATTGAAGAAGCAAGGCCTCAGGAATAGGGTCAAAGTCATCATAGGTGGCGCAGCGCTCACCAAGGAATTTGCCACAAACGTAGGAGCGGACGCATTTGCCCCCGATGCTGTTACGGGCACTGACATTATCAAGGAATGGAGTGCCTCGTGATGGATTTCAAGGAACGTGTTCTAGCTACCATGAATCACGAGGAGCCGGACCGGGTTCCGGTGATGGGTCTGATCGCGGAACCAGCCACCAGCAACAAGATTCTGGGCAGGCCGCCCGCCGATATGGCCAGCATGCTCAGAAACCCCGAGTTGAAGGGGCAGGTCAAGGATATCATCAATTCAAGCTGGGCAGAGTTGGTATACGGCAATTTCTCGGATGCCCTGGAGGCCGCAATCAAGCTGGGCTTCGACGCCAACTGGACGACATACACATACATGGAGGTGGTCGAAGACCCGGGGGTCAAGCAAGGTCTGGCCTGCCACGATATAGCAGGGCGTGCCTGGGAGATAACCGGGAAGGAAGACGGCAACGTAGTTGTGAACTATACCCACGGGCTCTGTCCCACGGAGGAGAAGTGGGATGCCTGGGTTGAAAGTAAGAAGCCCTTTCTCGACAAGTTCATAAGGGACGCCGCCGAGCATTATAGGAAGCTGGCAGACAACTACGGCGACAGGATTTTCCCCATCGGGTACACCAGCACAGAGATATTCGAGTCCACCTGGCAGTCGATGGGCTTCGTGAACTTCACCAGATACGTCTATCAGAAGCCCGATTTCGTGAAAAGGGTGATCGCTTTCCAGACCGAGCTCTACTTGAGGTACCTGGATGCGATAGTGAAGTCCGGGGGCGAGGTGGTGATGGGCGGGGATGACCTGGGACAGAAGACGGGGCCGATAATGCGGCCCGATCTGGTTGAGGAGCTGTTCGGGGAAAGCTACAGACGGGTCTCGGAGCTTGTGCACAAAAAGAACAAGAAATTGATCTGGCACTCCTGCGGAAATATCTATGCATTCCTCGACAAATTCGTTGAATGGGGCTTTGACGGCGTATTTACGCTGGAGCCCACAGCGGGTATGGAACTGGGCAGGGTTCGAGAACAAGTGGGGCACAAACTGGTCCTGGTTGGCAATCTGGATGTTTCTTATCTCTTGGTCAGGGGCACCAGAGAAGAAGTTGAAGATGCAGTTAAGAAAGCGATAAAGGATGCTGCCAAGGGAGGTGGCTATATCCTCTCGGCGTCCCACTCTCATACGGCTGTGGACCCAACACGACTGGCCTGGATGATCGAGGCGGCGCACAAGTGGGGTAAGTATCCGATCAGTATCTAGAGTTCCTCTTGGCTGCCGGCAATACCTACTGCTACAAACAGCGCAGTTATTGCCGGCCCCGACCCTCATCGGAGTCGCCGATTTGGACGCGCGGTAGCGAGTGTCGGCTCCAGCGAATCGCCGGGCGCGCTAGCTCTCGACCCAGCTTCTCCTGGGGGAGACCATCCGGGGCAGGCCAAAGGTCATGTACTTGATCATCTTGTTGGCCCGCTCCGAGTGTCTCAATGCCGGCTGCTCGCCGATGGCCATCTGTAACAGGTCGAGTACATGATATACCGGAGGGGCCATAGGATAGAGCTTCCGCGCCACAGAGAGGAAGAGTAGGCAAACGCTGCAATATGTGACCAACATCTTTGCCCCTGTTCTCCTGGCCTCACCAAGTCTCCTCAGAGCCCATGAGATGATATCTATAGGGCTGTAGCGGCCAGCCCCGTTACCGAAGCCACAGCACAGCCCCAACTCCCTGTTATGCTCCATCTCCACTATGCTGTATCCCATGTCCTGAAGCAGTTGGCGCGGCATGTCCATGAAGTGGGAGCCCAGGGTCTTGGCATGGCAAGGATCCTGGACGGTGACTGTTCCTTCGGCGCGGCGTGCGATCTTTATCTCGTCTGCCTCTATCTTTTGCCACAGGTAGTCGAGGAGGTACACCTTGTCGAAATCGAAGCTAACTCCAAAGTATCGGGGCAGCAAGTTCTGCATCGTGTTGTAACCAGCAAGGCAGAAGTAGACCACGCTCTTCGGGTTTAGGGCGCGGTATCTTTCTTCGAGGTAGTGCGCATGGCTCTCGGCCTTGTCCAGGATGCCCATGCGGAAGTAAACCTCGCCGCAGCACAGATCAGGGGCGGTGAAAATCGGAAGGTCGGCGAAAAGCGAACTGAAGGTGAAGTAAGGCATCATCTTCAGATTGCACCCGGCGAAGAGCGCCTGTCCCTTCGAGGCCAGCTCCAGGCGGGAGAGATCGTGCCACTCTCGAAGGACTCTTTGCTCATCAGGGGGAGCCTTTTCCTTGAGCACCTGAAAATAGTTCTTCTCCGCAAGAGGCAGGGCCATATGAGCCCTCTGGGGGAGACCCTTCCTCTGGTAGCGCTCAAACCATCGGAACAGTATCAATCCATAGGGATTCGCCCCTTTGGTGCAGATGTGGTTGCAGGCGAAGCAGGAGGAACAGTGGTCGAGGACCACCCTGCTCTCCTCACCATCGATGAGGCGACCGATCTCTCGTTGCGCCTCGGCCTGACTCAGATGGATAACAGGGCATTTCGCAAGGCAGTCACCACACCGGTCGCAGGCCTCCTCATTGAAGAAATCCCTAAGCTCAGCCATCGCCGCGTGCCCCCTTTCGCTTTAGGTCTCGCTACGATTTAATGCCTGACATCGGATATTAACACCACAGAGCCTAAATGTCTTCCGCGAACCAGCGAAATCCATGTTTGCATCCCTACGATGCTCCGTACATAAATGCTAGGGCAGGTCCTTGGTATAGAATCGCTTCCTGGAGATCACCTTGGGGAACTGGTTGATCGCGACCCCTTTGAACATCGAACGCGCCCTTCCCTTATGGCGCCTTTCCGGCTCTTCGCCAGCGGCAATCTGAAGCAGCTCGAGTATATGGTAGATGGGCATCCGGTTGGGATAGACGATTTGACCAACGGTGAGCATCTGGAGGCAGCCGGCACAGTAAACCACCAATGCCTGTGCCTTTGTCTTCTTGGCCAGCCGCAAGGTCCTTATCGTGGCCAGGGTGATGTCCCAAGGGTGGTAGCTCGAAGAGTAGCTGAACCCGCCCCCGATACCGCAGCACAGGGCTTTCTCGCGACAGAGGTCTTCCTCTACCACCGTAGCGCCCGCCTTCTCCAATAGCTTTCTCGGAACATCCATATACTCGTCCCCGAAGAATTTGCCGTAGCAGGATTCCTGGATGGTGACCGTCATGTTCAGAGGCTTGACGATCTCGATTTTGCCCTTCTCGATCCTCTCCAGCAGGCAGGGCAGCAGGTGCTGAACCTCAAAATCGAACTTCACACCGAATTTGGGCAAAACGTTGGTGAACATGTTACGGCCAGCGGTGCAGGGAATGATCATCTTCTTGAAACCCAGTTGCTTCTGCCACGCCTCCAGCCGTTTGGCGGCCCTCTCCACCATCTCGTACTGTCCGGTGCGGTAGTAGGTCTCGCCACAGCACAGATTCAGCGATCCCCTGATATTCATGCCGTCGAGGAGTTTCGTCCGCGTCAGATAGGGAACGGTAATCACATTGCAACCGGGATAGAACACTTCATCGCAGGGCGAGGTATCCTCCCACGACTTAACGAGGGCCTTTTCATCCTTTGGAAGCCTCTCGAGGACGTAGGTTCTGAAATTGAGCGCGCTATCGGGGATGTAGTACATGGCCCTTATGGGCAAGCCTCGGCGCACGGATTTCTCGTGCCAGATATCGAGGATTGCCTGGGTAGGATTGCACCCCTCAGGGCAGATGAGGTTACATGCGAAGCAGCTCGTGCATTTCTGCAACACGTGACGCGTCTCCTGACCGGTTGTGAGCCGCACGATCTCCGCCTTTGCAACCTCCAGGGGCAAATGCATCACCGGGCACTGGTGAAAACATTCGCCGCACAAGGTGCATTTCTCGGCATTGAATCTATCGAAAAGATCCATAAAGGCACCTTCTTCTGTTCCGACAGGATACACCTATTCGCCTGGCCAACCGCTGCTATAGTCCTGTGCCTTTCGTCAGCCATCGTCTGGATCGCCTTAGAGCCCTACGCCAGCCACGGTAGAGAGCTTGACGCCTTTCCCGTTCCCCAGCAGGTATGAAGGACTGGTCCTCGTCCCAAAGCGATGCTATCTCCGCACGGTCTTTCCAAAACCCCACCGCCAGCCCAGCGAGATACGCTGCTCCCAGGGCCGTAGTCTCAACTGATCGAGGGCGTGATACCTTCACACCAAGCATATCGGCCTGGAACTGGGCGAGGAAGTTATTGGCGGCGGCACCTCCGTCCGCCCGTATCTCCGTTGGTCGTAAACCTGAATCGGCTGTCATAGCTCTTACCACGTCGCACACCTGGTAGGCGATCGACTCGAGCGCCGCTCTGACCAGGTGAGACTTACCGGTGCCCCGGGTCAAACCTACGATTGTACCCCTGGCGTACATATCCCAGTGTGGTGCACCCAGCCCTACGAAGGCAGGCACGAAGTACACCCCACCCGTGTCCTTTACTTCAGCTGCCAGCCGCTCCGATTCTGCTGCATCAGCGATCAGCCCCAATTCATCGCGCAGCCACTGGATGACGGCTCCTGCTATGAAGACGCTTCCTTCCAACGCATACTCAACTGCGTCCCCGATGCCCCAGGCGATAGTGGTTATCAAGCCATGTTTCGAAACTGTGGGGGCCTTTCCAATGTTCATCAGCACGAACGCACCAGTGCCTAAGGTGGCCTTGACCATTCCAGGTTCGAAGCATGCCTGGCCGAAAAGCGCCGCTTGCTGGTCACCAGCCACGCCAGCAACTGGAATGCCGCCGCTAGTATAGCCAAAAACACCGCTGGAAGGTTGAACCTTCGGGAGCATGGCTCGTGGAATCCCGAATACCCGGAGTAAGTCATCATCCCAGGCCAGGGTATGGAGATTAAAGAGCATAGTGCGCGACGCATTGGAAATATCGGTGGCATGAACTGCCCCGCCAGTGAGCTTCCAGATAAGCCAGGTGTCAACATTGGCAAAGAGCACTTTGCCCTGTTCAGCGAGTTGACGGATGCCTTGAACGCTGCCCAGCATCCACTCCAGCTTGGTTCCCGAGAAGTATGCGTCTACCACCAGGCCTGTCTTGGCACGGATCATCTCGGCGAGCCCTTGAGTCGTGAGTTCGTCACACCTGGGTGCTGTGCGGCGGCACTGCCACACGATAGCACGCCCTATTGCTTCGCCTGTTTCCTTGTTGATCAGAAGCGTGGTCTCGCGCTGGTTGGCGATCCCGATGGCTGCGATGTGCGCGTCGCTGGCGCTTGCACCGCGTTTTGCCTGTTCTATCGCCTGCAAAGTCTTCTGCCATATGTCGGCAGGCTCTTGCTCGACCCAACCTGGCTGCGGATAGTATTGGCTGATCTCTGCGTAGCCACGCCCCTGCACATTGCCATGCCGATCAACCAGGAGCGCAGTGGTGCCCGTGGTACCCTGGTCTATTGAAAGAATGTATTGCTTCATTCTGAGTTACCCAGGTATGGGTATCGATGTATCCCGTTCCAGGGCGATGCAAAGGTTCTGGTGTGATCAGATGCGGGTGGCCAGCCAGGTTTCCATATCGGCCAGGACCTGTTTATGCCCCGGCTCATTGAGAATCTCGTGGTAGAAACCTTCGTAGAGCTTCAGGGTCTTATCCGTCGAGCCCGCCCGCTCGTATAACATCTGGCTACCTTGTGGGTCACACAACCGGTCAGCCGTTCCGTGCATAATCAGGATGGGCAGGTTGATCTTGGGCATCTGGCGCGGCAGTGCTTGCAGTGCCCTTAGCATCTCTCCACCGAAGCGAGCGCGAATCTTGCCTCGGTAGACAAGTGGGTCATTCACGTAGGCATCCACGACGGCCTTGTCCTGGCTGATAGCAGAGGCGTCAAGGACAGTGATACCCATTTTCGGCAGCAGCAGGGAGAGCACCCGAGCTGCCGCTACCAGCGCCGGCGACTGGCCAGAGGGTAACTTCAGAGCTGCCCCAGATAGCACGAGCCCGGCCAGCTCATGTTGATGGTGGAGGGCATAGGCGGTGGCGATCGCTCCTCCCATACTATGGCCGACGAGGAAGATCTTGGTATCACCATGCCCGCCACGTACTATGTCGAAGAAGGTTTTCAGGTCAGTGAGATAGTCCGAGAACCGTTCAACATGGCCCCGTAGGCCCTCTGACCTGCCGTGACCTCGATGGTCAAGGCCACAGACGGCATAGCCTTTGGGGACGAAGTAGTTGACCAGGTTCATATAGCGCCCGCTGTGCTCAGCCGCGCCGTGGACCAGCAGCAGTACCGCCTGGGGACGTCCGGCCGGCAACCAGGACTGGTAGTAGAGGTTGAGGTCCTTGTGCCCTCTGAAGCTACCCTCTGTATGTTCCATGCTTCTTGCTCATCCCTCTGGAAAGACAAGGTAATGAACCCGCCCCCGGACACGGGGTTCATCTTCATCTGTCATCGTTTGCCAGACTTTAATAGCTTGTACCGCAACTGTCAAGGCCATGATATGTGTTGGGTCCGCCAAAGAATGAGCAACGAGCAACTCAACTCCGCAGTTCCGCCCTATACTACTTCAGCACCCGTCCCCTAGCTAACCTTGACTTTATCGCCTATCCCACCAATCTGTCAAGACGACTACCCTCAGCGGTCGTCAATTGCCATCCCCTCTGGAAAGCAATGATCGACGGTTTCCGTTAGTCAGTATCTCAACATCGGCATTTGGCGCTACTACCGCAGATGCTGGTTGTCTGACAGCCCGCTTTATGATACAATACTGACCTTGTGGTCTAATAATGATTAACATGAGGTGGGTATAGTGTATGACTTCAACTTCCCCGACGCAACCTTGACAACCTGGGTACTCCTTCGCCAAACCCGGTCTGCGATGCAGAAAGTAGCCGAGCGCAAACTTGCCAAGTCAGGCCTGACACCTGAGCAGGTTGACGTCCTTTGGATCTGCAGGGACCATCCTGAACCATTGATCCCTGCCGAGCTAGCTCGTTTGATGTTCCGGGAAGAACAAACCATCACGGGATTGCTCAATAGACTGGAGAGAGAGGGCCTGGTGAAGAGAATCCCGAAACGGAAAGGGAAGCCATTCACAGAACTCAAGATAACTGACAAGGGGAGGGAAGCCGCCGGTGCCGGAATAAAGGTCGCGAAGGCCCTGATGACAGAGATCATGTCCACTTTGTCAGCACCGGAGCACGAGGAGCTACAAAGGATGCTCCGAGTATTGCAGCGCAAGATGGCCGAACTGCTGCAGATGGAGCTAGTACCACTGCCAGACTACTCTGCGGAGGCGACTACCGCTGTACGATGACGGGCACAGGTTCACCGGCTCGCTCGTGCAGCCCTTATTGGCCCTACTCCGTTCTTAAAGCGTCGACCGGCTCCATTGCCGATGCGCGCACGGCGGGGTATAGCCCGGACAGCAGACTGATGGTTAGAGAGATGCCAATTGCGACCGCTGCCCACTGGATAGGCAGTGTACCGGGGACCTCGAAAAGAACGGGGATTAGAGTGTAGGCGGCAGCAGCGGCAATCACGAGCCCCAAGATGCCCCCGAGCATGCCGATAACCGCAGCCTCAAATAGGAACGCCAATAGGATCTGCCGGTTCTTTGCGCCCACTGCCTTCATGACGCCGATCTCCCGTGTTCTCTCCGCAACGGTAACCAGCATGACGTTCGCTATGCCTATTCCGCCTACGAGCAACGAGATGCCAGCAATAGCTACAAGGGCCAGCTGGATCATTCCGCTTATCTCCTTGGATATTGAGAGAACATCAGCCTGGCTAGTAATCGAGTACTCCTCCCTTTCCCCCACCGCCAGAGGTAGTGGTATGCCAAAGAACTGGGCAGCTTTTTCGGTGGTATCTAGCGATGTCTCCGGGGCTACGCGCAGCACGCGGTCGAGCATCTCTGTAGCCTCTTTCTCCACCAGCTCGACGTCATCGGTATTGGCGGCAAACAGGGATATATCCGTGTAGCCCTCATCTCCCAGCATGTTGTCCAATGTTCTTATAGGGATGTAAACAAGCCCGATGCCAAAGCCGGGTTCAGGGTCCTTCACCATACCCTTGACACGGAAATCCTCAGTCACTTCGGTTCCGTCCACTGTTATGGTCAGGTGGAAACTCGACATCAGGACCGGTCTGCGCGCTGCTGAGCTCATCACTGAGTGCCCGACGACAGCGTTGAACCTGTCTTGCGGGGAAAGCGGCTCACCCAGGAGCATCTCTCTATTCCTCGCCTCAAGATATCCCGGTTCTACTCCCATAACAACGACGTCCTCTTCTTGTCCCGCGTAGTTGATGGTTCCGTAGCTGGTCCTGGATGCCGTCGCATAGTCGACATGGGGAAGGCGCCGGACCGAATCGAACAAGTAGCGCTCCAGCAGATCTCCCTCCTCGAGCTGTGGGCCTATCAGTCCAATACTGCTGGCCGGTCTGATGGTCACGAAATTCGACCCCAATGCCTGCATTCGCTGCTCAAAGTAATCTTGGAATCCCTCGACCAGGCAAGCGTTGGCCAGCACAGCTGTCACCCCGATGAGGATGCCCAGAGTGACTAGGGACGAGCGAAGCTTGTGGGCGGCTATGGATTCTGCCGCCATCAGGAAAAGCGCTACCGGGTCCATCGTCTTCTACGCAGAGACCACACAAGCAGGGCCAGCAGCACTAGCACAACGGGCGGGACGATATACACGGCGAGACTCAGGCCCTGCGCCTCTTCAAGATAAACCACCGTGCACAACGGGGATGTCTCGTAGGTCTGGCGCCCGACGCGGTACACGGCCTTGAAATAGAGGTGGTCTCCGTTCTCAAGGTTGTCGGTCGGTATCCTGAAGTATGCAGGCAAGAAGTCGTCGGGAGACATCCCTCCGATGAAGAACTCGGAGGGTGATGCCTCAATGCTTCCCAAAGGCACGACGCTGACTGCGTCAACGTCCACCGGTAGGTCGTTGGCAACATGCAGCGTGACCAGCGCATCTTTGCCCTTGGTGACCTCAATGCGCTCTGCTTGAATTAGATGTACGCTTGGAGCGGGGAGCACCAAGGCATCAACAGTGAACTCCCGCTGAACCAGTGCACTGCCGAGTCTATAGCTTATCTGGAAATCAAGGGATTGACTTCCCACATCGGCCTCTTTGACTTGGAAGCTTAGCTCCCTACCCTTCACAGCTCGCTCCGTCTCCTCTTCCCCTTCACCTTCTGGCGGTCCGAGTAGCAGAGATTGGACGTCGGGGACTGCGACCTCTTCCTCTGCAGCCACCTCTTGGCCGAGGTAGTAGCCCGTGGGCTCGACGCCGTTCGTGAGCGCTTTGAGTTCCAGTTCACTGATCTCTGCGTCCTCTGACGCAGCAATAATTATTGATAGCTCGATATCTTCTGAGGGATAGGCGGGTGAACTCAATGATCCCAGGTAGGCTTTCACGGCTGACTCCGCTGGTATGACTTCAAATTGCAGCGTGACAGGCGGAGTGGTCCCGCGTTCGTGGTCTGCCACAAGCTCGAGCCTATTGGCGCCCACCTCATACTGTTGAATTCGCAAATCGATCTGGAGGGACTGATTCGGCTCCAGAGCACCGAGGTGGTATAGTACCTCCTGTCCGCTCTTGATTCGCGTTCCTGAGACTGCTTGCTGCCAGAGGTTCTGGACCTCTAGCTGGGCCGTCAGGACCATACCCTCATAGATCGAGTGTGGGGCGTCGATCACGCGGAGCGTTATTGACTCGTCAGGCTGTCTCACCTCAAAGCGCAGTGACCAGTGACGCGACTCACCCTGGGCGCCTGAGAAGGTCGCGTATATCTCCGCTTCGTTCGTTCCCCTTTCGTAGTTCTCAATGTAGAGCGTGACTTCTCGCTCAATCCCGGGTGCGAGAGTGCCAACAGTTCTCTCTTCGCCTGTGGAAGAACGGAGGACGACATCCGTTGCCTCCTGGCCGCCAACGTTTGAAAGCCTAACCGTTACCGGAACTCGGTCGCCATCGAAAACGAGCAAAGGGAAGTCCGTCACCTCGATTTCCAGCAGTGCTTCCTCAGCAGACGCTTCCGCCAACACTGAAAGGAATAATGAGAACGTCAGTACAATCAGGATAAGCATACGTTTAGTCTTCATCATCGATAATCCTCCCATCTCGCAGACTAACGATCCTCTCCGCCCAGGCCGCAATCTCGGGATCGTGGGTGACTACCAGAAGGGTCCTGCCCTGGTCATTCAAGTTGCTCAGGATCGTCATTATCTCGAGTGTGCTGGTGCTATCCAAATTGCCGGTGGGCTCGTCGGCGATAATTATTGTGGGGTCGCTGACAAGCGCCCGCGCGATGGCCACCCTTTGCTGTTCTCCGCCGCTCATCTGTGAGGGCCTGTGGTCTAACCGATGTCCCAGGCCCACCTGCTCCAGTAGCTGAGCGGCTCTCCCGGCGCGCTCCGCTGCTCCGACTCCTTGGAAAAGGAGCGGCAGTTCCACGTTCCTCTGCGCTGTCTTCCGGGGAAGCAAGTTATACTGCTGGAATACAAAGCCGATTCGTCTGGCACGAATTTCGGCCAGTTCATCTTGCGAGAGATGAGCTATATTCACACCGTCTACTACTACTTCGCCGTGCGTCGGGCGCTCGAGACAGCCAAGGACGTGCATGAGCGTTGACTTCCCGCTGCCGCTCGGCCCTATGACGGCCACGAACTCAGCCTTGCCGATGGACAGGGTGATTCCTCTTAAAGCCTCGACTTTGACCTTTGTCCCGTATATCTTCCATACGCCCCGGGCCTCCAGGACTGACTGTTTGTTCAACTTCGGCGCTCCTGTCCAACGGTTGGATTCCGGTTTGTGATGTTTCGTGTTGTACTGTATCAAAGCGTGCTAAACAGTTCGTTAGCAAGAATGTTTGCGGAATTACCTTCTTCACGCACACGTCATCTGTTCTTGAAAAGGAGCGCCAAGAAGACTGTTGCGATCAATCTGCGAAGCCAAGGTCTATGCGCGATTTCGTGCGAATCTTTTTTCGTGAGAAGCCAGAAGGCAAAAAGAGGCAGAATCAGAAAAAGGGAGTTGTCTTCCGGTTGGCCCAACTACTCCAAAACCACTTGCTTGTGAAGGGTTTGCTCTTCCCACACGTATGGACATTTCGTGGCCACCCTGTGCCAAGAATATAAGGTTCTCCTGTCCATTGGGAATCTGGGCTAGTGGTCAGTACCGCCTGCCACCCCTGTCGGTCCGCTCCCTTGCGTAATTGACGGTAATCTGCCTTCCATCCAGCGTGGTGTCGTTCAAACCTTTGATAGCTTCATTGGCCTCAGTGTCACTGGACATCTCCACAAAGCCAAAGCCTCTGGATCTGTCGGAATCCCTATCCCTTATCACCGTCACCGATTCCACCACTCCGAATTTAGCGAACTCGTCTCTAATTTGGTCCTCAGTTGTGCTGAAAGACAAGCCTCCTATGTACAACTTGCGAGCCATCCTTGCCTCCTTTCACTCTTATCAGGTAGCCGCTTGGATTCTTCAAGCTTGACTATTCGCGTCCAACGTATCAAATCCCGTCTGTGTAGCGTAGCCCCCACCATAGGCATCAAGGCGACGTCGTTTTGATTGATCGCCAGTCTATCTAACGACAGGACTCATTGCCGAATCATCTGCTGTGGAAGGACTCCGCCTCCAAGGCACTGAATATGAATTCACAGCCTCGATTTGAGTGCTTCTGGATTTTGTCCGTATAGGCCATGGATAACCTACTTCATCTATAACCTGATAGGAGTTTTGTCATCCACGATGTGGAGAACAGGTGGTAAATATCACACGTCGGGGAATAGCAAAGCAGTATCAGGCTTTTTATCCATACTACTACACAATCTCAATTTGTCAACTTGGCCAGTAGTCAGCGGCACACTGCGTAGTAGGGCGATTGAGGCATTTCTTAGATACTATCCGTCCTCTATTCCGTGAGCTTTGAGATAGTCGACCACAGCTTGCACACTTCTTAGCTTTTCAGCCTCTTCGTCTGATATCTGTAGGCCTCTCTCATCGGTGCTGAACTCATTCTCCAGGGCGAATAGCAGGTTTACAATGTCAAGGGAGTCCATGTTGAGATCGTCCACAAAGAGGGAACCGGGCTTCAATTCCGACTCATCAACGCGGAATTCATGGACAATGACATTCCTGACCCGCTCGAGAACAGTTGACATCTGAACTCTCCACTCTAATAGATAGCTGCGACTCCTTTTGGCAACAACTGTGGTTATCTTATAGCTACTGCTCGGTGGCTGTCAAGGGGTCGAATTGACTCATAATAGAGGTTACCGAATATGGTATCGTTGCCTCATAAAAAGTGTTACCGACGGAGGTGCATGACCGGAGGCAGCTTCCGGCGCTGCTACTCAACCCCTGGCGGGTCGTAAAGCCAGTACACCTTGGGCCGTGGATCATTTGAGACTGCAGCACGGGCAAGACACAGGTCATCGGTCAACCTGGCATAGAAGTAATACGAAGTCGACGGGCTTGTAGTATTACCTTTGCCGAGTAGATAACCACCTATGATTGCTATTTCAGCGTCTTGAACAACTCCTGAGTCGAAGCCGGGGGCGAGGAATTGGAACGTCCCTTCTTCAGCATTTACTCTGAGTTCCGTCGCCCTTATCGGGTCTTGATAAGTCAAGGGAGTAGCGGAAAAGCTGGCCATTAAGGTGGTGTGCTGCTGTACATCCAGGTTCAAAGGATTATCTGTCTCCCCGGTGACCCCGTCGATAGTCCAGTTAACAAACTCATAGCCTGGATTCGCAGAAGCCGTGAAAGCGATCAATCCACAGTAGAACCCACTGACTGGGGTAACCAGTCCCCCTCTATATGGGCTAGAACTTACATAGACAGGGTACGAAAGCGCCCTTTCATTTCCTGTATCAACCCATTGAGTATCGGTCACGCTATAGATACATGAACAACCTGAACATGTATAGTCACGAAATTCCTGCTCCTTCTGCTCCCGTTCCTGGCATGCAGCAGGTGAATCTTTGACCCATTTCATGTAACCGGTGTCCTGCCAGCCGTCATAGGTGTTGCAATCCTCGACTAGCTGATCATCCACCCAGCTAGCGTTGTCCGTGCAAGCTCCCGCCTCACAATGGAAATCATGGAACACGCGGTGCTTTCTAATGCTGTCACTGGAACAATAGAAGACCCAATCATCGTAATAGTCCGTATGGCCAGCGGAGCCGGTGTAGGGACAACTTACGCCATCCCAGTAATAGTCACGATATTCACAGCCAGTACCGTATACATAGCATCCGTCACTGTCACTACATCGGTCTGCTATCTCGATTGTAACAATCTCCCCCTGTTGCCATTCGGATATCCTGAGAACCTGATTTGTTTCATCCCATAGGAATCTGGCTGGATCGATACCTCCAGGATTGCTCACCACTTCAGGGGAAGATGTCGAAGAGTCGAACCTCAGCGTTATGCCCGAGCTGTGCTTCATGATGAATGCTCCACCGTATTTCCCCTCCAGCGGTACGAAGATGCAGGTCTCTCCGAGTCCACTGTCCGGCATGTAGCTCATGGCAAATGTCTTCGTATCCATATCGTAGCCGAATGAACCAAGGGAGCCGGCAGTTCTTCCTGGGTAAGGCCTTGAGAAAACGACGGTGATGAAGGTGCGCAGCTCCCCTCCCAATCCTGACGTACCTTTTATTAGAGCCCAGTTCGTCTCATCAGTGACCTTGGCCCTGTCATCAGCGTACCACGGCCTGATGCACCCGACAGCCGCGCTATCGAACAGATCTAGGGCAGCCTTCTCTGTTACCTGGTATTCACTCTCTTTTGTGATATTCCCATCATCCAAGTGGCTCCAGGGTACGCCGTACTCGCCTATTAGAAG
>CAZCXP010000003.1:47934-49423 GCA_964502665.1 uncultured Dehalococcoidia bacterium | reverse complement strand
GGGGCCAGAAGAAGAGAACCTCGACCTTTTCGATGGCACCGTGGAAGTAGCACTGCCGCCTCCGGTAGGCCTAGAGCCAATGCTACAGATCCATAAGCACTTGAAACAGATCTCTCACGTGGAGGTCTTGAATCTCGGGGGATCGGTAGACAAGGGCATCACTATTAGAATCTCCGTGAGGACCCCTACCCCACTTCTAAGGATGTTTAGTGAGCTGCCCGGGGTAGATGGAGTCTCAGAAGAACTGCCCGGTGCTGACAGCATAGTCCCCCGTCGACAGGGAGCAGAAGAACATCCCCTTAGAAGAATCATAGTGACTACCGAGCGGTGAAGTGCCAGCTATCCGCCTCGTATAGCTCAGCCTGTGAAGTTGCTCCCAGAAGAAGCCTCCTGAAGCGGCACTACTCAAAAAAGGGGACTTCTCCCGGCTCGATTGCTGGATATCGAGGTAAACGCGAGAGAGGTCGCTGTACAGGTACGGTAGGTGCTCTGAAACGACTTCCATTGCAGAACAGTGGTCTACGGTCAGCTATTCGCTCTCTAGTACTAAAGGGTCGCACTACTCCCTCAAAGTTGACCATCTTGGGTGATTGTCCACTGAAGCCAGACAGTCTATTGTAGCGACGCGGTATGCAAACAGAAGATGGAGAACGGTGTGGCATGACACAGTCGGAAGAGGCTACGCCAATAGTGTGGCAGAGGCGAGGCAGGGAAGATGGTGACGGAGGAATAACGCCAGAGGAAACAATACCGGAGGCAAAGGACTGCGGAATCTTCATGGACGCAACCCCACTTGTGAAGAGGATAAATAAACGGGCCGCTCGACCGCTCTTGCTGTGTGGCGTACTCGCGCCGCTGGTGCTGGGGGTTTCCGTCATCGCGGCGGGGCTGGTGACGCCTGACTTCAGCTTCTTGTCGGAATCGATTAGCCAGCTAGGGGCCCGGGGCAAAGCGCATCCCGAGGTAATGAACGCTGGATTGATCCTCTGTGGCTTGTTAATCGCTGGCTTCGCATATGGACTGTATTGGCGGCTGGGACGGAGTGGCGTTGCCAAAACCGTCTGGCTTCTGCTCGCGATTGACGGTATGGGCGTCGTACTCTCAGGCATTTTCCAGGCCGACTCGAAGTCACTCGGCCTAGCGAGCACACTGGAAGGCTACCTGCACAGCATCTTCGCCCAAGTAGCCTTCTTCGCGTTGCTGATTAGCATACTAATGTTCGCAACGGTGGTGCATCGCAAGCCGGCATGGCGCGGCTTCACACGGATGTCCTTGGCGGTTTTCGTGTTCAACCTAGTGCTGCTGCTCGTGTTTCTGACAGGTGGGGCTGAGCCGGTCGATGGCTTGCTAGTACTCTCCTTCTTCGGCGTATCGCTGGTTTGGCTGGAGGCGGTCTCGCTGCGGTCTCTTTGGCTGCCCGCTACCGCGGGGTTGCAACAGGTATCGCCCTGACACCTCTCCCCATTTGAGCCAGGGCGGCTTTGGGTGG
>CAZCXP010000003.1:30312-47834 GCA_964502665.1 uncultured Dehalococcoidia bacterium | reverse complement strand
CAACAGGTATCGCCCTGACACCTCTCCCCATTTGAGCCAGGGCGGCTTTGGGTGGAAGATTAGGGTGGACCGCCACAGGGGTATCCGCCAGGACCACCAGAACAGGTTGGAAATGCCCGCTAATATGACTACTGCAACAACGATCAGTATTATCCAGATGACGGTGTTTGTGCGGCGGCCAGCTTCAGTTGCATGTTGTTCAACCCCAGCCTCACCTGAATGAAATCCTGCCTCTTGCAATACTCCACTGCGATATGTATAGTAAGTACAAGAAGTCTTTTGGGCAGCAACGATTGGGAACTACGGCGTTTCTGCCGTCAGCCTACTATCCGGGTAGGCACTAGCGAACTGCACGGAGCCCGAAGGGAACCATGGATAGAAGCGCATTCCGAAAGGCCGTGGAAAAAGCCGTCGAAGCAGGCCGCGTAGATGACATAGTGGCGGCTTTTGCAGAAGATGCAGTGCTTCACAGTCCGGTCCAGTTCAAACCATTCGAGGGCCGGGCTGCCATCACCCAGCTGCTCGGCATTCTTGCCGAGGTGTTTGAGGATTTCAGGTACACCGACCAGTTGGAATCCGACGAGGGGGCTCTGGGACTGATCTTCCGTGCGCGAATTGGCACCCGAGAGGTAGAAGGCCTTGACCTCCTCCGCTTCAATGATGACGGGCTGATCCAAGACCTTACGGTCATGGTCAGGCCTCGCTCGGCAGTCGAAGCTTTGCTGGCGGAGGTTGGACCAAGGTTAACGTCTGGGGATCCGGCTACCTGAACCTCCCGAGGTATCCCGCTACCTGACTCAGCCCTCAACTTGCGTATGTCCGCCGATCCAGTCCCGTGCCCGTGCGGAATGCAGTAACAAAGCTGGAATAGAGTGTTAGGTTGACCAAGGCCAATGGTCAGCTTGTACGACGACTTGACAGCCAGCGACCAGTCGTTTTAGGATAACCAAGCCGATTGATATAGCAAATCCTCGGTTGGCGGACCGGGGGAGATATGAGGACACTGCTAGTAAACCCTGCTTATCCCTTCTGCGAAGCCCCATCATGCCTATGGAGTCCGCCTGCATCGCCAACTCGTATGTCCAGGAATACCAAATTCCTCAGTTCCCTGCAGGAAGGGGGATAGTGATGAGTTCTTTGGAAGGAGCAGCCGCGTCACATGAGATCGCGGGAAAAAGTCAACTTGCAAATATCGTGGGCGAAGGGAATGTTCTGGATGACCCATCTGTCTTGGAAGAGTATTCCAAGGACATGAGCTTCGCGCCCCCACGCCAGCCTGCTTTCGTGGTGAAGCCCAAACAGGCAGAGGAGGTCCAGGAACTGGTCAAATGGGCCAACGGGACATTGATGCCGCTCATACCCGTAAGCTCCGGCTCGCCTCATTTCAGGGGAGACACAGTTCCGCAACAGGGAGGGGTAGTTGTGGACCTTTCGGGCATGAACAGAATCCTACGCGTTGACCGCAGGAACCGCGTGGCCATGATCGAACCGGGAGTTACCTTCGGTGACCTCAAGCCTGAAATCGAGAAGCAGGGTATGCGTTTGATGCTCCCGCTTGCACCCCGGGCGACCAAATCGATCATCGGTAGCTACCTCGAGAGAGAGCCGATCCTGGTGCCGAGGTACCATTGGGATATGTCCGACCCGCTTTGCTGTACAGAGGTCGTATTCGGCACAGGCGACCTATTCAGGACCGGCGCCGCGGCCGGCCCTGGCACACTCGAAGAACAGTGGCAATCAGGCCAGGCCCAGAAGAGCCCTCTTGGCCCCGGCCCCAGCGATCTGCACCGGGTAATCCAGGGAGCACAGGGCACGCTGGGGATACTTACCTGGGCAACAGTCCGGCTGGAGCTCTTGCCTACCATCCAAGAACTCTTCATGGTAGGCTGCGACAAAGTGGACGAAATCATCGACTATGTGTACTCGATGCAACGGCTCAAGCTGGGCGATGAGTGCCTGGTCCTTGACCGGCTTAACCTGGCCTCGATTCTTGAACAAGACGCCCGAGCCATAGATGAACTCAGCTCCACGCTTCCGCCATACATTCTGATCTTTGTGGTCGCTGGCTACGACAGATTTCCCAAGGAGCGGGTTGATTACCAGACAAAGGACTTGATGGAGATCGCGGAGAGATGCGGCGTTCGTCCTGCAACAGCACTCCCCGGAGTGAATTCAAGGAGACTCCTGCAAGCGCTCAGCGAGCCTTGTCCCGACCCATATTGGAAGCTGCGCTACAAGGGCAATAGCGCCGATATATTCTTCCTAACCACCCTGGACCGCTCCCCTGAGTTCATCAAGGTCATGCACGAAGCTGCGTGCGAAACGGGTTTCCCCGCGACCAGCATCAGCACCTACATCCAGCCGATCCAGCAGGGCCGATCCTGCCACATGGAGTTTAGCCTCGCCTACGATCCCAGCAGCACGGCGGAAGTGGCTCGCGCCAAGGGAACCTTTGAACACGCGAGCAAAGCCTTGATGAACCAAGGCGCGTTCTTCTCCAGGCCCTATGGATCATGGCCTGAAATGATCCACAACCAGTATGCTGAGAACGTTATAGCTCTAAGAAAGGTCAAGAGGATTTTCGACCGCAACAACGTGATGAACCCAGGGAGGTTGTTCTTCTAAGAGGCTTTGGAAAATGGAAGAGTAAAGGGGAGATAGGATGCTGCTTGAACTCAAGGACTATATGGGAGACATGAAAAGGTGCGCCAGGTGCTCGTTGTGCAAATGGCCGCCCCTGGCTCAGATCAAAAGCTGGAGGTTCTCCAACAACTGCCCCAGCATTGCCAGGTATAACTTCCACTCATACTCGGGCGGCGGCAGGATGGCGTTGGGGCTGGCGCTGGCTGAAGGCAAGCTGGACGAGGTAACGGACGAGCTGCTGAACATCGTCTACCGCTGTACCGCGTGCGGTGCGTGCGATTCGTCCTGCAAGTACAATTCTGAACTGGAAGTGCTTTGGGCGATCTACTCTACACGCGCACACCTTGCAGGCATGGGCTATTTCCTGCCCGAACACTCGATGATCATAGAAAGCCTGAGGAAAGAAGACAACGCCATGATGCAGCCCAAGGCTGAAAGGGGCAAATGGGCCGAAGGCCTTGACGTTAAGGACCTCTCAAAGGGCGAGCAAGCAGAGGTGGTCTATCATGCGGGGTGTTTGTACTGCTACGACCCTGAGCTGTCACCAATAGCGAGAGACGCTGTTACGCTGCTCAAGGGCGCAGGAGTTGACCTGGGCATCATGGGCAGCCAGGAGTCATGCTGCGGCAGCATCGCCTTCCAACTGGGCTTCCAAGGCGAGTTCATCAAGTTTGCCGAGAGCAACATCGACGACTGGAACGCAGCCAAGGTGAAAAAGGTGGTCACCTCATGCGCCTGTGGATTCGGCATCATGAAGGCAGTGTATCCCTTGTTGGGCAAAGAGATGAAGTTCGAGGTGCTGCATATCACCCAGTACCTTGATCAGTTGATCAAGGAGGGCAAGCTGAAGCTCTCCGGAAGTTTTCCGGCACGGGTCACTTATCACGACCCGTGCAACCTTGGCCGGAAAGCCGAGGCATACGTGCCCTGGAAGGGGGAGGAGAAGAAGGTACTCGGCCAATTCATCCTGAGGGAGCCCGAGAAGATTATCCACCGTGGTTGGAACGGAGTCTACGAGCCTCCCCGGGACATCATCAGGAGCGTGCCAGGAGTTGAACTGGTGGAGATGGAGAGGATCATGGAGTACTCGTGGTGCTGCGGAGCGGGTTCCGGCGTTAAGCTGTGCATGAACGATTTTGCGCTGTGGGTCGCCTCGGAACGTATCGAGGAAGCGAAGTCCGTCGGCGCCGAGGCAATCGTAACGGCCTGTCCCTGGTGCGAGCGCAACTTCAAGGATGCGATCGCCGAGTCCGGGGGAGACCTGATGGTATATGACATCGTGGAGCTGCTGCAACAGGCGCTGTAGCTAACTCAACCAGGAACGGGAGGCAATCATGGCGCTTTCCAAAGACGTTTACCGGCTATTCGAATCTATTGTTGGATCGGAAAACATCTCAGACGATCCGGGAGTCCTCAGGTCCTATATGTACCAGCCCTTTGGCTCCAAGAAGGGGGTGTGGGCCGACATCTCGCCCGCGGCCGTGATCCTGCCCGCGAGCACGGATGAGGTGGTGGCGATAGCCAAGGTCTGCAACAGATATCACATTGTTTTCAAGGCGATGAGCACCGGCTGGGGGATTCACAACCTGCCGGGGGTCGAAGGCGCGGTGTCACTGGACCTGCGCCGCATGAACCGCATCCTCGAGATCGACGAAAAGAATATGTTTGCCGTGGTGGAGCCGCACGTGATCTGCACGCAGCTCCAGGTTGAGGCAATGAGGAAAGGGCTCAACTGCCACATCATCGGCGCCGGGTCCAATACGTCGGTGCTGGCCAGCGCAACTTCTGTCGTCGGCTACGGGCCCGATGGACTGAGCATGGGTGTCAGCGGCCGCAACCTGCTTGGAGTGGAATGGGTGCTGCCTACCGGTGAAGTGCTCAAGCTTGGATCGCTTGGCGCGGGGTCGGGCTGGTTCTGCGGCGATGGCCCGGGCCCCAGCCTGCGTGGCATTATGCGAGGCTGGGAGGGGGCGTGGGGAGGCCTGGGTGTTTTTACTAAATGCGCGGTTAAGCTGTTTCATTGGAACGGACCGCCTGAACTCGAGATGAAGAGAGTCCCGCCTAACTACGTGCTCAATGAACCGATCAAGTTGTTCAAGGCCTCGCTGTTCAGTTTCCCCACCCTTGAAAAACTCACCGAGGCGGCCCTCAAGCTGGGCGAGGCAGAGATCGGCTATTTCATCTCGAGGCTCAGCCCCTCCTTTGTGGGCCTGCAGATGACCGCAGGAGCAGACTACGTCAACACCTGGAACAGCGGAATGCTTCAGCAGATGCTGAAATACGCCTTCCTCTTCGTGATCTTCGCCAACTCGGAGGGGGAGTATGAGTATCAGCAGAAGGTACTCACGCAGATTCTCGAGGAGACCGGCGGCCAGTCCTCACCCATATCCGAGACCCCGGAGATGCAGGAGCAGACAGCGACGGCCGTTGTCAAGGTGGACGCGGTCGTCCGATCATGCTTCCGCACCACAGGTGGCTTCAACACATCCTTCGGCGCGATGGATACCGCAGACCTTGCCATGAACCAGATCAAGGCTGGTACAGAACTCAAAGAGAAGTACATCGAGAAGGGCGTGATCATGGACGATGGAGCCGACAACTCCGCAACACTGGTGTTTGACCAGGGCCACCTTGCCTACACGGAAATGCTGATCATGTACGACCACCACGACGACGAATCCGCCGAAGGCGCCTACCAGTACCTGGTTGAGTCAAACCAGGTGTGCTTGGACAAGAAGCTTGGCTCGCCCATCTTTCAGATATCGCAGGTGGGCATGGGCAAGCACGGGGCGTTCGGCCCGGCGTGCTTCAACTATGATACCTGGCTGCGCAGGATCAAAAGAGAGTTTGACCCGAACAATACGGCAGATCCCACCGCCTATGCATCACCTGAGGAATGATATGGTTCGGGCACTCAAACACAATCAGCGACGGATTCTAGCATCCGAAGGGAGGACCAGATGAGCAGCTATGATCTGATTGTAGTGGGGGGCGGCCCAGGGGGCAGCGCCGCAGCCAAAGAGGCCGCCGACCACGGACTCAAAGTGGTCATTCTCGAGCGCGGCAGGTTCTGCGGCGAGAAGAACTCGTCGGGTTTCGGCCTCTCGCCTAAGGCCGCTCGGGATTTCGACTACATCAAGAACCTGGACGTGCCCTCGCTCTGGCCAACTGAGTTCGGCGTAATGCACATCGTGCAACCCAAGCCTTCCAACGGCGACCGGATGACCTGGGGCCTGACACCGCCCAAGCGCAGGAGCTACCCCCAAGCCAGCGAGTATATGGTGCAGATGATGTACCGGCCGGAGTTCGACCAGTGGATGGCAGAGAAGGCCACCTCCGCGGGCGCGGAGCTCAAGCTCGCCACTCTGGCGACCAACGTGATCCGCGACGGAGAAAACGTCGTAGGTGTAGTAGACCATGAAGGCAATGAGTACCGGGCGCCGGTGGTCATCGCTGCTGACGGCGCTCACTCACTGACGGCCCAAAAGGCCGGACTCAGAAAGAAGTGGGATAAAGATCAGGTCACCGTGCTGGCCACCGTTGACTTCGAGGCTGACCCCGAGCGAATCGCGGAGTATTGCGGGGACACTAACGTGCATATTTTCATGGGACCGGATCGAGGGGGATATGCCTGCGTCTTCCGAAACGGGTTCCACGTTGGCTCCCGCCCGGCCAAGACGCTGCAGAGCGAGGTGGACGCGGGCCGCAATTTGTCCACCAGGTCGGTCATGGACAACGTGCATCTCGATTTCATCCAGCGGCTGATCAAGGCCACTCGCGCCAAGCCCCGCGAGTTCCAGCTACACTTCCTGCCCTGGCTGAAAACATTCAACGAGAGAATCTACACCGGTGGTCTCATGCTTACCGGCGATGCCGCAGGAGTTCCGGAGCCGTTCATGGCCGAGGGTGTGTGGCAGGCGATGTACTCGTCGAGGCTGGCCGCTCAGGTCGCCCAGCGCGCGCATATGGACAAGGACTTCTCCAAAGCGTACCTCAAACAGTATATGGAACAGCTCAAAGCATCGCCGGTGGGCGTTGACTTCACAGCCGGAACCGTGCTCAGGGACTTCTTTTCGGAGTGGACCTCCCAGACCTTCTACGATCTGTTCGACAATCTGGCCGACGCCATGTTCTACGGAATGCTGACCATGGCCGAGCCGCATGCACAGGGCATGCTGCGCCTGCCCGCGATACTCATAGATATGATACCGCAGCTGCTTTTCTTTGCGCGCTACTATTTGCCCATAGCCGAAGAAGCCTCAAGAGAGAAGCTCACCGATTTCCTGGCGGGTATGAGGACGATGGCGCCAATGCTCCAAACCATGATGCAAGCGACCACGGGAGGGAAGTAAGCATGGATAAGTACGCCATTGACAAAAGAGGACTGGTAACCGTGATCGAGTCGCCAGAGGATTTCATCTCCGTAGACCATGAGAAGTGTGTGGGATGCAAGGACTGTGTGATAATCTGCGGCATGGACCTGTGGAAAGTACGTGGCGGCAAGGCGGTGCTGGCAAAGGACTACAAAAGATTCTGTACTGAGTGCGCGTCCTGCTATACCGTATGCGACTACGACGCGATTCAGTTCACCTTCCCGCCGGCGGGATACGGCATCGTCTACCAAAAAGGCTGATAGACCAACCTCCGAGTGAGCTCAAGAGCATGTGGTGTCCGTCGCCTGCTGCTCCATGACCAAGATAACTCGCTGCTCGGCCAGGGTACCCTAGGTCGTTCACCCCAACCTCGCTAGGAGCCAGTTCTGAGCCTGTCAAACGGCTTGACAGCCAGCAAGCCTGGGGTGTAAGATAGCCAGACTTTGCTGCTCCTCAGCAGTTGGACAAGCTGAGCCAGGCGCTGCAGCCGAGTGTGCATCGTGCCGTGTAGCTTTATGGAGGGTGCGCGCTAATGAAGGAGGGAGAAGCGAAATGGAAGAGAAGAAGGCGAAGCGCGTTAGCGCCCGTCGCACATCGAGGGCGTCTCAAAGAGGGTTCACAGGGGCTGAGGACTTTCTGACTGACTCATCTCAGCTGGGGCAACCTGCTGCTCGGACTAAGGCAGGTGAATTGCTGGGCGACCGGGTTAGGAATGCTCGCGAAATGCGTGGTCTCACCCTTCAGGATGTGGGCAGCCGCACGGGAATAAACGTGGATGCTTTGAAGCGGGTGGAATCGAATGAAGTGATTCCCCCCCTGGGTGAGTTGGTGAAGCTGGGCAAAGCGCTGGAAACCAAGATGGGCTACTTCATCTCTCCCGGGGTCGACAGACCTATGACCGTAGTGCGTGCTGACCAGCGTCGCCCCGTTGCCAGGCACGGCGAGAAAAAGAGGGAACGGAGCGGGTACTCTTACGAATCGCTAGCTCCAGAGAAGGCGAACCGATTGATGGAGCCTTTTATCGTCACCCTATCGCCTACCGACGTTGAAGAGCCTTCCACGCACGATGGTCAAGAGTTTCTTTTTGTCCTGGAGGGACAAATGATGGCCCGAGTCGGGGATCAAACTGAGGTCCTCGGGCCTGGGGACGCGGTCTACTACGATTCAAGCCAGCCTCATCTTGTCAGATGCGTCGGCAGTGGCGCAACCAAGATATTGGCTGTTCTCTATCCGGGCTCCGAATAGATGCTACCAGAGCCAATGGGGGTAGCAGTACGAGAATGCGAAAGCGCGACGTAGCAGGTCCCGCGGCTAGAATATCCCTGGGTCTCGATACGTCCCGAAGACTTCCCTGAGGACATCGCAGATCTCCTGAATTGTGGCGTACCCCCTGACACACTCGATAATAGGCGACATCAGGTTCTCCTGCCCCTCGGCGGCGCGGTGAAGCTCTTCCAGGCTTCGCTCAACTTCTCTGTTGTCCCTTGTCTGTTTCACCTCGTGGAGCCTGGCGATCTGCTTCCTCTCCACGTCAGGATCGATCTTCAATATGTCCACCGGAAGGTGATCGGTGACATATTTGTTGACCCCTACCAGGGTTCGTTTCTTCATGTCTATATGCTGTTGAAACTTATAAGCGGCATCGGCTATCTCCCTTTGTGGGTATCCCTTCTCGATGGCGGCAAGCATCCCTCCCATGGCCTCTATCTTGTCAATGTACCTCATCGCCTCTTCCTCAAGCCTATCTGTGAGGGACTCTACGAAGTAGGAACCGGCCAGCGGATCTATCGTGTTGATGACCCCTGTCTCCTCGGCCAGGATCTGTTGGGTTCGCAGGGCAACGGTCACAGCTCCCTCGGATGGCAGAGCCAGGACCTCATCTGCGGAGTTGGTATGGAGCGATTGGGTCCCGCCAAGGACCGCGGCCAGGGCCTCATAGGCCGTGCGAACCACATTGTTGTAGGGCTGCTGGGCGGTGAGGGAGCACCCCGCAGTCTGGGTGTGGAAGCGCAACATCCAGGAGCGGGGATTCTTCGCCTGGAAACGCTCACGCATGAATTTGGCCCACATGCGCCGTGCTGCCCTATACTTGGCGATCTCCTCGAAGAAGTCGATATGGGCATTGAAAAAGAAGGACAGCCTGGGGGCGAATTCATCTACATCCATCCCGCGGTCGATGCAGGCCTGGACATAGGTAAGCCCATCGGCCAAGGTAAAGGCGAGCTCCTGGACCGCGGTGGAACCTGCCTCCCTGATGTGGTAGCCGCTGATACTGATGGTGTTCCAACTGGGGACCTCTCTGGTGCAGTAATCCACGGTGTCGACGAGGATGCGCAGAGATGGCTCCGGCGGGAGCATGAAGCTCTTCTGGGCGATGAATTCCTTCAGCATGTCGTTCTGGATGGTGCCCTGGAGCTGGTTCCTGGCAACGCCCTGCTTCTCAGCCGTGACGATGTACATCGCCAGCAGCACCGCCGCCGGAGGATTGATGGTCATAGAAGTGGTGACCCTGTCCAGCGGAATCCCATCGAAGAGGATCTCCATGTCCTTCAAGGTGTCGATAGCCACCCCACATTTCCCGCACTCGCCATAGGCCGCGGGGTTATCGCTGCAGTACCCCATTATGGTTGGGAAGTCAAAGGCGACGCTCAGACCGCTCTCACCCTGTTCCAGGAGGTATTTGAAGCGCCGGTTGCTGTCCTCAGCGGTCCCCAGGCCGGAGAACATCCGCATCGTCCAGGGCCTGGCGCGGTACATAGTGGGATGAATCCCCCTGGTGAAGGGATACTGGCCGGGAAACCCCAGTTCCTGTACATAGTCGAGGTCGCTGATGTCCTCGGGGGTGTACAGCCTCTTTACCTCCAGACCGGAGATGGTGGTAAAGGAATCCTGGGACTCCGGCAGGGCCTCCAAAGACCCCTGCAGCACTTCTTCCTCCCACCTGCGCCTGTTGCTCTTTATCGCCTCGATTTTCTCTCTGTCAAACATGACCATCAACCCCCAGTCACTTTTCTATTCCTTCCCTGGATTGAATGCCTTCAAGATGATAGTCCTCATAGCCTGTCACGCTGGATTTGGTGTCGAGGATAGACCATCCACCGCAGAAATGTCAACAATCAGAAGGCCCCAACGATCGCGAGGTCTATCGACCTCGCGACGCCAGACACACAAAGGGGACAGGATGAAGGTCCTGCCCCTATCAGAGGTCCGCCGCTCATCGCGGTAGAAGTTCTGGAGGAAAACCGGACGACCTAATTATAGGGATTCGGAATTAAGAAGTCATAAAATGAGGGGGCAAAAAGTTACGAAGTTATTACATTTTCGGTGCGATCTCTCCAAGCTTCACCTCTCCCGTGCCGTTTCCAGGAACCAATACCGCTTTCAGCATACGGCTTCGTCAATCAAGAAGGTCAGAGAATCCCCCTCAGTCCCCCTTTGGAAAAGGGGGATTCAGGGGGATTTGCCGATAGCTGACGGCTGAACGCTTATCGGTAGCGTCGTGACTCCTGTCACGACGACCAATTCGTTGCCACAGGAGTGGCAACGCTACGCTCGCTCATGGTGCCTGGTTCTGGCTAACCGCTCCTGGAAACGCTGCCACCGGGCATTTACCCAGCCCTGCAGCTCATCAATCTGCTCTTCGTTAATGTCCCTGAACCTTCCTTGTTCCATGAGATATTCTCTCAATGGCCTTAGATTCCCCTTCCGGGCAATGGATTCGCTGGCCGAGGTGAGGCGGAAAACGCCGCCTTCAACCTCATAGAGCACATCCCAACCGGTTTGTACCGCGAGCTGGCCGATTCCGATGGTGTCACTGAAGGGGAAGCCCCATCCTGGGGGGCAGGGTGTGAATACGTGTATGAACCTGGTTCCCTCTATTGCCCTCGCTTTCCTGACCTTTTCGTAAAGGTCCAGGGGATAGGAAGCATTGGCGGTGGCAACGTAGGGGATGCCGTGCGCTTCCATTATCGCGGTCATATCTTTCTGGTTCTGCTGCTTGCCCAGGATAGGGGTAGTACCCGAAATAGCGCCCAGGGGAGTTGAGCCTGAGCGCTGATTGCCGGTGTTCATGTAGCCTTCATTGTCGTAGCAGATATAGATGAAATCGCCCCCTCTTTCGGCAGCGCCACTCAATGCCTGGATTCCTATGTCGTGTGTGCCGCCATCGCCCGCGATTGCCAGTACAGTCAATCCCTTCCTGCCCAGGGCTTTCAACCCGGCAACCAGGCCGGTAGCCGATGCCCCGGTGGAGGCGAATGGCGTATTTACACAGGGAACGTTAACGGCTGTTACCGGATACATGCCATGCAGCACCGTGAGGCAACTGGCTGGCACGGTCACGATAGCTTGCCCTTCCAGCGCTTTTAGAATATGACGGTAGGCGAGGGATACAGCGCAGCCGGCGCAGAGCCTGTTGCCCGGCAGCAGATATTCGGTTTCGGTCAGGTTGACTGCACTGGTCTTCAATGCGCGTGCCCTCTCAAATATAACAAATCCACTCGGGATACTCTCTGTTTAGGACGCCTTCTTCTAGCGATGGCAGCGACTTGGTTACCGCGTCTGCCAGCTCCCTGGCTTTAACGTCACGGCCACCCAGTCCGACGATAAAGTTTCGTATTACCGCATTTGCGCCGCTTCCGTAGAGGGCTGACTTGATTTCGGAGCAGGTAGCCCCTTCCGAGCCGTAGCTGACATTCTTATCGAAAACCACGACGAGGCGGGACTTGCCCAGTGCCTTAACCACATCGGCTTTGGGAAACGGCCTGAACACCCTCAAGCCGAGGACACCCGCCTTGTGGCCTTTCTCTCGAAGCATGTTTGCCGCCACTATGGCCTCCATCGCCAGGCTGCCCATAGCTACAATGACTATGTCTGCATCATCCATTCTGTCTTCCCAGAGCATGCTGGCGTAGCCTCTTCCGAACAACTCGCCGAACTCCCGGCCCACTCTGGATATCGTTTCCCTTGAGTCTTGCAAAGCCTCCTGGAGGAGATACCTCAACTCCATGTATCCATGGCAGAGCACGCCCTCGGCGTTTACCCTGGGATTCGCCAGGGTTACCAGGTTATAGTTCTTGGGATTGGCCGGGTCCAGCACCGTGTGGGGCTTGTACCGGGGTAGGAACCTGTCCACGTCCTCCTGCGACGGCACAGCCACCGGCATTTCAGTGTGAGATAAAATGTAACCGTCGTAGCAGACCATAACCGGCACGTAGACCGACTCCGCGATCTTGTAAGCCTGGATCACTGAATCCAGTATATCCTGGTTGTTTCGAGCGTATATCTGTATCCAGCCGGTATCCCGCTGGGATATAGAGTCCTGCTGGTCGTTGAGCACATTCCAGGGCGCTCCGATGGCGCGGTTGACGCAGGCGAGGACAACCGGAAGGCGCGTCCCGGCAACCCAGTGCAGCATCTCGTGCATATAGGCTAAGCCATGTGAGCTGGTGGCGGTGAAGGTTCTGGCGCCCACGATAGAGGCCGAGGTGCATACAGCGAGGGCGCTGTGCTCACTCTCGACGGCAATATACTCAGCATCGAGGTCCCCGCCTTCGACAAATTCAGAGAGCGTTTCGGTGACCGGCGACTGGGGCGTAATCGGGTAGGCAGCGATCACCTGGACGCGGCTGAGCTTTGCCCCGTGGGCTGCGGCATGATTGCCATCGAGTATCTGTATGTCGGCTTCTCTATCTACCTTTTTCAGAATAAAGCTCCTCTTCCTCTACCATGGTTATTGCGTGTGCCGGGCATACCTGCGCACATATTCCGCACCCTTTGCAGTACTCCAGGTCTACCCACACGGGTATGGTTTTGCTGATAACGGCATCCGGGCAATAGAGCCAGCATAGAAAGCAGGCGGGCTTATTCTGCCTGGCGGGGGTGCACTTTCCGTGGTCTATCACCGGACGCGAGCTGCGCCACTCGCCTGTCCTGCCCCCTTCGCCGATACCCGGCGACGACTCCCCGCATATATGTCGGCAACCCCTGGTTTCCATCACATGTATTGCCCTGTCTTCTCCATCTTTGTTATGTCATAGGTCTTTGTAATTGCGGCGAGGTTGATATCTACAGCCTTGTCTGAGAACCTCTGCCTTATTGCCTTTTCTATGCTTGCCATGTCCACCACTCCGGTTGCGCGGACAAACGCGCCCAATATGGCTGTATTCACCACTGTGAGTCCACCGACTACCAGCCCCAGTTCCCGACATACCCTGGTGGCATCGGCCGTAGCGATGTTGAAATCACCCGTAACCCTGAGTTCTTGGGGACGCTGCCGGGAATTCACCACCAGCCATCCTCCCTTGTGCAGCCCGCTGGTCACATCCGGGTCTCGCAGCAAGGTATGATCCAGGACCACCACCACATCGGGCTCCTCCACCTGCGACATGACCATGACCGGTTCCGGGGAGATCCTGGTTGATGCGCTTACCGGAGCACCTCTCCTCTCGGCGCCAAAAGATGGCGCAGCCGTTACCCCCCGGTAGCCGTCGAGGTAAGCCGCCTGTGCCACTATCTTGGCAGCCGTTATCGCCCCCTGACCACCCCGGCCATGCCACCGAATCTCATAAGGCCTTGTATTCATAATATCCCTATGTGCGCTGTAGGGGCGACCCGACGGGTCGCCCAAGACTTGCGTCGTCGCGGTGGCTCCTCGCAATGACGCGAGGTCAACCTGTCGAAAGGTGAGGATAACACCTCACCCCTACCACCATCGTTTCACGTCTCAAAGGGCCCGAAACATAGGTTAACTCTCATCCCATAGGCGTGTCAAATGGGCAATTCTTGAGCGCCCAACTTATGAACGTGCCGGTGGGGGCCATAGCTGAATTTCAGCTTCAAGAAGAGCTTCGCACACCCCCATATTGTGCAAAGCCCTTGACAAATGGCCACAAATCCTGTAAGACGTTAGCAATCGATTCAACCCTTATGTTTTGCGGCTGAGCCATTACGTTATGGGACTGAGCGTTCTGATGAACGCAGGCTTGGCCTACGGGCAAGCGGGGAATGTTCCAGGCGGAGTATTCCAACCACGTAACTGGGGAAAGGGGGTGATGGTATCGGCTCGAACTGAAGAATGGTCAGGACTAAAGTCAATTATGGAAGGTCAATTAAGGAGGCAGTGAAGTGATGAAGACTGCGATAAAAGGAGCCATTATCCTGTTGGTGGCCTGTCTGGTAGTGATGGCGGTGGGTTGTGGTAAGGAGGAAGCGAACAAGATAAAGATAGGTGTGATCGGCCCGATGGAGTACATACAGGGCGAACACCATTGGTACGGGGCAACGTTGGCGGCCGAGGAGATAAATGATGCCGGCGGCATAATGGTGGGAGACGAGTCGTACGATGTGAAACTGGTCAAGATTGACTCCAATGAGATCCTCAGCGTCACAGATGCCACCAATGCAATGGAAAGGCTGATAACTGTTGAGAATGTGGACTTTGTGGTTGGTGGCTTCAGGACTGAGTCGGTATTGGCGATGCAGCCAGTTGCCATGGAGTATGACACGATTTTCCTCATTTGCGGTGCCAGCATAGACGAGGCATGTGAACTGGTGGCCGAGGATTATGACACGTACAAGTACACGTTCCGGATTACCCCAGTAAATGGCACCTACCTCACTACGATCAGTTTCATGCTTACGGGGATGGTGGCCCAACAGGTAGGTGCGCTAACATACCCGGATGCGCCCAAGATAGCCATAGTGGCCGAGAATATGGCATGGGCGGACCCCCTGGTTGCGGCTGCCCAAGCGTATTTTGCTGCTCCTCCTCCCCATGGCATGGGTCTGACGGTCGTTGGCACATGGCGGCCTTCCCAAACCGCTACCGATGTAACGGTTGAGTTGGGGGAAATAGAAGCTGCCGGAGCCAACATGATCTACACCGTAGTCTCCGGGCCACTGGGAGTTGCCTACACCAGACAGTGGGGCGAGAACCAAATCACAGCGGCTTCGGTAGGGATCAACGTTGAAGCCCAGAAGGGGGACTTCCTGGAGGTAACGGCCGGCTATGGCGCGTATGAGACGACTTTGAATACCTACGCCCGCGTCGCGATCACCGATGAAACCATAGACTTCTTCGACACCTTCGTAGACAGGTTCGACGAGATTCCCATATACACTGCGGGCACCTATGACGCACTGTACGTACTGAAGGATGCTATTGAACGGGCGGGCACTCTGGATAGCGATGATGTCGTCACCGCACTTGAAGCTACCGATTTGCGTGGACCCGCCGGCAGAATGGTCTTCATGGGAAGAGATACGGTGACTCCTCACGATGTGAAGTGGGGCCCGGGCTATGTAACCGGCCTCGGCGTCCAATGGCAGGATGGGGAGCTGGTGTGCGTTTGGCCCAATCCCATAGAAGCATTGGGGGTGGTCTATGAGGGCACTGTAGACTATATACTGCCGCCGTGGGTAGTGACAGCACTGACGGGACAATGATGCTTCAGCCGCTGGCCAGCTAGTTTCCGTTTTGACCTTTGCCACAGGTTGGCATATGGAATTCAGCGGGGTATACCCCCTCTAGTGGGCACGTGCCCCCGTCGAGGGGGTATACTTCTGTATCTGTTGAGCGGCTTAGATGAGCCATGATTGAACGCATAATAATCTATGGACTGGTAAGCGGTGGCGTGTACGCCCTGCTGGCCGTTGGCTTCACCCTCATCTTCGGGGTTGCCCGCATCACCAACCTGGCTCACACCGCATTCTACATGTTGGCTGCCTATTTGATACTTACCTTCGCCAGTTCCCTGGGCCTACCGCTCGTTCTATCCGTTATCCTCTCGATAGTAGCTGTGACTATCATAGGGGTATTCAGCTATAGGCTGGTCATTGACCCGGTACGCGGGCGTGAGACCACGATATTGATAGTGACCATAGCCCTCGCCATCATCATCCAGGAGGTCATAGTTGAGGAGTATGGTGGTGGCTTTCGGGGGGTCCCCAGCCTGATTTCAGGATACACGAAGATACTGGGCACCAAGGTTCTCTATCAGCAGATACTAACCTTTGGGGTGGTTCTGATCATTCTTGTGGGTACATGGGCCCTGTTGATGAAAACCAGGCTGGGAATCGCTATCAGGTCCACGGCTCAGGATAGAGAAGCGGCCAATCTGATGGGGATAAACGTAGCCCGAACAGGAATGATAACCATGGCCATATCTGTGGCGCTGGCGGCCATCGCGGGCGCACTTGTAGCCCCCCTGCAGGTCTTGGGGCCCCATATGTGGATGCACCCGTTGGTGATGGTCCTGGCCGTCGTCGTCCTCGGAGGGTTAGGCAGCATCAAGGGGAGTTTGCTGGGGGCCTTTATCCTGGGATTTGCCGAGACCCTGGTCGTTGTGTTGGTCCCTACGGGCGCCCATTTGAAGGGTGCTGTGGCGCTGGCGATAATGCTGGTCGTGATCTTGATAAGGCCTGAAGGCCTGTTTGGCGTATCCTTTGAAGAAGAAAGGTGATGGGCATTATATACTCCTACGTTGGTAGGGCATACAAGGGGTTCAGAGGGGAGACACTGGTCCTTCCCAGCAGGACCGTCGCTTTGCTTTTCTGTTTGACCCTATTTCTGCTGCCCGTGGTAATGGATCATCCCTACTATCTTCGCATCTTGATAATGGCATGCATATTTGCCATCTTCGCTGCTAGCTGGGACCTATTGTCAGGCTTCACCGGCCAGATAAGTTTTGGCCATGCCCTCTTCTTCGGGGTTGCCGCCTATACATCTGCCCTTCTGAATCTAAACTTTGGTCTACCCCCCTGGCTGACCATACCTCTCGGTGCGCTTGCCGCGGTGGTGGCGGGACTGGTTGTCGGTGTGCCCTGCCTGAGGTTGAGGGGCACCTACCTGGCCCTCGCCACCCTGGCCTTTCCCCTAATCCTCACTGGGGTTGTCTTCGTTATTCCTGATATCACCGGCGGCGAGTTGGGCGTCTCCGGCATAGACCGCCTTTCCCAGTCGCGGGTAGTCGAGTACTATATCGCGGTCACCCTTATGGTTATCCTGGGGTTTGTTATGTGGAAGATCACCGACTCCAAGACAGGCATCATTTTTCACGCCATACGGGAAGATGAACTCGCGGCCAGGGCATCGGGGATAAATACAACCAGATATAAACTGTTGGCCTTTTGCCTGAGCGGACTTTTTGCCGGGATCGCTGGGGGCGTCTATGTCCATTTTATGAGGATCGCTGGTCCATCAACGCTGGAGCTCATGCTGTCGTTTCAGGCCATCATATGGGCGATTTTTGGAGGAATCGCTACCATCTATGGGCCGATAGCAGGCGCATTCATCCTTGTTCTGCTTATGGAATTCCTGACTGTTGCGCCCGAGATACGAATGTTGCTCTTTGCCATCATGGTAATGCTTGTCTTGCTGTTCATGCCGGAGGGGCTCACCACCTGGGTGCGGGACAAGGTCGAGAAGGTATGCCCCAGATGCAAGCTGCGAAACATAGCCACCCGCAAGACGTGCCGGGTATGCATGGCCGATTTGGATTAGGAACT
>CAZCXP010000003.1:26723-30212 GCA_964502665.1 uncultured Dehalococcoidia bacterium | reverse complement strand
AGCTATAGGCCGAGGTATGTCTTTCTGATGGTCTCGTCTTTGAGCAATTCCTCGCTCGTTCCTTCAGCGATCACCCTTCCGTGGGAAAGAACGTAGCTTCTGCTGGCCAGCTGGAACGCCGCGCTGACGTCCTGCTCGACCAGGAGCATGGCAATCCCCGAACTTCGAATCTGTTTTATGCGCTCAAACAACTCGTCCTTCAGCTTTGAGGCGAGGCCGGTTGAAGGTTCATCGATACACAGGAGCCTGGGCTGTCCCATCAACGCCCTTCCAATGGCGAGCATCTGTCGCTCTCCGCCGGATAGTGTTCCCGATATCTGATTCCCTCTCTGCCTTAGCACCGGGAACAACTGATAAACCATTTCCAACCTTCTCCGCCCCTCTCTTCTGTCATTACACAGATAGCCGCCGGCCTTCAGATTATCGGCGACCGTCATCTCTGGAAAGGGCCTGCTTCTCTCCGGGCAATGGACTAGTCCCCTTCTTACAATCTCATGTGCCGCCAGCCTGTCGATCCTCTCGCCGGCGAAGTGCACAGTGCCTTCGATCGTTATGTCTCCAGCCCGCGCCCCCCTCATCGTACCCCTTTCCCATCTCACCAGCCCGCTTATGGTTCGAAGCAGCGTTGACTTTCCAGCGCCGTTCGGCCCCACCAGGCTGACCAGTTCTCCCTCGTCGACGCCCAAACTCAGGTCATTCAGCAGCATGGCGGTGGCATAACAGACCGTGAGGTTTTTTACCTCGAGAAGCATCTCAGGAAGCCCTCCTGCCCATACAAGCCTCGATCACCCTTTCGTCCTTGACTATCTCCTCCGGGGTGCCATCGGCAATCAGCTCTCCGAAATCGAGCACGATGACCCGGTCAACTATTTTCATGAGTTCTGCCAGCTTGTGCTCGATAATAATCATCGTTGGCCCTTCGCTATGCAGTCTGCCAAACCTGCCCCCCTTGTGCAACCTCCTTATCGATTTCGCCAGCAGCTCGGTCTCAGCAGGATTCAGTCCGCTGAATGGCTCATCCAACAGAAGCAGCTCAGGGTCGGTGGCGATGGCCCGGGCTATCTCCAGGCGCCTTAGATCACCGTGAGACAGGCAGGAGGCTGGCTCGAGGGCGAGGTCGGAAATGCCCACAAACTCCAAGGCATCCAGCGCTCTGGCCTCGATCGTCTTAACCCATTCTCCCCTCTTCATTGCCCTCGGACTGAGGCAAGCCACCATAACATTGGCAATGATGGGCAAACGGCGAAATGGCCTGGTAACCTGGAATGTTCCCGCTATCCCCTGGTTGACGATGGCCCAGGGTTTGGCCCTGGTGATATCCTTGCCCCTGAATCTTACCCTGCCGGAATCGGGCCTCAATATGCCTGTTATCAGGCGCAGCACCGTGGTCTTTCCCGCCCCATTGGGACCTATCAGGCCAACGACCTCATCCCTGCTGACCTGGAAACTGACCCCGTTGACTGCAGTCAGACCGCCGAAGCGCTTGGTCAGGTTCTCAACCTCGAAAAAGGGAGGGATCACCTCATTCCTCCTCTAGCTCTTCCCTGAGTTCCCTGTGGGACACCTTTCCCACGTCTGTCTTCGGGAGCTCACCTCTGAATTCCACGATCTTTGGCACCTTGTAATGGGCCAGATTCTCCTCGCAGTATTTGAGTATTTCATCCTCGGACACTTTCCCTCTTGCGTCGGTTTGGAGTACCACGATCGCCTTGATCAACTGTCCCACGTCGGGATCGGGAACCCCGAGGACACCCGCCGCCTTGACCTTTGGATGCTGGTGCAAGACCTCCTCTATCTCCCGGGCAAAGACGGAGTAGCCCTTGTACTTGATCATATCCTTCTTCCGGTCATAGAAGAAGAAGTAGCCCTCCTCGTCCATCCTGACCAGGTCGCCTGTTCTGAGCCACGTCTTGCCATCCCGCTCGACCAAGCTCTCCCTTGTGTCCTCAGGCCTCTTCCAGTAGCCCTTCATAATGTTTGGCCCCTCGATCAGCAGTTCGCCGACTTCCCCGGGGGGAAGGTACTCGCCTGTTTCATGGTCAATTATCGCTGCGCCGACGTTGGGCAGCGGAACCCCAAATGAGCCAACCTTCGGCCTTCCCAAGGGGTTGACGTGAGATACAGCGCTACACTCAGTCAAGCCGTAACCCTCGATGATCTTGGCCCCCGTCCTTCTCTCCCAATCTTTCACCGTTGACTCATGAAGTGTATCGGCGCCGCTGGTAATGGCCTTGAGCCCCTTCCAGTTGAACCTGTCAGTCTTATCGTAGTCCTTGAGGAACTGGTATGCCGTTGGCACGCTGTAGAACGCTGTTGCTCTGTACCTTTCCATGGCAGATAGGACTTCATCCAGGTCAGGCGTGGTGAACAGAATCAGGGTTGACCCCAGAAACAGGCCGCTCAACATAACCACCACCTGGCCATATATGTGGTAGAACGGCAGTAGTGCCGGAATGACCTCTTTGCCTTCCTCCATTGTGGGCCAGAAGGCCTGGACCTGCATCTGGCAGGCGAGCAGATTACGGTGCGTTAACACTGCACCCTTGGGCAAGCCCGTGGTTCCTCCGGTGTAAGGGAGTGCGACGATGTCCTCTCTGGGGTTGAATTCGATCTTCGGCGGATTTGGCGGGTATTCCTTTATTAGCTTCTGGAACTGATGGAAGCCGTGACTTTCAATAACTCGGGCGCTGGGGCCTTCCATCTTACCGTACCTTCCCAGGATACTTCTCCCGGCAAGTTTTTTTGAAAGCGGCAGATACTCGCCGATACCGGTCAGAATGACATTCTTGAGCCCCACTCCCGCCCTTTCAACGTTCTCATAAAGGAAATCCTGGCACACAATGGACTGGGCTTCACTATCCTCAAGCTGGTGCTTCACCTCAATGCTGGTATAAACAGGGCTGATCGGCGTTAGCGTGGCTCCCGCTTTGAGCGTGCCGAAATAGGCGATGATGAATTGAGGACTGTTGAGCAGGTAGAGGGCAACCTTATCTCCCTTCTCGATTCCCAACTCATGGAGGGCTGTCGCAAACCTGTCCACTTCCTCCCTCAACTTTCCATAGCCTATCTTGTTACCGTAGAATATCATCGCGGTCCTGTCTGAATACTTGCTCGTTACCTGATCAAAGACCTCGGGCAAGGAGCGCTCCGGAATCTCGACGTTGGCAGGAACCCCTTCAGCATAGAACTTCAGCCAGGGTTTTTCAAAGTACTTAGCCTTAGCCTCCATATGCCCCCTTCAGTTCACTTTCAGTAGACCAAACAATAATGCCCAGAGGCAGGTCTGTCAAGGTATACCCAGCCCCCCGACAATTTTGCTTCGTAGAGTCAGCCTCTCCCCGGGGGCAAGCTGCTACGCCAAGTCGGGCAGCGCGAAGGGACGCTACAGCGCAGAAAGGAGATAGGACGAAGGATACGGCAGCCGGGGAGCAATTATCGTTGCTATCGAGTCAGATATGCTGGCAGAGACTTCTCTGGCAGTGCGCTTGA
>CAZCXP010000003.1:3856-26623 GCA_964502665.1 uncultured Dehalococcoidia bacterium | reverse complement strand
ATCGTTGCTATCGAGTCAGATATGCTGGCAGAGACTTCTCTGGCAGTGCGCTTGATCGCAGGCGACGGGGGTTGCCTGAAACCCCTTAACGGGTTGATGAAATAATTCTTTGATGCATAGCGCTTGATAGGCGCTGTGCGTTCGGGGGGTAAAATGAGAACCGAGGTGAGACTTACTGACGAGATAGAGTCATTCATCATCAATCAGGGGCGACAGCTCCGTACAGCCCACCCCGCCTGGTTGATACTGCCGGCCTCGTGATTGTGCAGCGCAAATTCGTCCAGCGAGTGGGGAGCAGGAACGGTCGGCCCTGGCTATGTTCCTGGAAGATGCTTTTATTCCCGCCTGCGTCTGGTATGAGCCCGTTTTGACCCAATTGCACCTTACGTGCCTGACACCAGCCACCTCCCCAGGGGAGCACCCCGACAGCCTGTCAAAGACAGATGGCCAGAGAAACTGCAGAAAAGGGAAGAAAGAGCGAGATAGGTGAACTTGACAGGCTATTTGTTATGTGGTGTAATGATACTCCGCGGTACTTTCGTACTCATTAGCAATTCGGGATGCCGCAGTGCAGAAAGGATGGCAAAAGGCGGACTGTGGAGGCAAGGGAGCAGCATAATAGCAGCGTCAGGGGGCAGGAGTTTCTATCGTGAACAGTCCGCTAGTACCATTACATTGTTGTTACTACCGTTACAATACTATTACAATGTCCCACTTTGGCAGAGACATAGGATATTGTGGCTCACAGCGCTGTAGGACGGCATGGACAGGAAGAGGCCTCCGTCTAACGCCGGGCCAAGAGGAGAGAGGAGTTAGCGATGTTCACTAAAGGCACGATAGCACTTGCTACTGTGTTCGCTGTTGCCATCCTGGCTGTGATGTTAAGCCTGACACCCGGAGTTGCTTCGGTTGAGGTTCCGCAGTCGCCGGCCCCGCCGCACCCGTGCGCGGGAGCCAATATCTACTGTGGTGACGTGCCTCCAGGAGGCGGCGAGGATCTGCCGGTGCTGGTGTTCGTGCATGGATTTGGAGGCCTGGCCCAGGATTGGTGGTCGGAGACGGAGCACTACGGCGTTAACGACATGTACGTCACCGCCTACAATGCTGGATACCGCACCGCATTCGTCACCCTCAATGAGGACGGCGGGCGGTTCCCGGTGAGGACGATCTGGGCTAACGGCGCAACCCTGGCCGGACAAATCGAGGACATCGCCGATCACTACGGCGTAGATACGGTTGACATCGTCGCCCACTCCAAGGGCGGCGTCGACGCCCAGGCAGCAGTTGTCTATTATGGAGCGGCCCCGTATGTGCGCAACATCTTCACCCTCAGCTCGCCCCACTGGGGTACTGAGATTGCCGATCTCGCATTCGAGACCAAGATCGGCAGCTTGCTAGCCGCATTGGTCGGCCTTCGCGGTCCCGGCACCTACACCACGACAATCGACTACATGAGCAACTTCCGGCTGTTGACCGATGGCCGTACGGAGGACGATGATATCAACTACTATTGGGGGGCTGGCACAGATCATGGCCCAAAGAGGTCGCCACTCCAGCTCACTGGATGGTATCTGCAGAAGGTTTCCGGTGACAACGATGGGCTTGTCACTGTGACCAGCGCCGAGCTGCCGGGAGATAATTCATCTGAGCTGTTCGTTGATGAGAACCTTAACCATGAGAATATTTGCATAGGGAGCTACGTATTTGAATACATTGACACTATTGCGAGCGCTCCCTAGAAGCTTGGCCCCTTCCGAACCAAGTACCAAGAAGCATGAGTCTTGCTAGACACCGGAGATGGATAAGATCGTTGGTATCACAGGGTGCCTCGCGAGGCCCGCTAGCTGGTGGGGTCTCTCGTGCCACCCCCAACCCCCAGGCCCTGCGCAGTGACGCTAGCGAAGTTCCCAGCAGTTCTCATGTGATCACCCACTCACTTAGCTTTGGTCATGTCTAATTCTCAGGAGGTACGGATGCCATCAGCCTTTCGATTGGTAGCGATAACACCATCGGGGCTTCCTGACGCGTCTCTGGCTATTGCTGCCAGTCGCGCTGGCGAGCTTGGGGTGTTAGATTTGGAGTACACTGACGATGCGCGGGCTGCGCTCGATGCTGTCGCCAAGCTGGCGCAACATGCCCGCAACGAATTTGGAATCAAGGTGGCGGGAGATGAACGCGGTATGCTGGCTGAGGTGGTCTCCTCGCTACCGGAAGGGCTGCGTGTAGTCATCCTTACCCCCAGCGATCCGAACCGGCTTCAGGCCCAGGTGGAGATGCTACGTCACCTGGGTGTCAGAGCCATCCTCGAGGCGACCTGTCTCGAAGAGGCTCTGGCAGGCGAAGAGGCCGGCGCCGACGGAGTAATCGCCAAGGGACATGAAGCGGGGGGGCGGGTGGGCGAACAAACCTCCTTTATTCTACTACAGCAGTTTTTGGCGCGCCTGAAGCTACCCATCTGGGTCCACGGCGGGATCGGTCTGCATACCGCTGCCGCCTGCTATGTAGCCGGCGCCGCAGGGGTCGTGCTAGATAGCCAACTCCTTCTAGCACGCGAGTCGCCTCTTCCCAATACGGTCAAGGCTAAGATCGGCATCATGGATGGCAGCGAGACGGCCTGCCTGGGAAGCTCACTGGGAGAGGTGTGCAGGGTGTACGCCCAGCCCGGGGCTTCCACAGTCATAGAATTGCGGGAACTGGAAGCAGCGCTCAGCGATGCCGGGCGGCCACAGGCTGAGACCATTGCCGAGTGGCGCACGGCTCTAAGGCAACGGGTCGGGTGGGACTCCACAGACCGAAGCGTATTGCTTCTAGGCCAGGATGCCACCCTTGCTGCCTCCCTAGCCAAACGCTTTCGCACTGTTGGCGGCATTCTGGACGGGATGTGGAAGGCCATCGAAGATCACTGCCAGATGGCGCGGACGTTCTGCCCGCTAGAAGAAGGCTCCCCGCTGGCGCGGTCACATGGCACCCGCTATCCCATCGTCCAGGGACCGATGACACGTGTCAGCGACAATGCGGAATTTGCCCTTCAAGTCGCAGAAAATGGGGCACTCCCCTTCCTGGGCCTGGGGCTGATGCGTGGCCAGGAAGTGAAGACGCTCCTAGAAGAGACACGATCGCAGCTAGGTGACAGGCCGTGGGGCATTGGCATCCTGGGATTCGCCCCTGCGGAGATTCTCCAAGAGCAACTAGCGGTCATCCGCGCGTGGCCCCCACCATTCGCGCTTATTGCTGGGGGCCGGCCCGACCAGGCCCGGGTCCTGGAACAAGAAGGCGTCCCCTGCTATTTTCATGTCCCCTCGCCAGGGTTACTCAAGTTGTTTCTCCAGGAGGGAGCCCGCGCGTTCGTCTTTGAGGGCCGGGAGTGTGGAGGGCATGTGGGGCCGCGCTCCAGTTTTGTGCTATGGGAGACCCTGGTCGACGTCCTCCTAGAGTGGCTCGACCAAAACAATGGTGATTCGTCTTGCCAGGTCCTATTCGCGGGGGGTATCCACGACGCTCTCTCATCATCAATGGTGGCGACGATAGCAGCGCCTCTGGTAGAGCGCGATGTGCGGGTGGGCGTCTTGCTGGGCACCGCCTATCTATTTACTGAAGAAGCAGTTGATGCTGGAGCGATCTGCAAGTGCTACCAGCACGAAGCAGTTCACTGCTCACAGACGGTCCTCCTCGAGAGCGGACCGGGCCACTCCACTCGCGTCGCGGATACGCCCTATGTCAAGAGCTTCGAGCAAAAGAAACGAGAGCTGCTGAGAGCGGGTGTGCCCACGGAGGAGACGCGCGATATCCTGGAAGACATGAACGTCGGTCGACTGCGTATCGCATCTAAAGGGCTCGCTCGAAATCCCTTGTTTGGACGAGAAGCAGGAGCGCCAGAATTCACCCAGGTGAACGAGCGAGAGCAACGTTTGCAGGGAACATACATGATCGGACAGGTCGCTACCCTGCGCGATCGGATTTGTAGTATAGCCACTCTTCATCACGAAGTCGCCGCGGAGGGCTCGCAAAGGCTGCGATCGCTCCCTGCTGATGCTGGACGAAATCAGCGCAGGCCAAGCATTAAACCTTCGGCGATCGCCATTATTGGCATGGGCTGTATTCTTCCAGGGGCACCCGACCTACAAACCTTCTGGGAGAACATCCTCAACAAGGTTGATTGTATTAGGGAAGTCCCCGGGGAACGCTGGGACTGGAAGGCGTACTACGATCCGGACCCCAAGGCAAAGGACAAGATGTACTCCAAATGGGGCGGCTTCCTGGATGATGTGCCATTCGACCCGGTGTCGTACGGCATGCCGCCCAACTCCTTGCCGTCAATCGAACCCGTGCACTTGCTTGCCCTCGAGGTGGTCCGGGCGGCCTTAAAGGACGCCGGGTACTCAGAGAGGGCCCCCGACAGGGAGCACATTTCTATCATCCTGGGCGCTGGTGGCGGAGCGGGAGATGTAGCAGTTGGTTACATTGTTCGTTCTGCCCTGCCAATGCTGTTCGGAGATACGGCGTCGGAGATTGTGTCCGGGTTGGAGGGCATATTACCGGAATGGACGGACGATTCTTTTCCCGGCGTCCTGATGAATGTCGCTGCCGGGCGGGCGGCCAACCGATTTGACTTCGGGGGCGTGAACTGCACTGTAGATGCCGCATGCGCCTCCTCACTGGCTGCGGTGCACATAGCGGTCAATGAGCTGGACGGCCATGGCAGCGATGTGGTCGTCGTCGGCGGCATTGACGCCTTACAGAACCCGTTCTCCTATGTTTGTTTCAGCAAGACGAGGACCTTGTCCCCTTCAGGCCGAAGCAGCCCCTATGACGCTAAGGCCGATGGCATCATCATCGGCGAGGGCGTGGCTGCGCTCGTCCTCAAGCGGCTATCCGACGCCGAGCGTGATGGCGATCGTATCTACGGGGTGATCCGCGGCGTCGGCGCCTCCAGCGACGGACGAAGTAAAGGGCTGGTCGCCCCCCACCCTGAGGGCCAAATCCGGGCGCTTCAGCGCGCCTATGCCAAGGCCAACATCCCTCCGGCGACGGTTGGCTTGATCGAGGGCCACGGGACAGGGACAGTTGCCGGGGACCAGGCCGAGGTGACCGCGCTCACCCAGTTCTTCAATTCGGCGGGAGATGAACATCAGAGGTGCGCCCTTGGCTCCGTCAAGTCCATGATTGGTCACACCAAGAGCACCGCCGGAGCCGCAGGCCTGATCAAGGTGGCTCTGGCCCTGCACCACAAGGTCTTGCCGCCCACTCTTAACTGTGATGAGCCTAACCCCAAGCTAAGCCTGGAAAAGACACCCTTGTATGTCAACACTGAGACCCGCCCGTGGATCCACGATAGTGGTGACGCCCCGAGGAGGGCTGGCGTAAGCTCCTTCGGTTTTGGCGGCACCAACTTCCACGTGGTTGTTGAGGAATATGCAGGCGACTATGTGGACAACCGTCCCCTCCCAGCGCCACTGCAAGAATGGCCGTCCGAGCTGTTTGTCTGGCGGGCGCCTTCCCGTGAGACGCTTCTTGAAATGATCATACCTATCGAGAAGGCCCTGGCGGGAGGTGCCAGGCCCTCGCTGCGCGATCTTGCCTGGACCCTCTCCAAAGAGGCGAGCAACGTCGGAGACGGTAAGCTGTGCCTCGCTATCGTGGCCACCTCCCTTGACGATCTGCGTCAGAAGCTGGGCAGGGCGGGCGAGACACTGGCCGACCCGACGCAACTCAGGCTGGACGACCCCAGAGGCACCTACTTTGCGGCGGAGCCGCTATCCTTTGAGGGCAAGATAGCATTCCTCTTCCCCGGCCAAGGTTCCCAGTACGTCAACATGCTGGGCGACTTAGCCATCCAGTTCCCTGAAGTGCGGACCTGCTTCGAAAGGGCCGACAAAGCCCTGAGAGAGCGGATGCCCGAGTCTCTAAGCAGCTATGTCTTCCCTCCGCCTACCTTCACTGAGGCTGAGGAACGCGCCAATGAGGAGGCACTCACCCAGACCAATGTGGCGCAGCCCGCTTTGGGTGCAGCCGACCTGGCGATGCTCCGCCTGTTGGAGAGCCTGGGAGTTGAGGCGTCCTATATGGGTGGTCACAGCTACGGCGAGTTCGTAGGCCTTTGCGCCGGTGGTGTCTTCAGCGAGGATGACTTGTTCGCTGTATCCGAGGCGCGCGGCCGCTTCATTATAGAAGAATCCGGCCCCGATTCGGGCACTATGGCGGCAGTTGCAGCAGACCGCGAGACTGTTGCAGCACTGCTCGAGGAGATCAGTGGGGATGTGGTCATAGCCAATCTCAATAGCCCGCAGCAGACGGTCGTCTCTGGAGAGCAAGAGCTGATAGATCAAGTAGTACAACAGTGCGAGGTTTGTGAGATTAGGGCGACCCGTATCCCTGTAAGCTGCGCCTTTCACTCGCCACTGGTGGCGCGTTCACAGGCGAGGCTGGCCGAATTCCTATCGACGATCAAGTTCGCGCCGCCACGAGTGGAAGTGTTCTCCAACACGACGGGGGCCCCCTACCCTCACGAGCCGGAAGCCATTCTTGAGCTACTGGCCCAGCACCTGATCCGGCCAGTCAACTTCCTCGAAGAAATCAATGCCATGTACGGCGCGGGCGCACGCATCTTCGTCGAGGTAGGACCGCGCAATGTGCTGACAAGGCTTGTCGATACGATTCTCGGCGAGCGGCCGCATCTGACCGTCGCCTCTGATCAGCGTGGGCGCCACAACCTGGTGCAGCTGCATCACCTGCTGGCGCAGTTGGCCGCCCACGGCGTGCCTGTCAGGCTCGACCGTCTCTACGAAGGGAGACCGGTGCGTGAGCTGGACCTCAGGGCGCTTGACAAGGAAACCGGCGAGGAGCCGCTACCGCCGACCACGTGGCTGGTGAACGGCGGCCGTGCCCGGCCGCTCAGTGAGGCCATGGCTGAGAAGTCTGCTCCAAAGGCGCACCGACCGTTGCATGTCAACGTGCCTCAGAGTGGGGCGACCGAGGCGCTGGTGCCGGCGACGCAGGAGCCTCCAGAGCCGGCAATATCATCTCACGGAGCCAACCGCCCTGCGGCTCCACTATCGGAGGCGGGCCTGCCGGTGGCGAGGGCGCCAGTCCACTCCGACGGTTTGGTGGGCGAGGTCGTCACGCAGTTCCAGCACCTGATGAGTCGCTTCCTGGATGTCCAGAAGGACACCATGCTGACATATCTACAGGGCGCCTCGGGCGATGGCGCTCTGGTGCACGATTACCCAGCCAGTGTGGCTGAGGCGGAACCTCCGGCCCTGTCTGCCCCGGCGACGCATGTGCGACCCACGGATGACAGCGAGATCGAGGCCGCTGAGGATCTGCTAAACGAGGAAGCCCTGGCCATGCGCCTGGTGGCGATTGCCAGTGAGCGAACAGGCTATCCGCCACAGATGATTGACCTGGACGCAGACCTCGAGGCCGACTTGGGCATAGACTCGATCAAGAGAGTCGAGATCCTCGGCATCCTGAAACAGTCGTTTGCCCAGCCCGAGCAGCTAGGAGTCGATTTGGAGAAGCTGTCCGCCAGTAAGACCCTGCGTGCTATTATTGACTCGATTCTTGCCAGCCCTGATCGCAGGCACGAGGTCCAGGATACGACCGCCGCTCCTTCATGTGTGCGAGGTATCAGTGAGCGCGCATACGAGCCGCATTACGAAGTCACCCCCCAAGAAGAAGAGGCTATCCAGCGATTCACCCTCAGGGTGACTGAGACGCCTCTCGCAGCCCATGCCAGAGCGCCACTGTCAGATCGAGTCCTGGTGCTGACCGACGATCAGACAGGGGTCGCGCACAGCTTGGCCAACGCTCTCAGCGACCAGGGATGTACTGTGGCCCTGGTTCGGACGGGTTCTAATGTCGAGGAGGTAGAGCCGGGTTGTTATACAGGGGACCTGGTATCGCCTCAACAGGTGGCCCAGCTAGTGGAGACCATCCGTCAACGGCAAGGGCCCATCGGCGGCCTTGCACATCTGCTACCCCTCAAGCAGGGGCTGGCCTTTGACGAGATGGACCTGGCCGCGTGGAAGGAGCGTATCCAGCTAGACGTCAAGAGCCTCTTTCTTCTTAGCAAGGCACTGGCCGCAGAACTGGAGGCAGCAGCCGGCGAAGGAGGAGGGTTCTTAGTGGCTGCCACCAGCATGGGAGGAGCCTTCGGCAGTGACGACGCAACAGGGCCGTTCTTCCCCGGCCAGGGAGGCGTGGCTGGATTTGCCAAGACACTGGCCCTGGAATGGCCGGAAGTGCGGGTAAAGGCCATAGACCTCAACCCGCAGGAACCGGTGGACGTCATCGCCGGCCACGTGCTCGCCGAGATCATGGCAGACGATAGTCAGGTGGAGGTGGGCTACGATGGCTCCCGACGGTTGATCCTGCAACCTGAGTTGGCGCCCGTGAAACAAACGGAGCCACCGGAGTTGGCCATAGACAGCTCCTGGGTGATTTTGGTCACTGGGGGGGCGCGAGGTATCACCGCTGAGGTAGCCCGCGACCTGGCGGAGCGCTACAGGCCAACCCTTCTGCTGGTGGGAAGCAGTCCATTCCCAGGTGCAGAGGATGAGGAGACGGCTGGACTCAACGATCCGCAGCAGTTGAAGGCGGTGCTCATCGAGCGGATGGGCCGCGATGGGGAACGTGTCGTTCCCGCGCGCGTGGAGGAGGCATATCACCGCCTCTTGCGGGAGCGGGAAATCCGGCGCAACCTGGCGGAGTTGGAGCGTACAGGAACTCGTATCCGCTATTATCAGGCCGATGTGCGCGACGAGGAGGCCTTCGGAGCCATCATTGATGAAATCTACAGCACCTATGGGTCTCTGGATGGGGTTATTCACGGCGCTGGCATCATCGATGACAAGCTGGTGAAAGACAAGACAACCGACTCCTTCGACCGGGTCTTTGGCATCAAAGCGGAAAGCGTTTTTATTCTCAGCCGCCGACTGCGGCCGGAGTCGCTGAAATTCCTCGTCTTGTTCTCGTCGGTGTCAGGGCGCTTTGGCAACCGTGGCCAGGGGGACTACGCCGCAGCGAGCGAGGTGCTAAACAAAGTGGCGGTTCACCTGGATCGCCAATGGCCGGGGCGGATTATGTCAATTAACTGGGGGCCCTGGATGAAGGGCGGGATGGTCTCGCCCGAAGTACAAAGACAGTTCGATCAGCGCGGCATTGCCCTGATCCCGCCTGAAGTGGGCCGGCGTAGAATGGATGAGGAGCTCCGCCACGGACGCAAAGGCCAGGTCGAAGTCTTGATAGGCGGAGGCTGGGTAGCTGCGACGCCCGAGGGGGGCGATTGGCCCATCGCCGCGACACTGCCGCTCCTGGCCGAAAAGGCAACCCTATCTAGGACAGCAACCGGCGTGGTGGAGGTATGCTACCCCTTGGATCCGGCTCGCGACTTGTATCTGCGTGATCACTGCTTAGACGGCCGTCCCGTCTTGCCCGTGGCAATGGCGATGGAACTAATGGCAGAGGCAGTGCTGGCGGGCTGGCCCGGCTTCAAGGTTGTTGGCGTCAGGGGTCTCAGAGTGCTTCGGGGAATTGTCGTTGAGGAGGGGCTCGGGCCAATACGGGTGGTGACCAAGGAACACACACCACACTCCGAAGAAGAACGGACGGTGGAGGCGGCCATTGTGGACTCAGATGGAGCTGGCCGGCTTCACTATCGGGCGACCGTTGATCTGAGAAAGTACCCAACGTCGTCTCCGTCAGTTCAACCAACGGAACTGCAAGGCGCGGCGCCATTCCCAATGTCCGTGGAACAAGCCTACCGCGACTTGCTGTTTCACGGGCCACTCCTTCAAGGGATCGAGCATATCGAGGCCGCTGGCCCCACTGGACTCAGCGCCATTCTAAAACCGTCCTCGCCTCAGGCGTGTCTTGCCGGCAGGTCGGGGGATGCCTGGCTATTAGATCCGATCGTGATAGATTGCGCGCTTCAACTGCAGGTTCTATGGGGTCGCATACACTGGGACATTACGTCTTTGCCATTCGGAATCGAGGCCTATAGACAGTTCGCCCCTCTGGCCGGCCCGTACATCCGCTGCGAGATGCGCGTGCGGCCCAATACGGCGGCCCCAGTCATCTATGCAGACCACTATTTCTTCGCGGCCGATGGACAGCTGTTGGGCATACTCGAAGGCGTGGAAATTGTCGGCAGCCAGGGCCTCAACCGAGTTACCGGTGACCATCTGCGCCGGGCTGGCAGTGAATGAGTAGGTGATTGCTGGAGGGACGATGAATTTGCCAGAGGGTAAAGATGTAACGCAAGGGCTGACAGGCCAGGGAGATGTTGCAATTATCGGCATGGCCTGCATGTTCCCAAGAGCACCTGACCTCGACACGTATTGGCATAACATCGTCTCGAAGGTTGATGCCATTACAGATCCTCCGCCGGAGGCATGGGATTCGGATGTCTATTATGATCCCGACTCCACTGAAAGCAACCGCGTGTATTGCAAACGCGGCGGATTTCTGGGACCACTGGCGTACTTCGACCCTCTAGAGCACGGCATCCCTCCTGTGGCGGTAGGTGGCGAGCCCGACCAGTGGCTGGCGCTGAAGGTTGCGCGCGAAGCACTGGCGGACGCGGGGTATCCAGATGGCCCTGAAAATGGCCACCAGACGGCCGTGATACTGGGGAAAGGAACCTATGTCAACCACGGCAATCTCAGCATGGTCCAGAACTACCTGGTGGTTGACCAGACCATGCGTATTCTAAAGACCCTGCATCCGGAATATACGGATGCGGACTTCGAGGCTATAAGGCAAGAACTGAGGCAATCTCTGCCGCCGGTGAACCCGGAGACAGTGCCCGGCCTCATCCCCAATATCATCGCAGGGCGCATCGCTAACCGGCTGGACTTGATGGGGCCGAGCTACACCGTAGATGCCGCCTGCGCCTCGTCGCTGATCGCTGTTGACATCGCGATGCGTGAGCTGGCCGCTGGCCGATGTGACATGGCCCTGGTCGGCGGTACCCAGGTCTCCACGCCCGTCCCGATATTCGGAGTTTTCTGCCAGCTTAATGCCCTGTCTCGGAAGCAGCAGATCCGGCCATTCGATAAGGACGCCGACGGGACGATTCTGGGAGAGGGGATCGGGATTGTTATCCTTAAGAGGCGCGAGGATGCGGAGCGGCACGGCGACCGTATCTATGCCCTGATCAAGGGCACGGGGATCTCGAGCGATGGCCGGGGCCTGAGCGTGGTAGCTCCGCGCGTGGAGGGGGAAGAGCTTGCTCTGCGCCGCGCCTTCGGGATGGCGAACCTGTCGCCTCGGACGGTTGGTTTGATTGAAGCTCACGGGACAGGAACACCGGTGGGCGATGTCGCCGAGATTGAGGCTCTCACGAGGGTCTTTGCCACCCGAGAAAAGGATGAGCTACCGTGGTGTGGCTTGGGCACGGTCAAATCCATGATCGGCCACGCGATGCCGGCCGCGGGGATTGCTGGCCTGATTAAGGCGGCTCTATCTTTGTACCACAGGGTTTTGCCCCCCACTATTAACTTTGATCAGCCAAACCCCGAGCTTGAGCTGGAGAAGACGCCCTTCTACATCAACACCGAGACCCGCCCATGGATCCACGGCAGTCGTGACGCACCGAGGAGGGCTGGCGTGAACGCCTTCGGCTTCGGAGGCATTAACGCACACGTGGTCCTTGAAGAGCAACCCGACCAGCGCGAGACGACAGCCAGGAGCCACTACCTGCACTGGGACAGCGAGGTGTTCATACTGCAAGCCAGCTCCCGCGCCACCCTAATTCAGCAGGCGCAGCAACTGGAGCAGTACCTGAGCGCTTCGCCAGAGGTCTGCCTCAAGGACCTGGCCTACACCTTGAATGCCAAGCTAGGCGAGTCACCTTATCGGCTGGCGCTGGTAGCCTCCTCCTTAGCCGACTTGCAGCAAAAGCTGGCGCGAGCCTTGCAGCGCCTGTCTGATGCGAGTTGCCAGCAGATCAAGGATAGAGGCGGCATCTACTTCTTCGAGCAGCCGGTTGGCAGAGCAGGCAAGCTTGCCTTTCTCTTCCCAGGCGAAGGGGCACAGTACCCGAACATGTTGGCGGACCTCTGCCTGCGTTTCCCCGAGGTGCGCACCTGTTTTGACCAGCTCGACCGGATCTTCACCAGCCATCCCAGGAAATATTTGCCCAGTGACTATATCTTTCCCCGCCCGGCGTTCTCCGAAGAGGAGAGTGCGGCTTTGGAGGGGCGACTCTGGCAAATGGATGGGGCTATCGAAGGAGTTCTGACGGCCAACCATGCCCTGTTCACTCTCTTGACCCATCTCGGTCTTCGCCCCGATGCCATTCTGGGCCACAGCACTGGCGAGTACTCGGCAATGCGGGCCTCGGGTATCCTCGACTTGAACGATGAGTCGGCATTCAGCCAATTCGCCCTCGACCTGAACCGTATGTACGAGCAAGAGGTTGCCCAGGACACAATTCCGCGAGCAACCCTTATCGCCGTGGGGACCAACCGGGCTGAGGCATCGGCCATCGCCGATCAAGTCGGCGGTGATATCCACGTTGCCATGGATAACTGCCCCCATCAGACGGTGATCGTCGGGGATAGGGGCGCTGCAGCAGACGCTCTCAAGCACATACAGCGCCTTGGCCTCTTCTACCAGGTATTACCCTTCGACCGCGCTTACCATACCCCGCTGTTCGAGCCTTACTTACATGGTCTGCGCCAGTTCTTCGCCCGGTTTCCTATGTCGCTTCCTACCGTCCAGATCTGGTCCTGCACCACCAGCCTACCTTACCCGGCCGACGTGGCCGAAATCCGCAAACTGGCCGTTGAGCACTGGATGCGCCCTGTGGAGTTTGGAAAGACCATCGATGCGATGTACGCTGATGGAGCACGCATATTCGTCGAGGTTGGGCCCAGGAGCAACCTCACCTCCTTCGTGGACGACATCCTGCGCGGTAAGCCTTATCTTGCTGTACCGGCAAACGTTGAGCGCCGGTCCGGAATCACGCAGCTCAATCATCTCGTCGGAATACTGGCGGCTCAGGGCATTCAGATGGAACTGGACTATCTATACAGAGGGCGGGCGCCTCAACAACTGTCGCTGGACGCCCCATCTGATGCCGGGGCTGCACAGAAAAAGACTTCCACCCCGATGAAGCTAGCGACTGGATGGCCACCGATGAACGTGTCGAAGGAGTTTGCCCAGCGCTTACGTTCGCAGGCCGACGGGCAGACAGCTCCCGCTGATACCTCGGATAGCGGGCCGGGGGCGGCAGTACCATCCACAAGCCTGCCAGCCACGCCCCCCGATACGACCGGCCTCGCCCCTGAGCACGTGGCCCAGACCCCTGATGCCTCTGGGACTCATGCCACTTCTGCGGCAGATGTCAAGCGTCGAGAGCCGGTGGATGCCATGCCTACCCCACAAGCCTTGACTGGCTTCACTTCACAACCTATGCTGGCGTACCTGGAGACCATGGAGCAGTTTCTGGACGCACAGCAGGAGGTTATGGAGGCGTTCTTAAGGGCAGCCCAAGGTGCGCTGCCGGCGGATGCGGACGTTGCGCTTCAGATGGACTCTGCCACGTATCCACGGGTCGAGGAGCAGCCAGACCAGCCGTCTGCAACTCAGCCGGTACCAATCCCCGCACCCCAGGCCGAACCTGCAAAGGAGGACTATGCTCCTTCAGTCGAATCAGCCGTGGTCGACCTGAGCGCGCAGGCGATCAAGGATGACTTGCTGGCACTGGTCAGTGAGAGAACGGGGTATCCGGTTGACATGCTTGGCCTCGATATGGACATGGAGGGCGACCTGGGTATTGATTCCATCAAACGCGTCGAGGTTCTGGGTGCTTTCCGTGCCAGGCACGGCCTGGCAGAGCTACAGGGTGATCTCATGGAGTCGATCTCGAAGCTCAAGACACTTCAGCAGGTGGTTGACTTTCTCGAAGAAGCCTGCAATGAAACTAAATCGCCAACCCCTGTAGAAGAGACCCATGCCAAGGATGAGCCCGCTGCCCAGGCGGAAGAATATGCGAAAGCACAGGATGCCGCTGAACAGTTTCCGCTCATCGAGGTGAAATCGCTGCTCCCTGGCGAGGAGTTAGCAGCGGTCACCCAGCTCCGTTGGGATGAGGACCTCTTCCTCCATGATCATACGCTGGGCAGGCAGATCTCGGTGACTGACCCTACGCTCAGGGCATTGCCAGTGATGCCGCTCACGCTGAGCATGGAGATACTGGCAGAGGCAGGCGCTTTGCTCATGCCCGACAAGCTTCTGGTTAGTATGAGAGACATTCGCGCCCACCGGTGGATTGCGCTGGAGGAGGAGGCTGTCAGCCTGGAAATCCTCGCCGGCCGTAAGCCGGGCCGCAATAACGAGGTGGACGTCAAGATACAAGGGCACAAAGAAGGCGGTTCAGGCGAGGCCCCGCCCCGCAGCCCCCTTGTTGAGGGGACGCTGGTCTTCGCCGATGCCTACCCGCCTTCCCCCTCTGTTGGGGAGTTTTCGCTGAGGGAGGAGAGGGCTTCCAAGTGGGCTTCGTGGACCCCTGAGCGCTTGTATCAGGAAGTTATGTTCCACGGCCCTTGCTGGCAGGGTGTGGCGTCCGTTGACCGTTGGGGGGAGGATGGAAGCGTAGCTACCTTGCGGGTGCTGCCGTCCGGGGGATTCTTCCGCTCCACCCCAAGCCCACGCTTTGTGACCGACACAGTCGTACTGGACGCGGCGGGGCAAATCGTCGGATTCTGGGCCATGGAGCACCTGAAATCGGGGTTCCTCGTATTCCCCTTCCACGTAGAGGAATTGCACATCTACGGCCCCAACCTGCCTGTAAACAGCGAGGTCCGTTGCCAGGCCCGGATCAACCTTGTCGGCACCAATCAGGTCAGCTCTGATATTGATATGGTTGGACCGGATGGGCGTCTCTGGATGCGTCTGGTGGGCTGGAAAGACAGGCGTTTCGATCTACCAGACAATTTCTATCAATCTCTCCTTTCGCCTCTTCAGAATGTCACAGGCAGTCCTTGGGAGTTGCCTATCTCCTCCTTCCCCACCGCCGCATCGTTCCAGTGTTTCCGAATTGAGGGGGCCTTCGAGTCAGACAGAGCCTTCTGGATACGAGTCTGGGCCCATCTCGTCCTCAGTGCAAACGAGAGAAAAACCTTCGGCAACCTACGCGGGCCGGAGACCCGGCAAATCCAATGGCTGATGGGTCGAATCACTGCTAAGGACGCTATCCGAGCGTTCATGAGGCAAATGCACAATGTGGAGCTCTGCCCGGCCGATGTCGAGATTGTGGACAACGAACACGGACAGCCTATACCTCAGGGGGCCTGGACTCGCACCATCGAAGCGGTTCCGTCGCTGTCGTTGGCTCACACCGATGGGATAGCCGTGGCCGTTGCTGGAGCCGCCGCCGATGGCCTGGAGATCGGTATGGATATCGAGCGGATTCGCGCTCGGCCAGAGGGCTTTGGCGAGATAGCCTTCCTGCCGGAGGAGCGTGCGCTTCTGCATTCCCTTGAAGAGTCGAACCGCGACGAGTGGGTGACCCGTTTCTGGTGCGCCAAGGAAGCTGTGGCCAAGTCCCTTGGCCGCGGCCTGGTCGAAGGACCGCAGAGCGTAGCGGTGCAAGGGGCTGATTGGGAAACGGGTGTGGTCCGGGCGACTGTGGGCGGCAAGCTCGCCGCTCAGTTCCCTGAATTGGCGAAGTCCACTCTCGTGGTGTACACGGGTGAGGAAGACGGCTACGCGGTCGCCGTTACGTTCTGTGAAAAGGAGCAAGCAGCATGAGCGTAGGCTACGAACAGGTTATGGCCGACGTGCTCAACTTGTTGAACGAAGTGTCCGACGACTGGGAATACTCAGGGACAATCACTCCACAGACTAGCCTCCTCTCGGACCTGGGATTCGAGTCGCTGGAACTGGTGATTCTTGGAGTCGCTATCCAGGAGCATTACAAACAAACGATACCCTTCCCGGAGTTCCTGGCAGACCTTGGCGAGCGCGATGTTCCAGATATTTACGTGGGTGATCTGGTTGAGTTCGTCCACCAACACGTGGGGCAGCTGGAGGTCAAATGAATACGGTGGCGAACCAGACCGTGCTAATCGGCCTTGACGGGGCTACTTTCACAATCCTCGACGCGCTGATGGAGGAGGGTGTCATGCCCTTCCTCAAGGAGTTCGTGGCGTCGGGCGCTCGGGCCGAGCTCCGCTCCGTCGTCCCGCCGATAACGCCGCCGGCCTGGGTATCGCTCACGACAGGGCGAAGTCCGGGCAATCACGGCGTGTTTGACTTCTTCCGCCCGGTCTCTCCTGCCAGCCGCCATATCCAGTTCACAACCTCTCATGACGTACATTGCGAAACGATTTGGTCTATCGCCAGCCGCAATGGCTTGAAGGTTATCTCTTTGGACTTCCCCACGATGTTCCCATCGCCCGCCATAAATGGCTATGTGGTGCCCGGCGGCTGGATGCCCTGGCGGCAGTTGCGCCTCGGCTGCTATCCCTCCGACCTCTATGACCGCTTGAAGGCGCTGCCAGGGTTCAATGCCAGGGAGCTGGCGATGGACCCAGCAATGGAGGAGAAAGCCATCGAGGGATGCCGCCAGGACGAGTACGAGGACTGGATCGAGCTGCACATCCGGCGAGAGCAGCACTGGTTCGAGATACTGCGTTACCTGATGGAGCACGACCGGTGCGAGCTCACCGCTATTCTTTTCGACGGTGTTGACAAACTTCAACACCTATGCTGGCGGTTTCTGGACCCGGCCTGCCTGGGTGATTCCCCAACCCCCTGGGAGCGGCATATCCGGCAGCAAGGCCTGAAGTACTTCAGGCAACTGGATCAGTTGCTGGCCGAGATTGTCGCTATGAGCGACCGCGACGCCAACATCGTGATCGCATCTGATCACGGCTTTGGCCCCACGGTCGAGGTTTTCCATGTCAACACCTGGCTCCAGCAGCACGGATACCTGGCTTGGGCAGATACGAAAGCGTCCCAGCAACAGCAATCGGAGGCGCTGGGTATTGCCAAGCTCGCCCGTCATGTATATGAACTGGATTGGAACCGTACTACAGCCTACGCAGCCACTCCCAGCAGCAACGGCATCCATATCGTGGTTGCAGACGGTGAGAACGCCTCTGGCGTCCCCGTGAAAGACTACCATCGCTTCCGCGACCAGTTGGTGGCATCACTGAGGGGCTTTACCGATGGGAAGAACGACCCCGTGGTGTCTCAAATCTGGACGCGAGAGGAAGCATTCGCTGGGCCGTACCAGGGCCTGGCCCCGGACCTGACGCTGGCTCTGAGAGATGGCGGACAGGTATCCATTCTATCGTCTGATGCCCCGCTTACGCGGCGGCAGGAGGCGAAGGGCACCCATCGTCCCGAAGGGGTGTTCATCGCAGGAGGGCCTGGCATCCGTCGGGGGGCTAGCCTGCCTCAGCTGTCGATTCTTGATGTCACACCGGTGCTGCTCTATTGCCTTGGGCTGCCAATCCCCGGGGATGTTGAAGGGAATCTTCCTGCCGAGCTCTTCGACGAGTCTACGTTGAGGAAGGTGCCCGTCCGTGACGGCGAGGCCACCCAGGTCGGTGTGGCGGAGCAAGGCGACAGAGACCAGGAATATACTCTCAGCCCGGAGGATGAGGCAGAGATAGCCAGACGGCTCCGAGCACTGGGCTACATAGAGTGATACTTGAGAGCCATACCTACGATGTGCTCAACTCCGGGGCGGGTCTATGTATCTGAAGGAGGCCTTATGCCGAAGGTTCCAGCCAATGGCATAAAAATACATTACCAACACGTGGGCGAGGGGCCGGATGTGGTCATGCTCCACGGGTTAACCGGCAATCTGGCCGTGTGGCACCTGAAGATTGTGGGAATGCTGCAGAAGGAGTTCCACATCATAACCTATGACTTGCGTGGTCATGGCTACAGCGACATGCCGCCTACCGGCTACACCACAAAGGTAATGGCTGCTGACCTTAAAGGCGTGCTCGACGGGCTTGAAATCGACCGCGCCTACCTGGTGGGACACAGCTTCGGTGCGGACGTGGCTTTACACTTTGCGCTGCTACACCCGGAACGTGTGGACAAGGTGGTGGCAATAGAGGCCGGCCTTGCCGCTATGATTCGCTCGCGCAAGCGCGAGGATTGGGAGGGCTGGAGAAACTGGCGAGAAACGCTAGCGGCGTTTGGCTTACATGTGCCACGTGAGCACTGGTACGACCCTGTGTACATGCTGAAACTGAGCCTGAAGGTTCCCAAGATCTTCGGCCCAGCCACCGGACGGCCTCGCAAGGCGGAGCCCCTGCTCAACATGCTTCATAAGACCACTGTGATAGAGGATTATGAGGAGGTGGACGGATTTACGCTGGACCGGGTAGAGGAGATCAGGACGCCGACACTGCTGGTCTACGGGGAGAGCTCGGCTTTCCTCGTAACCTACCGCTATCTCAGTGAGCATCTGCCCGACACCAGATCTGTCATGCTGCCGCGTTCCAATTTCAGCCACTTCGGTCCACTGGAGCACCCCGAGCTGCTGGCACAGCATATCAAAGGCTTCTTTCAGGAACAGGCTGCGACGCTGCCGACCCAATCGGAGTCAATCGCTGGCAAAGGAGAACCGCCACAATGAGCGACAGCGTGCTGATTACAGGCACATCGAGCGGCCTGGGGCTGGAAATGGCGGTGCGCCTGGCGGAGCGTGGTTTTAGGGTCTATGCGACCATGCGAGACCCCGGGCAACGCGAAGACTTGGACGCTAAGGCTGCCCGGCGCAATGTCAACCTCGAAGTGCTCCGTCTGGACGTTAACGACCAAGAAAGCATAGACCAGGCGGTGAGCACCATTGTGGATCAGTGTGGTGGAATCTACGGCCTGGTCAACAACGCCGGCATAGGTATGCGCGGCTACTTCGAGGACGTCTCAGATGCGGAAATCCGCCACGTCTTCGAGACCAACGTCTTCGGCACCATGGCAGTTACACGGGCGGTGCTGCCACACATGCGAGCAGCCCGGAGAGGGCGAATAGTGATCATCAGCTCAGTGGGCGGGCGTATCGGATCGCTGGGCAACGGTGTCTATTGCTCGACCAAATTTGCTCTGGAGGGTTTCGGCGAGTCGTTGAGACAAGAAGTGCAACCGCTTGGCATATATGTCAGTCTGGTCGAACCTGGCGTTATTATGACCCCCATCTTCGGGGAGAAGCGCCGCAGAGCCAAAGCGGCCACCGATGCCAGCAGCCCTTACTATACCTGGTTCATGCGCGAGGAGAAGCTCGTCGACGCCGTAGCGCGAAGCAGCGGGATCACCCCAGACGACGTAGCCAAGGCCGTGCATCGGGCACTCACAGCCAGGCGACCCAAGGCGCGGTACATGGTTGGCTGGAGAGCCCAACTTGTGACCGCGTTGCGCCGACACATTCCTGGCGAGCTGTTCGAAAGAGTCTATTTCGGCGAGATAATACGACGTGTAACCAAGGACGAGTCTCCCGAGAAGGTCAAACAGGAAGCAGTTGGTAGTTCGCAGTAGGTTGACGCAGCGTGGCTAGGTTTCTCTTCACTGTGTGGCCCTTCCCCGGCCATATCCACCCCAACATAGCGGTGGCCCATGCCCTGCGCAGGCTCGACCATGAGGTGGGGTTCTATACCAGCGAGGCAGCGCGTCCCATCGTGGAGGGAGAAGGCTTTGTCTGTTTCCCTTTCCAGCGCATAGACGAGGCGCTGGTGCACGACACCGTGCTGTCGCCGGCCGGTATTATGGCCCAGCGAGGGCACCCACTCCGACTGCGAGCCATGTGGCGCGACCTCCTTATGGGAACGGTGCCATCTCAACTGGCAGACCTGGATTCCTTGCTGTCGACGTGGACGCCGGATGTGATCGTCTGCGACCCGATAATGTGGGGGCCCATCCTTGTACTCCATGAAACTCGGCGAATACCGGTCGCAGTGTTCTCCTACGCGGCTGCCTGTGTGCTGCCCGGCAGCGACGCCCCGTTGTTGGGCGTATCACTCCCCCGGCCACGAAACGCGTTCGCACGGCTGCGAGCACGACTGATCCGAGTCATCTTCAGCCTCATCGTCAGGGGTGAGTTGCGTGCCGCCAGTGAATTGCGCAAATCCTATGGCCTACCACCTCTGCGCACCTCGGTTACCGAGCACACTGGCCAGCTGCCTTTGTATCTGATGCCCAGCACCCCAGAGTTCGACTATCAGCGCAGCGACCTGCCTCCCTCCGTGCACTATGTTGGCCCATGCCTGTGGGACAAACCAGCAGGGCAGGCGCCGCCGGAGTGGCTGACGCAACTGCAAGACGACCGCCCACTGGTGTACGTTAGCGAGGGCACGATCCCAGGCAAGATACCAGTGGTGCTGCGGGCGGCGGCGGCGGGGCTGGGTGACCTGCCCATGCAGGTGGTAATGACAACCGGCACACATCGTGACCCGGTCGAGTTGGGATTGGAGGGAGTGGCACCCAATATTAGAGTGGAGCAGTGGGTACCGCTCAGTGATTTGCTGCCTCGTGCTGACCTTGTCATCACTACCGGCGGCTCTGGCACCGTGCTTGGCGCCCTGCGAGAAGGCATTCCTCTGCTGGTGATTCCTATAGCCTGGGACCAGCCGGAAAATGCGTGGCGGGTGGCGGAGGCCGGGGCGGGACTGCGACTGTCGTGGCAGCGCTGCACACCGAAGCGCCTACGAGAGGCTGTGGGACGCCTCCTCGACGACCCCTCATTCCGCAGTAACGCGCGTCGGCTGGCAGCCGATTTCGCGTGCTACGGCGGTGCAACACAGGCAGCTGAACTACTCCAGGAGCTAGCGAGCCGGCGTGTGCCTTAGCTAACTCAGCGCCCCATCCCAGCCTGGCAGACCCTTCTACGCGGGCTGAGAAGACAGCACCAGGTAGCCTCCGAGCGCGAACGTGCGCAGCTCCTGCCCATTAACCACAACTGCCCTCGAAATCCAGGATGTATAGATTATGCTGTTGCTGCCGTTCTTCGGTCCCTGAGATCAAGACAAATACGACCCTGCTACCTTCTCCGTTCCAGGAATTATCTCCTACCAGCACATGCTCTCCCGCGTAGTCAGGACTAGTTGGGTCGTTGAAGAAAGTGAGCCTCAGCTTATCGGTGCTATCACTGTCCATGAGCCACAAGTCACTCTCATAAGTTCCCCCCCCGGGGCCGTGCATCCATACCATCTTGTTTCCATCAGGTGAATATTGAGCGTGTTCGTTATAGTCAGAAGTTGTCAGTTGTGTTATTCCCCCACTTCCTAAATTCATTGTGTAGATATTCAGATTGGATACGGATACACCCCGTCTGAAATTGCTGGAGAATAGCAAAGTGCTTCCATCCGGCGATAATCCGTGGTTCTCGTAGAATACATCATCCCCTGGAATATACTCTTTGATATTGGAAAGTGTGGGAACTCCACCAGCTACGGAAAAATCGGCTATCTTCAATTTCCAAGAGCCGAAGACCTTGGCAGGAGTGATCTTGGACGCTTCATACATCTCGGTCCAAGTGAGTTTTGTCCCATCATGCGAGAAATGTGGATGCAATGTTCCGCCATTATCTTTTGGCACGCTGGTCATCCGATAGTAGTTGTTTCCATCGCTGGTCATTATCCAAAGATCATTGTTGCCTCCCTTGCCGGGCTCCTCGCTCAAGTCATGCGTCCCGTTTTCATTCTCGGCAGTGAAGGCAATCCACCGCCCATCAGGGGAGAACGCAGGATTACCCTTGTGCCCAGTCGGGGCGCCGGGCTTATTGCAGGTCAGACATTTGACATCTGTGCCATCTGATTTCATAGTGTATACTTCAAAGATACCATCGGTTTTCTTGTCGAACGCAATCAGGTCGCCAAGCCAATCTGGCCGGGCTCCTTCTGCGAGAAATGTGACTTCTGCCACCAGGCAGGGGTCTACAGCATCAATAGGCGATAGCGTGGGCGTGGGCATGGGCGTTGGCGTGGGCAAGGGCGTCGCTTTTCGCAGGTTGCATCCCTCTCGCTCTCGGCAGCTCCCACACACCATGGCCGCTAACACCATGGTTGCCAGAAGAAAGATAGCCACCAAAGACGTTCTTCGTCCGCTATTCATAACCCTTCTCTCCAGCCGGACGCACTTACCCTTTCCGGGCAGAGCCATCCATGCCAATTCGTGTCCCGCAGTCGATTCTGGTCATGCCGTGCAGCGTTACATACCAATCGCCGCCACAACCAACGCAATCGCGGCACATCTCCCGTATACTACCACAGCAAGCTGGAAAGTCAAGGCGGATCATGCCCCAACCAACCACGGCGAGGACACGGGATAAGTACACAGCCAACACGTTAAGACTATGTTACAAGTATGAAGCGAGGATTAAAAACGCCTTACATTAGACTTACAGGAATACGTTCATCGCGTGGTGCAACGCATTTCAAGAAGGAATTCGCCTCAACCACAACCGAGGAGGACCAAAACCGGACGGGAGGTTGCTTATGCTCTGGCCACCGCCACCCAGTTCATGGCATAGGAGTCGGCGAACACCTGCGGGCTGTAGCTATCGGCGCGCACGCGCACCCCATACATGCCTGCGGGTACGATGTGTCCCTTGTCGTTCTTCCCATCCCAGGCAACCACGTGCTCGCCAGCGGGGATATCGGTCCAGTCGCGCAGTGTGTGTATGTGCTGCATCCTCCACGGACTGATATCTGACGTACGCACGATATCAACGCGCGCCCGACAATCCCGATCCACCCAGTAGGTGATGTCCGTGCTCTGGGGCAACTTTGGCCAGAAGACCCTGGG
>CAZCXP010000003.1:0-3756 GCA_964502665.1 uncultured Dehalococcoidia bacterium | reverse complement strand
ATAGAGGTGAGCATATGCCATCCCGTTGTCAACACGATAGATATCGATTGGTAAGTCCTCCAGGGCAGCCAGCCTCACCCGCTGGTGATAGCCGTCGAAGAGATCGTAGCCGCAGAGTGAGAACTGGGCTCCATCGGGTCCGCCCTCAACGATGACCACTTCCTCTGCCCAGGATTCCAGCGCCAGGTCCACCAAAGCGCGGACGACCTCCGGATCGGTAGTCACGCCAGACTGGGCAGGCATACCAACAACCAGATTGGGTTTGATCATGACTGTTCGGCCAGCGATGGCCCCCGCAGGCCATTCCCCGCAGGCTGCGACGGCTCGCCTCGTAGCCCAATAGGTATTGTCAGGGGGAAGCCACACCTTGCCAACGCCCACCCTGTAGCGCGACCACGCGGCCTCGACACGACTATCCGGGAACCCCTTGTCAGGAGAAAACGGCAACCACAGCGGCGCTCCGCCCGCGAGCACTGCTCCCCCCGCCATCAGCTTGAGAAACCGCCTGCGGTTCATTTCATCAGATGTGCGCTTGTCTATTCCCGCTTCCTCCAAATGCTGCTGACCCACAAGATCAAATGCCGTTCTCAACCGCCCTCTGGGTCGCCAAGCCCGCATTTGCCCTATTCTGCTACCAGCCCTCAAGAGGGTTATATACCCGCGGAGAGAGTCTGCTTTCCTTGATCTTGCCTTGCTCTACGAGGATGGTCATCGTCCCGTCCAGTTTGTCAATCTTCCACGCCCTGAGTTTGCTGGTGCTCACGGTCCCATTGAAGGTCACCTTGCCGCCCTCGCTTCTGAGCTTACCAACCTTGACAATCTCTAGCTCGGCTGCGAACCGGTCCCTATGCCACTCCTCGATAGCCTCCTTGCCCTTGAAAACGCCGTCCATGAAGTGAATTTCCGCATCGTCCGCGTAGAAAGCGACGCATCGAGAAATGTCCCGCTCTTTCACAGCTTCCAGGTAGGATTCTGCTACTACCTCGGGGGCAGTATCTTGCCCAGTCTGCTTCTCCTCCATTGAGTGCTCCTTTTTCCTTGCTGATGCCTTCCGTTATATGACAAACCTCAAGCCTATCTCTCTTTCAATCAGTGGGTCCTCGGACTTGCCCAAGGCGCGCAGCCGCTCGGCAATCCAGCCTTCTAGCTTTGCTTCCAGCTCCGCGGTCAGCCCCGGCTCTTCCTCCGCAAGATTATGCTCCTCCCTGGGATCCGACAAGAGGTCATAGCACTCACGCGGTGGGTTGCCGTAGAAGTCTGGCTTTCGCGCCAATATCAACTTGTGACGGTCGGTCCTAAGGCTCCACTTAGCCTGCCAGGTGAGCTCCGCGCTGATGGCATATTCCCTGCCGCCTTCCCGTGCCTCACCGGTCACGAGCTTCCAGAAGCTGATGCCTTCCATCTCTTCGGGGACGGGCAGCCCCACTGCCTCCAGCAGGGTGGGCGCAAGGTCATGCTGTTGCAGAATCTGTTGTGGCAGGCGCACCTCGGCCGGCACGCGCCCAGGCTGGCGCATGATCAAGGGCACCCGTATTGTCGCATCATAGAGCCCGTGGTGCTCGAAGAAGATGCCGTGCTCAGCCATACTTTCACCGTGGTCAGCCACGAACACCACCAGCGTGTTCTCAGACAACCCCAGCTCATCCACTGTCGCCATCAACTCCCCCACCCCCTCGTCGAGATGGCAAATCTCTTGATCGTACAGGGCTTCCACGTAATTCGCATCGGTGACCGGCCCCTCGGGCCGGCGAAGCCAGGTATCACGCGCTATGGCGCCGATTGGGTGCTTCCACATATTGTCCAGCGAGTGGTTGTTGGGGTCAGTAGGATTGCCCTCGTAAAACAGGTGCCTGAAACGGGCTGGGGGATAGAACGGATGGTGGGGATCCCAGTAGTGGATCATCAAGAAGAATGGTTCCTCGGCGTGCATCCTCAGCCAGGGCAGGATGCGGTGGTTCAACTCCTCGCAGGTCACGCCCAGAGCTAATGCACGCGGCACGCCAGGATTTATGTAGAACTCGTAGCCGCGTATGAACCAGGCACGCTGTTGGACCAGGTTGTCCACAGCACAGGTGGTGTAGCCTTCAGCAAGCAACAACTCTGGAAGAAACGGCGCCTCTTTGGCCAATTGCGTCTCCCCGCCGTGCGCCATGATCCCATGGGTGATAGGATGCTGGCCCGTGTACATCGTTGTGTACGCCGGCTGAGTGGGGATACCAGCGCAGAAGAACCGCTCGGCCAGCACTCCCTGCCCCGCCAGCCTATCGATGTTGGGACTGGTGGGACGGTGGTAGCCATAGCACCCAAGGTGGTCAGCCCGCAGGCTATCAACCGTGATCAATAGGACGTTGGTCATCCGAGTCATAAGAACCCCCTCTCGCTAATACAGGCCCTCGGGCCAACTTCGTAGAAGACTATGGCGCCATCCAAGCCATGCGAACTCGACCCATCACTGAGGCAGCAGCGGGAAGGTAACAAGGTTGGAGCTTCCTGACAGGTTACCACGCCTGTTTTCAGCCACGACGTAGTAGCTGTATGTCACCCCAGGCTCGGCAGAGGTGTCCAGGAACGACGTCAGCCTACGACTGATACCGATCTCCTCCCCGGGCAGTGGCACCAACTGCCCACGTCTTTCCCCAAATTGGTCGCCTATCGCGGTCTGGATGCCTAAGTCACCTTGAAAAGCAGCATTGAGGAAGAGGTCCTTGAGCTGCGGCGGTAGAGCATCAAGAACCACATCGCTATAGCAGCCATGATATGGATCGAGCCAAGGGGGGAAGATGCCGCCGGGTATGTTCATGTAAATCTGGGTGAAGGTGGCCCTAAAGATATGATACTGCACCGCTCCGGGGGGAGCCGTCCAGCTAAGTTGAACTCCTTGAGGGTGCTGTGTCGCCGATACTTGCCCCGGGGGTTCTAACCGAGCGGAGCCGCCCGACGCCTTCACACCTTTGTAGACCTTGGCCCCATAGTAGTAGTTGGCCGTGCCAAAGAAAAGGCCGTATGGCGTCGACTGGAAGGTTCTCACACCAAAGTCATAGGGGTCACCAAACCCGTCAAGCGTCACCGCAGAGAAATGCACCCCATCCTCTGAACTGTACAGGTCAAATCCCATACGATCGTGCAGCACCTGTTCCTTTCCGGGGCATAGGCGCTGAGTGGTGGACGCATCGTAGGTTCCGACGTAGAGCACACCGTCGTATCCCTCCATTCGCCAAATGTGTTCGTTCAGGCCAAAACTGAAGCCCTCATCCAGCCCGCTTAACGGGTACTTGAAACCGTCAGGTGTCTCGCGAGGCGTGCCGGTGATCAAATCCCAACTATCATCAGGATTTATGCGAATCAGCTCTGCCGGGCCATCTGTCCCCACATATAGACAGCCATTGAACACATGCATGCTTACCACAGCCTTGCTTGGGTCGGGTAGAAAGCCACCATTGGTGACGACTGGAATGAACTCGTAAGGCGGCTCGCCTGTGGCATCCGTCTTTAGCACAGAATAGCCACCGTCCACATCAACCGCCCCTGCATATAAGAAGCCATTGTACTCCTGAAGCTCAAACACACGTAACTCGGGATCCACAGGGCTTACCTGTCTCCATGTGTCATTCCCGGCCTTGGGATCAGCTGAAGCCAGAATGACACCGTTGCCCTGCACCGAGCCGTGTATAACGAACAGTTGCCCATTGTAAGCGGTCAGGGAGCGAAAGCTCGCTTTCGGCAGTTCGCCCATGAAGGTCCCAGGATCCTGGGGGA
>CAZCXP010000002.1:50608-56612 GCA_964502665.1 uncultured Dehalococcoidia bacterium | reverse complement strand
TCTGGAGTAGTTGAATAAGTACGTGGGTATATGTTCCCTTATCAAAGTCATAACCATTTGCGCGCAACCAGCTATAGGTCTCTGTTTGATTGCCACGTGGTAGACCCCAAAGAAAACGGCTCGCATTCTTTAGATATCGTTGGATTTTTTCCTTTTGTCTGTCATCCATCATAAACCTCATTGCGGCAACATTGCTTTGCATTTTAACATATAATTATAATATTGTCAAGTAATATTGCAATATTTTCATGCAAAATGTTCATTAGCTTGCTAATGTGCCTGTTAGCTATCGCTTAGCTGTTTCCGAAAAGATGGCCCCCTATTTGCCCCATGCGGGAAAGCGGATTTGGCGCTAGTCGAAGGGGTATTCCAGCATTTCATCTCGAAACAGAGGGTCTCGGGGTTATCGGCCTCAAACGCTGTGTCTACTCATCGGAAGACGCCCGATGCTGTGTCAAACAGCGTGTGAAATCACCCAGCCTGACTATTCCGTGCCCAGGACGCACCCCGGATTGAGTATGCCGTTGGGGTCGAAAACCTGCTTTATGCCGCGCATGAGGTCGATTCTTTTCTCATCAAGGAATATGTCGAGGTCCGGCGGCCTGACCTTGCCCAGCCCGTGCTCCGCAGTCATCGTTCCTCCCAACTTCAGGGTCTCCTCGTAGATCGCCCGCTTGGCTTGTCTGAGCTTGCTCCCATCGCCCGCGGCGAGGTCCATCAGCAGTGCCGGGTGAAGATTGCCGTCTCCGGCGTGGCCGAGCATCGGAATGGCGGTGCCGAAACGCTGCGCCACGGCGTCTATGGCGTCCATGAGGTCCGCCATGCTGGCGGGGGGCACGGCTATGTCCAGAGCGTCTGCGATATAGGGCTTGGCCGCGAGGTAAACGTTGCTTCTGATCTTCAGGATGTCCGCCTGCTTCTTCTTGCTCTCACCTACCACGGGCTCAAGGCCGCCGCATCCCTGGCAGATATCGGAGAACCTTGCGCAGGCCGAGAGCATCTCCTCTTCGCTGCTGCCTTCGACTATTATCATCAGGAATGCGCTGCCAGCCTTGGAGGGCCAGTCCATGCTCAGGCTGTCAGCGGAGGCTTCGGCTGCGGCGCGGTCCATGTACTCTATTGCCAGCGGAATGATCCCGCTCTGGAGGATTCGCGGGACGGTGCGGATGGCGTCGTGGCGATCGTGGAAAGGCACGATCATTGTAGCCGACGCAGGGGGGTGGGGGAACAACCGCAGGACCGCCTTTGTGATGACGCCCAGCGTTCCCTCGCTGCCTATCAACAGATGCATGAGACTGTATCCGGTATTGTCCTTTATCAGCTTCCCACCCATGTTCACCACCTCACCCGTAGGCATGACGACTTCGAGGCCCCGGACGTAGTTTCTCATGACGCCGTATTTCACCGCGCGTGCGCCGCCGGCGTTGCACGCGACAAGCCCGCCTACCTGCGCGCTTTCGTCGCCGGGGTGTGGTGGAAAGAACAGACCCGCTTCCTCGGCTCTGCTCTGCAGCTCTCCAAGCGTGGCTCCGGCCTCCACGACTGCCATCAGATTATCATTGTCGACATGAACCGCTTTCAGTCTCTCAAGCGACAGTACGATGCCATCCCGGGTCGGGATAGCGCCCCCGCACAGTCCCGTCCCGCCGCCTCGGGGAAACACGGGGATTCTCTCCTCGTTGGCGAGCTTGAGGATTCTGCTGATTTCCTCAGCGTCCGCGGGCTTCACCAGGACCACCTCCGTGGCCGGCTGGGGCTTGATCCCCGGCGCTGTCTCGTCAGTCAGGTAGTCTATGATTCTCTCTTCTTCGGTAGTGACCCAGCTTGTTCCCACAATCTCCCTGAGTCTATCCACTATCATCGTTGGGTCCTCCTCGAGCAGTCTGCCGGTCCATCGGCTCGTGTTTCTCTGCGGCTGCTGCGCGGGCGTGCCCTGCCCCCGATTATTGTAACACTTCCAAACTTAGAGTTGCCAATAATGTTCCTTTGTAACATAAAGAAGCCCATGAAGAAACGAATATTTCCCCATGGGATTCTGATGTGGGCTACGCGCCCTGCTAGAAGCTCCAACCTTTCGGCTGTGGTGCCTTCGCAACTTAGAAAGATCGCCGTCTACCCCCACCTGACCAGCCACCTCCCCCACCACGGCCCGGCCTGCCCCCGCCCCCACCACCAGGGGTCCTGTTATTCCTTCCGCCTGCACGCGGAGGGTGTGCTTCACCGACATCAAGCGTGCGCCCAGCCAACTCCTTCATGTTCACACCTTCGATGGCAGCTTGAGCTTCGGCTTTGTCTGACATCTCTACGAAGCCAAAGCCTTTGGATACGCCGCTGTACCTGTCCGTGACTATCCTGACTGTTGCAACTTGCCCAAATGGTTCAAAGGTTCGCCGCAACTCTTCTTCAGTGACTTCAGGCGCTAGATTTCCTACATGGATATTCAAATTGCTCCCTTCTTTGGGCAAAAGACCAGTTAGCATATCAGTGCGGACAAAACGTCAGCTTTTGGTGCCAGGAACGCTATGCTGCACCCTATTCGCCTCATTGCCCCAAGCCTTTTGGATGATTGCGGGGCTCCATGAACGGGCAAACTGCCTCATCGCTCCGCACTTCTTGCACACACCGAAATTCCTCTCATCTATTAACCAGTGATGAATACACTCCCTGCAATCGTCATCATGAAGTGTCTCGCGCTCATTTCCCACCTCAAACCTCCCTCAAATAGAATGGAAAAACTGCTGCAAACGACTGCGATCGGTTATCTGCCATTACCCCCACCCTCACGGAAGGCGCCACACCTCGATCGGCTGTCCATCAGCAGTTGCGATATTGTGGCTATGCGCACGATTCGGATTATTGTTGGCAGATCCGGGTCAAATAAACTCAAGCGCACTTTAAGGGTAAGCGCGCAAAAGTGGTAACAGCAAAGAATATGTTGGCATGCACATTACATGATTGGTGAAAAAGAGGAATTGGGCACCATTCCCATCTGCCCATATCCTCAGCCTAACTCAGTCAAAGCGATCCTGGTAGGATCAGCAGGTAACTGCTCCTCTCTTGTAGCTACCGCCTGACCGGAGCGTAGCAGTCTGAGCAGTACACGGGTCGCCCGTTTCGGGGCTCGAAGGGTACTTCGCAGTCTTTGCCACAAGAGGCACAGACGGCGGAATACATCTGCCTTTGCCGGTAGCCGCCGCCATGATTGTTGCCAAAGCGATTTTGTTTTCTGGCTGCTCGGCACTCAGGACAGCGACCGGGCTCGTTCTCAAAGCCTTTGCTGGCGTAGAACTCTTGCTCGCCAGCGCCAAAGGTGAAATTCAAGCCACAATCGGCGCAAGTCAGGGTTTTGTCCACGTACTCCATGGATGACCTCCTTTGTTTGTTACCTGGTGGGAGTCTGATCATCCATGGCCTGGGGAATGGCTGGTGGCCGGACAGGTTGGGGAATCGCAAACTTCTAACAGGTGTCTTGTATATAATACCACACTTTCGGAGTTTGTCAACCTAACCATATGTCTATCCACAAGTGCGGCTGGAAGAGGTGGGTGACGGAAGGTGACGGCTGCGCGTCATTGCAGTTGCCGGAGGAGCTTAGACAAGACGATTCCAGGGCGCTTGAGCGTAGTGACCCCACTTGCCGCTAGTCGAAGGGGTATTCCAGCACCCCCATTGTGTCATAGGGGAGGCCCACGCCCATCCTCTTGACGCCGGCAACCTCGCCGGTGGTGCAGTTGGCCTTGCAGCACTCCATCTCGAAACAGATGATCTCGGGGTCATCGGTCTCAACGGCCCGGCGCAGGTCTTCCAGGGCCTTCCTCGCCCTGGCCTGGGAGCGGGTGCGCTTGAACTCCTTGAGGTCCTCGATGTAGCGATGCACCAGGTCGAAGTCCACCTGGTGGTGGTAGGCTTCCACGTCAGCGTCTTCCTCCTCGGGGACGGTGAACTCATTGACGCCGACGACAATCCGTTTCTTGTCCTCCACCTCCTGCTGGTACTTGAGCCAGGCCTTCTCCATCTCCCTGTCTATGTAGCCGTTGACCACCGCCGCCGACATGCCGCCCATCTCATCGATGGTATCGATGACCTTCTGCATCTCCTCGTCCATCTTCTCGGTGAGGCTCTCCACATAGTAGGAGCCGGCCAGGGGATCGGCCACGGTGGCGACTCCGGTCTCGTAGGCCAGTATCTGCTGGGTCCTCAGGCCGATGGTGGCTGCCTCCTCAGTGGGGATAGCGATGGCCTCGTCATAGCCAGCAACTTGAAGGGACTGAGTGCCTGCAAGCACGGCGGCCAGCGCGCCGTAGGCGGCACGCACAATGTTGATCATCGGCTGCTGGCGCTCCATCATGACTCCCGCGGTGTTGACATGGAACTTGAGCTGCAATGAGCGGGGGGCGGTGGCGCCATATCTCTCCTTAAGGTTACGCGCCCATACCCTTCTCGCTGCTCGGAACTTGACTATCTCCTCAAAGAGGTCGATCATGGCGCTAAAAGTGAAGCTCACCTTGGGAGCTACCTGGTCGATGTCCAGCCCGCGCCTGGTGAGCATATCGAAAGACTCGAATGCTCTGGCGAACTCCCACGCCACCTCCTCGACAGCTCCGACCCCGGTTTCTCTGATGATGTAGCCATTGAAGTTAGCCGGATACATTTTGTCACAGTTCCTAGCGATCAGAAACTCGATCTTGTCTGCGAACTCCTTCATTCTCTTCTGCTGCACCGACGACAGGAGATCGCTGCCGTGCGTGCCGACTGCGGTCCAGGGGATTCCCTGTTGGTCGGCTGATAGGCGGCCGCCGTACAGGCACACCGGCGCCGAGACCGTCGGCGGGGTGATCACCCCGCTCACCCTGAGCTCTGAGTAAGGGACCCCTTGGTGGTCGGCCAACAGCAGGTAGGAGGGGAGGGTAAGGGGCGAGTGCGCAGTGAGCATGGTGCTCGTCTCATCCAGGCGTATCCCGTCCAGGATTGTCCACACATCCTGCATTGTAGTGACGGGGACGCCCGAGCGGCCCACGCTGCCCTCAGCCCAGGGATGGTCAGAGTCGATCTGGATCTGAGTGGGCTGGTCGCAGATGACGTTGATGGCGGTCTCCCCCTGGCTGATAAGGTATTTCAGCCGCTCGTTGGTCAGCCTGGGAGTGGAGCAGCCAGTGATCTGGCGTCGGCTCCATAGCCGGCCTCGGTACATGTTTTCATAGATGCCTCTGGTGAAGGGGTAATGGCCAGGGTCGCCCGTCCTCTGAGCATACTTGATGCCACTGATATCCTTGGGAGTGTACACTGGTTTCACTGGGATGCCCGACCAGGTCTCCTGCCTCTCTGACTTCTCGAAGTAGCTGCTTTTTGCCTTCTCAGTCATTTGCCTCACCACCTCATTTCCTTCTCTTGCGGGCGTTCTCCTTGATGTAAGCCACGGATACGCTCATGGGGCTGCCGCTGGGAAACACCTCGTCAACCCCCATCTGCTTGAGCACGCTGATATCGCGGCGGGGAACATTGCCGCCAACGACCAGCAGCCTGTCTTCCAGGCCGTGGGCCTTTATCTGATCGACCATCATCCTGACCAAGGGAATATGGTCTGCCCCCTGGAAGCTCAGCCCGATGACATCCACATCCTCCTCAATGGCTGCGCGGGCCATGCGCTCCGCTGTCTGGTGGGTGCCTACATAGACAACCTCCATACCAGCTTTGGACAGCCATGTGGCGATCATCCTTATCCCTCTGTCGTGGCCGTCGAGGCCGATCTTGCCCAGCAGTACACGCGTCTTCTGTTCAGCCATAAGCCATCCTTCGCCCAACCCTTGGCAGGTCGGATTTTACCACAATGGGGAGGAATCTGCCAACACGTTGTATTCGCCCACCCTCACCTTATTCCTCTCCCTTCAAGGGAGAGGAATAAGGTGAGGGTGTTACTCAGTGTCACAAACGGATAAGGTGTCACTCGTCTTTCTGAACGAGACCACCACGTCTCTAGATTTGGCTGCGGGGCTGGTTTGGGCTT
>CAZCXP010000002.1:19758-50508 GCA_964502665.1 uncultured Dehalococcoidia bacterium | reverse complement strand
AAGTACGGCGTCTTGACAACGGCAAGAATGATTGAAGACATGGTGGTCCTCTTGAAAGAGCATGGAGTCGAAGATATTACTATACTGGAGGGTATCGTTGAAGTCGAGAGGAAATCCGAATCAACGCTTCAACTCGTGGCCAAGGGCATGGGACTTGATGTCCTTGCGGAACGCTATGGCGTAAAGATACTCGATGTAATGAGGGGCTCTTTTGCCAGGGTCACTGCAGGTGACGTGACGCTATCAGTCAACAGAGATATCCTTGATGCTGACTACGTTATCAATATGCCGGTGCTGAAAACGCATACTCAAGCTATAGTGTCTCTCGGGATTAAGAATCTGAAGGGTGTGCTCAATATCGCCTCCAGAAAGAGATGCCACAATGCAGACCGGAGTATCGATCTGGATTACCATCTCGCTAAATTACCCAGTATGCTTTCGCCATCCCTTACTATTCTGGATGGTATCTATACCCTGGAAAGAGGGCCCCTCTATACCGGCAGGGCGCACCGATCAAACATCATCATTGTTTCAAAAGACCTCATCTCTGCTGACAAGGTAGGGGCCACAATGTTGGGTCTTGCGCCCCAAAGCATCCCTTATATAGCTTTGGCAGCCGAGAACAACGGTCGACCGACCGACCTAAGTGACGTAGATATCAAAGGGGAAGTTGACATAAAAACCGCCTTGAAACCCCATGAGTGGGAGTTTGAGCAGAATGAATCGGGCGATGTGCCACTATTCTTTGAACGGGCGGGAATAAAAGGCCTGACCTACCCGCAGGCGGATAACACCATGTGCACATACTGCTCGGCATCTATCTATTATGTAATTTGGGGTATCTTGATGGCGAAGAATAGAGATAAGCCTTTCGACGATATCGAAATACTGCACGGCAAAGTTCATGAGCCTACAGAAGGACACAAACACACCTTACTCGTTGGCCAATGTCAGGTGAAGAGAAACAGTGAACATAAGTTGATAAATCATTGCGTGAAAATAAAGGGGTGCCCGCCGAGCAGAAAGGACCTTGTTGAAGCGTATAGGGAACTTGGAATTGAATTGCCGGACAATTTCATGGAATGGATGGAAAGAATGCCGGCGACTTTTATGACGAGATACATGAATAAACCAGAGTTCGATGAGGCATTCTACAGAATTGTTGGACGTCAAGCTCAATAGCCCTGGTGCAGTCGGCGATGGCCTGCTCTTTCTCCCTCGATTAGATTACCGGGAATGGAACTGAAGACGAGGTAGGTCGCGCAACACGCACACCAGGCGCTCTAAGAACGCTTCCTTCCCGAATGCCGGCTCAAAACGGGCTGCCTATTTGTGAGACCTGCTCCTGTAGAGTCCTGAATCCACGGCTCTGATCGCCCGTTCGAAGTCGCACGTCTGGCCGAGGAAACGGCCCACCTTCTCTATCTCTCTCCTGGGATTGCCTATAATGTCACGGTAATTGACGGTGATGTATTCCATGTCATCACGGGAGTCCATCAAGTCAAAGGTGAATCTGTTGAGCTTCCTAAGTGATGCTCGTTCTTTTCCCCTGTCAGTGGGGACGCCCATTTTCTGCATCGAATTCAGAACTTCGTCGATGTTCCGCAGCATGTAGATTATCTTGTAGTTCCCCTTGGGCAGGAACTTCAGCCCGTACGCAGTTATCTTGACAATTCGCCCTTTGTTCGACGCCAGGTCGAAGGTGCCGTCCATCAGACGGCTGATGATCTTTCCGCCTTCCAGTTCGTAGTACCCTCGTGGGTTGTGCTCATCTGCTGCCCTGGAGTCGTCAAAGGCCACCGGCAATCCCCCCATGTGTAGCATTTGCATCATTACTGAGGTGCCGGACCGCTCCAGCCCGGACACGATGTAGTTGACACCATCATCCAGCATTTGTACACCTGCCTCTCGCTCAGTCCCCAGCATGTCAACGCTGACAATCTGGGGAGTCAGTCAAGCATCCCTAGAGCCGACACCCCTTTCTTTGCCTCTTGCCAACAGTATGCAGGAGATTTGGCCGAATACCCGTCTTTCCAATGTTTGCCAGGTTCAGCCAGTGACCACTTCCAGTCGTTTGGGCTCCTAAGTTGATTTTGATACCAGAAGGGCAGAGCACCCGGGGGCACAGCGGCAAGAACTCGATAGCTTGTTGATATTCTACTGAGATAAATATACTACCACAGGAAGTCTATGGCAAGACATTGGCCCCAAAATAGCGATTACCTTGAAGAACCGTGGGTTTGGGTGTCATGGGTAGGTTGCCCGACGTCGGGCAACCTACCCACTGAGCTCACACCGAGGGCTCACGACGAAGCCTCGCAATGACATAGCAATGTGGCAGCACCAACTTGGTCCCGAATCGCTGTTTTTGGGCATTGGAAACACTGGCCTTGGAAAGGAGCGAAGGAATGCCAGAAGCATAGGTGAACGGAATCAACGTCAACTATAAGGCTGATGGGGAGGAGAGCTCTTCGTTTAGATAATGGGATTTGAAATCCCCTCCGGTGCTTATATTATAATAAGGCGTATTCCACCTCTATGTTTGAAATCTGCTCTGGGGGGTGAGGCTGTGTGCGGCGGAATACCACCGAGCAGTGCCGAGAGTTCTTCCGACGGGGACAACCCAGACCGGGGCATCCATGTCTTGGTTGCCAGTCCAACCTATCGGGGTGGTGCCTACGCGCTGGACCGGTTCTTGGAGAACCAGAGGCAGATCCAGCGGATGTTCCCGGATTCTGAGCTCATCCTTGCCACCGCGGAGCAGGATTTCGCCCCTGAGTTGGAGTCGCTGCTTGCCTCCTACAGTATCAGGGGAGAAGCGGTGCTCTACGAGGTGGTCAAGCCGCCCTACGCCCGGCGCATGATATGGAACGTTGCCTGCGGCAGGGAAGGCATACGACGATACATGCTTTCTCAGACTCACGCTGATTATCTGTTGAGCCTCGATCACGACATGGTCTACGACCCGGACATCATCAGCATACTGCTTGAGGAGATACAAGGCTACGATGTGGTGCATAGCGGCCATCGCCTGCGTTGGTCCGACCACGCAATTGGAATGGGTGCGGGATGCGCCCTGATATCTAGGCGCGCGCTGGAGAAGGTCGCCTTCAGGTGCTTTGAGTTTGGAAACGGCGACATAATGGATGACGGCCTCACCCTTGAACTGGACCTGATCAGATCGGGTTGCAGGGTTAAGAAGGGGGTCTTCCTCCGCATCGATCACTACATAGATGCGGAGACAGTTCGGTGCATAGAGCCGCAACCCCTGGGGCTGTTCCGGAGGCTCAGTACCTCCAGGCCCTTTCGCTACGCGCTCCTCAGATCGAGCCTGTTGCTGAGGCGCGATATCTCATCGAGGCTGCATTTCGCCCTCCACGGGTTGCTGGGGTTCAAGAGGCGCATTACGCGCGTGCGGACCGGTGCACGGAGGAGGGACTAACCTTGTCCACCGATATGCCCAGGCGAGACCGAAGGGCAGCATCATTCTTATTTGGCTTGACAGGCGCTGGCGGCGCAGATATACTGCCAGACAACGAGTTCCCCTCTTGCGCACAGCGAGTCCATGAAACCAAGATCACGGTATCTCATCCAACGTCTGATCCTAAGTACAAGCTTCTTTCCTCTGACCTACTTTTATAGGACGGTCTACGAGCTATCCATCTGGCTTGCCTCTATGCTGTTCAGGCGCGTCGATGGTGTCGTCAGCGCCTATGTGCGCCGTGGGCTGGCAAAGGGCGAGGTGGTCTACGGGCTCAGTGATATCGATCTCACGGTCATTGTAGCCGATGGCGAGACAGGGAACTCGGCAAAGGATAGAGTCAGGTCAATCTACGCCGGACTTTCGACTTTCATTCCTCTTTTCGGGCGGGTCGAGAAGGAGCTAGGGGTATATTCCATTTCGGAGTTCAAAGGAATGTACGAAGACTACGACCTGCACAGGTTCAGGTTCAATGAGGGCCGGCATACCTGGAGGCTATTGTTCGGCGAAGACGTGGTGCAGGACCTGCCCCGGCTCGAAGAACCGGTACAGCGTTGCTTAGCAGCGGAGGAACTGAAGGTATGGTGGGCAGCGCTAAACGACGAGGTCGTGCCGTCCCCTGACCGCCCCCTTTTCGCTAGGAAGTACCTGTGGTACAAGGCCATCTCCGAGTTATCTAAGGTCTTCCTGTTCGTCTGCCAGGGACAGAGTGTCCGGACCAGAGAAGAAGCCCTTGATCGCGTCAGAAGCTACCTGGGTGACGGGCAACGGGAGTTGGTCGATGGGGTGCGCGGCTACATCGGGCATCTCACGTCCAGAGAGGAGGTGGATGCCGACCGGTTGGTCGAGCTGTTTATCGGTCTGGCAGCGGAAACACTCAAGGAAACGGAGCGAATCTCATGTAGGGAGTCAGGGGGCAAGACAGCGATCTTGAACCTGCCGCAAAGACGGGACCTGATACTGGACAGCTCAGTCGAAGACGCATTGAGAGGAGTCGAGGCTGTCATCGAGTCGGAACTGAGCCCATACTTGGACTCGGTAGCCCTCATACCGCAGGCGGAGTTCGGCTTGGATGTCCTGTCGAACTCGGATATAGACACCTTGTACCTCGCGCTCGTTCGGAAGAAACCCGTGCCTGCCGAGAAACTAGGTAGACTGCTGTCCGTTATCAGTGGTAGTGTAAGCCAGCAGCGCATTGAGCCGTTGCTGGTGGTGGAGAACCGTTTAGCTTTCTCTCTCGGGACCGGCATGCAAAACGACTGCGTTAAGACCGCTGCGGCATCCCCGCTGTTCTTCTGTTTGCTGCCCGAGAGCGGGACTGACCCTCTCACAGTCTGCCGTGAGCGCGATAGCGGGCCCATCCGCTGTGAGCTGGTTCCCGGGGCCTCTGAGCAGACTATAGCCAGGCGAGCGAGCAAGATCGACGCTGTGGCATCGACCAGGGACATTTACAAGGTCAGGCCTCTGGACTTCCTCAGGTTCTTTTGGGCGGCTGCCAGGACCAAGCTCCTGGCTCATTCTCTGGAAATGGACGAGATATGTATACCCTTGAACAGCGCGCAGATAGTCGAGGCAATGGTCGAATCCTACCCGGAGCATTCGAATTGGCTCCGCCGGCTGCACCGCGAGTATGTGAAGGAATTAGCAGGCGAGGAGAACGAGTCCTATCGCTTCTACTCACGCGCGATCGATCTCCTGAAATGGGTTTGATATGCAGAGCAAGCTTTCCGTATCGGTCGTAATCATTACTCGCAACAGGGCTGACTTGTTGCAGGATGCCCTTGAATCCCTCGTCAGGCAAAGGCGGCCGCCTGATGAAGTGGTCGTCGTCGACAACGCCTCGCACGATCACACCAGGGATGTCGTCGCAGGCTTCAAAGGCATGCTGAACGTGACGTATGTGTATGAACCGATTAGGGGCATCCCTCGGGCCAGAAACGCCGGCGTGAAGGCTTCTACAGGCGACATCATAGCTTTCATAGACGATGATTGTGTCGCCGATGAGGACTGGCTAAAGTACATGGAGATCCCTTTCATCAGGGACCCCTACGTCGGGATCGTGGGGGGCGAGGTGTCCAGCTTCCGCATCGGGTCAGGTATAGTAGAGGAGTTCTATATCAAGAATATGAACTCCGGCAGGAAGAGCAAGGACTAGGCCAGTGATAATACAGGTGCTGTGCAATCTGTTTGAAGAAGGGTACCAGAGAAGAGAAGGGGACTCGTCGAGCTCGCCCTTCTTCGCCGGCGCCAACGTAGCTTTCCGGCGACAGGCGCTTGATCAGATCGGTGCGTACGACGAGAGCTGCACCACCGGCGAGGACCAGGATATGTGGCTCCGCGTCACCGCAGCGCGGTGGGAGGCGTATTTCGAACCTAGAGCGGCAGTCAGGCACAAGAACAGGTTGAGCGTGCGCTCGTTGATACGACAGTGGTTCCGCTACGGGTACCATCACCCTTACGTAACCAGGAAGCACGGCTCGAGAGGTGTGCGGGTCTACAGGCGCAGCAGCACGAAACGGAAAGGGGCTGTATATGATTGCCTGCTGACCGCAAGGTTCCCTGTTGATGCTACCATTTTCCTTACAACCTTCCTCTGGATGCACGCATTTTTCGCCCTGGCCGTGCTATTCGCCGCGCTCATCCTCGAGATCCCGGCAATTGCCATGGGGGTCTTGGCGCTGGTCCTGGCGGTTCGCTACTTCCGGTCTGACATAGACATGAGGCATCCCTTGCAAGCCGTCTCATTCGTTTTCCTGAGGTACACAGCGAACCTTGCATTGCTATTGGGCGGCCTGTTGGGCGGCATGAGGCTTGGCATGCTCTATGTCAGCCCCACTTTCGACTACAAGGCCTAGGGGCCTTCTTGTATATCAGTTGGGGGGCGGTTTCGGCAAATGGCGAGACCCAAGTTGCGGGGCGCGCTTGTAGGCTGTGGGGATGTTGCCAACAGCTCGCACCTGCCGGCATGGCGTGCGCAGAAGGATGTCCAGATAGTGGCGTTCTGCGACAGGAACCTTGAAGCGGCTCGGGCGGCCGCGAGGCGCTTTGGCGTCTCTGCCGCCTACGATGACATGTCGCCGATGTTAAGAAGCGAGCAGCTGGACTTCGTCGACATCTGTTCCCCCCCGCTTACGCACTTCGAGCTCTCAATGGAGGCGATTGAAGCCGGTTTGCACGTGCTGGTGGAGAAACCGATGGCCATCGGGTTGAGGGATGCCGAGGAATTGGTACTGGCCGCGAGGCGGGGGGGCGTGAAGCTCTGTGTTGTCCACAACTTCTTGTTCACGCCGGTGTTGCGTCGGGCGAAATCGCTGGTCGAGAGAGGGGCCATTGGAGAGGTGCTGGGAGTGGAGGTCGACGTCTCCGCCAGGAGGACCGGTGTAGCTGCCGCGAAATCGCACTGGTGCCATGACTTGCCCGGAGGCATGTTCGGGGAATACACTCCTCATGCGGTGTACCTTGCGTCAGCGTTTCTGGGCAAGATCAACTCGGTCAAGACTGTTTCCTGGAAACATGGCGATTTCGCGTGGCTGGCAGCGGATGAGTTGACAGTACTTCTTGAATGCGAAAGAGGATTAGGTAACTTGAATATCTCCTGCAATTCCCGCGCGCCGATGTTCACTCTCAAGATCCGCGGCACTGATGGAATACTCCAGATCGACAATTTCGCCCTCAGCATGGTCCGCATCAGGAACCGCGGGATAAGAGCCCATCAGATCGCGCTGGGGCAGTTGGACATCGGCTTGCAGATGTTGGGCTGTCTCGCTGCCGGCGTGCTTCGCGCGCTCAGGGGGAGGCGGTGGTACAACGTCGGCCACGAGGCGATCATCGAGCAGTTCATCCGCAGCATCAGAGATGGCTCGGATCCCCCGGTCAGTGGGGAGGATGGCCGGGAAACGATAAGGGTCTTGGATGAAGTGTGGGAACAGGCCGGCTGGGACACACAACCGGATTCTAAGGCGGGAGCCGTGGGGCAGCCATGAGGACTCTGCTGCTGAACCCTCCCAAAGGGCGAAAGGCGATGTACGTGTCCAGGGAGGAGTATGGCATCGGTCTGACTGACTGCGATTTCCTGCCTAGTGGCATCTTCTTGGCAGCGGCGTACCTCCGGGCTATGGGAAAGGACGCCGATGCGCTGGATGCGGAGACGGCTTCGGTATCCTTCAATGGGTACGATGTGGTGGTTGTATGGGTGTGCATTCTCCATAGCTTCTACGACGACGTAGACTTGCTTAGGCGGGCGAAGTACAACGGCAAGCGCACTGTGATGATCCTCAACGATGCCTATGACGGACTTGAGATGGAGGCTATGCGGCGTTTCACCTTCATAGATGCTTCGGTAAGGCTATGGGAGCGGGAGATCACTCTCGGAAAGCTCCTTTCCAAATGGGAGGAGAATGGTGATCCGGATTTCCCCGGCGTCATATTCAGGAAGGACAGCGAGCTGGTGGATACCGGTCTCATGCCCCATCTGCCCAATTCGGAGCACCTTCCGTCGTGCGCAGCCCTTCTAAAGCAGACGCCTTTGAGGCGTTACCGGGCGGCGGCGATCACGACGGGAAGAGGGTGCCCCATGGGTCATACCTTCTGCCTGTACAGCAGGAGTGGGTTGCGCCGCAGGAGGGTGGAGGACGTCGTTGACGAAATCGAGGCCATATCCAGCGTGGGAAGGGTGCTTATCATAGACCCGGCGATGCCTACAGCCGCCGAGTGGCGGGATGAGTTCTGTGCCCAGTTGGTTTCCAGAGGAATAGAAGTGTCCTGGAGGACTGATGCACACCTCCGCGAGTGCGATCCCGGGGTACTGCGCAGGCTCAAAGAGGCCGGATGTGACGCCATTATGCTCGGAGTGGAGTCGCTGGACAACGACATCGCGCGCAAGGTGAAGGGGGGAATATCCCCGGAGCAGTTGAAGGCGTGTGCGGAGAACCTGAAAGAGGCGGGGATAGTCTTGGTGCCGGTGTTCCATATCGGGTTTCCCTGGGATAGCGATGAGACCCTGTCCAAGCTGGCCAGATTCTTAAAGGACGTACCACTGCCCTCGTTTATCCTCAAACAGGTGAGGCCGTGGCCGGGCACCCTTCTATACCAGGAATTCAAGGAATTGGGTCTTTTGGACAGGGACTTGGGGATCAACGACTACGTCCACTCCGACTACCCGCTAGCGGGCACTCTTTACCTGTCCAGGGAGCAGGTGGAGCAGTGGAAACACAGCATAAGGCGCAGTGCGATCCTAAACCCACGGTATATATGGAGGTTCCTGCTCGAACGAAAACGCGTCACCGCAAGGCAGGCTGGGCTGTTCTTGAGGCTGACCCTTGGGGGCAGAGGGGATTGGTATGAGAAATAAAGGCCAGAATGCGAGGCCGGGTCAGATCACCGCCGCAGATCTGCTGAAGCTCCCCTGTTATTTCTGGCGCGGCGTCAAATATCACACCGCCGGCCGCGTCCACACGCCGAGACCCCTGTATGCCACGCTGCGCGTTACGCGAAGCTGCAATTCAAAGTGTGTGATGTGCTCCGACTGGAAGAGGCGTGATCAGGCCACTGAGCTCACCGCGGCACAACTGGGTGAGATGCTCAGCAATCCTTTGTTCAGGTCCTTGGAGAAGTTCGTCCTGGGTGGCGGCGAGCCCACTCTAAGGGGAGACCTCGCTGACATCGCCAGGACCACGCTGGAATCCTGTCCCAACCTCAAGGCGATGTCACTCCTGACCAACGGCCTGGAGCCTGATACCGTGGTGGAAAGGGTGCGGCAGTTGCTGGCCCTGCCACAACTGGATAGGCTGGAGACATTCGCCGTGTCGGTCTCGCTCGATGGCCATGGAGAGACCTGTGACAGGATAAGGAGGGTGCCTCAGGCTTTCGAAAGGGTCAGCGAGACGATATCCAGGCTGAAAGAACTTAAGACACAGAGGCCATTCTACCTGTGCTCCACATGCGTCGTCCAGCCGCTGAACATCGATAACCTGGTGCAGCTGTACGACCATGTGAAGGGGATCGGGTTGCCGATTGTCTTCTCCCCGGTGTGCGTCTCCAACATATTCGTCGAGGATGAGAAGACGCGTGAGTCCTTGAAGCTGACAACGGAACAACTGCAAAAGCTGAAGGGGTTGCTTGGTAACGAGCTGAGTCACTGTCTGATGCCGTCCAACGTTCCCTTCTGGCGAGAGTACTTTGCCATAGTGGAAGGCCGCAAAAGAAGAAAGCTGCCGTGCTGCCTCTGTCACTATGGCGCCGGCATCGATAGCGACGGCACGCTCCTTCTTTGCTCTGCGGACAGCTCGCTGGTCTACGGCTCCATGCTGGACACGCCGCCGGACGAGCTCTGGTATTCCGATGAGGCCAAAGAGCTGAGGAGGCGGGCTGAGAGGCTCTACTGCCCCAGTTGCACCATATGCTGCGATCTGGCTTTCTGTTTTCGGCTGGAGTTTTTCTATTATGCCACGTTCTTGATCAAGGAGAAGGCGATTGCTGCGGTCGCGGGTCAAGGGGCGCAATAGTGGTTAGCGTTGGCTCTGTTTGCTTTGACTTCTATGGTCTCAGAGTAGAACTGCGTAGTGCAGATGGCAGCACCGTGGAGCGCGTCAGGCGGGACTTCTCCTTTTTCGAAGCTGCTCCCACTGCGCCCGAAGTGACCATTGAGGTCTTTGATGAGAAGCCGGATTTCAGTTCGCTTCCCGACCTGCCTGCTTCCATCCACTCAATCAACTACGTTTGCTACAGGGGGAAAGAGGCTATCTACACGGATTACCACGGGGCGGGCTTGAGGGTCTCGGATCTGGGGCAGAGAGAGTATCGGGTGTTCTCGGACAGCGCCGACCTCAGGCACGAGATCAGCTACCTGACCGTCCTTTCTGCAGTGGGGCAGTACCTGGATTCCAGGCATATTCACCGTGTTCACGCGCTCGGGATCAGTAAGAACGACAAAGCGATACTAATACTTCTCCCTGAGAAAGGCGGAAAGACTACCCTTGCACTCCGCCTGCTCGAGTCAGGGCAGGTTAAGTTGCTTTCCGAGGACTCGCCGTTGATCACGCGAAAGGGAGAGGTTCTGCCCTTCCCCTTGCGTCTCGGCATTTTGCCTGGTGCTGAGCTGGACATCCCCGAACAGTACCGACACCCCGCGAACTTCATGGGTGTGGGCACCAAGATACTTGTTGACGTAGCCTACTACACGGAGGCAGTTAGCCCTCCCTGCCCTTGCCGCGTCATCCTGCTCGGAAAAAGGACGTTGGGGTGCGACTCGAGGATCGAGTCCGCGAGCAGGCTCAGCGCAGCCAAGGAGCTCATCAAGAACTCCGTGGTTGGACTGGGCCTTCATCAGGGCATGGAGTACCTGCTGGGGAGAAGCATTTGGCAGACCACCGGCAACGCCCGGCTGGCTTTCTCCCGCCTGCGAAACTGCCTCACGCTCCTTCGCTGTTCCAGGGTTTACCGGTATCACATCGGACATGACATGGAGAGGAATCACGAAGTCCTCCTTGGTTTCCTCGACGCTCTCCTCTTCTAGCAAGCACCCCGAGCCTGAAGCCTGGCCTGCAAAGGCTGCGCCAATGGCAGATCTTTAGATAACCGCCAGCCCCAGAGGCTCTCCTCTCTTCTTCTCGCCCAGCCCAGCATAAATGCTCCCTTCAACTAGGCATATTGGCCTCGTGTCCTGCTCTGCAGCGCAGGCACAAATGCTCCCGTCAGGGATCATAGAACAGGTGTTTTTGGCGACCAAGAACAGGCATTACGGCGGAAGTCAATATTGCCGCTAGCGTGCTAAGCTGATACTGGACGGGGGGAAACCCCGAGATCAACGAAAGGAGGCACAAAAGATGGGGTGGCAAGTAGTTCTAGCGCTGGTGTTGGGAATACCCGCAGTACTCCTCCCGGTGGCGTTCGTATGGTACCTGAACATCAGCGGCCTGTATCAGGTCGTTCGTGATGCACGCCAACGGCAGAAAAGGCGAATTGCTCGGGAGAGCGGAGCAGTAGCCGAGAAGCACACCGCTCTGACATAGAGCGGCCCGAGGAGAAAAAACAAGATAAGAAGAAAGGAGGTGCGAGATGGAGTGGCAAGTAGTTCTGGTCCTGGTGTTGGGAATACCCATCATCCTCTTCCCGGCGGCATATGTATGGTATCTGAACGTCGGAGGCGTTTATGCAGCCATTAGAGAGAAGAGGAAGGCTGCCCGCGGGGTGGCGGTGGAGAAGCACGCTATTGCAGGGTAGGCGGTGTAGAGAGACGGGCAGCTAAGGAAAGGAGGAAGTGAAATAGGAGTAGCAGGTACGATTGACGGTTAGGAAAGCCTTGTTCCGCTGTCATCAAGATTGAAGCAGATCAAGGCTTTCCTTTTGAGTTACACCGCCGCATAGCAACCGAGCTGCTGATGCTCCACCAATCGTATCGCTCTCTGAGTCCCTACGGCAAGGCACCCAGCCTGGCCTGCTGTTTCTCGGTGTCACTATCTTACGGCACCCCATTCGTCAGCCCCTTCCGCATTGGCACAAATGCTTAGCAATGGCCAGCGTTATAGGGGTTTTCGGCAAGTAGAAACAGGCATTACGGCGGAAGCCAGTTTCACGATTAGTATGGTAATGTCAAGGTGGAACCAAGGAGCTGGCAAGCATATAGATTCGCTTTTCAAGGGAGGGTATGTCGAGAGGGGTTTAGCTATGTTTGGGGCCCGCTCGTTTTACATATTGCTAGCGCTTTTCGGGCTCTGCACCTTGCTCTACTATTTCGGGGAGCTGATAGACTTCGCTGGCTGGACGGCTTTGCGCTATGAGTTCTTCTACGGCGTGCACGATGTACATCGCCTCCTTTTCCTGGCTCCAATAATCTACGCTGGCCACACCTACAGGGTCAAAGGAGCTGTGGTCGTCACACTTGCTGCCCTCATTGCCTTTTTGCCCCGCGCTCTCGTGGTATCGCCCTTCCCTGACCCGATGCTCAGGATAGTGCTTTTTACCATAGTTGCAGGGCTCATGGGTTCCTTCACGGGCGTGATACGCAATCAGTCCGAACTGCGCAGCTATTTCGAAGCATTGCTAAGAAGCGAGAGAGACAGGTTCTTGGGCATGCTGGACAAAATGGAAGATGGAGTCATGATCGCTGGCCCTGACTACAGGATACACTTTCTGAATCCAAGTATGGTAAGGGAGTTTGGCGCGGGCGTCGGCTCCCATTGCTATGAGTATCTGCACAACTTTGATGACCCGTGCAACCATATCTGCAAGCTGCCAAGCGTCATAAGTGGTGCGATTGAGAGATGGGAGTATAACTTGCCAGATGGCAGGACCTATGAGGTGGTTGCCTCACCCTTTGTCGATTCCAACGGAGTGGTTTGCCAGCTTGCTACATTCAGAAACATTACGCAGCGCAAGCAGGTCGAGTTGGAACTTATCGAGCTCGACAAATTGAAGTCCGAGCTTCTATCAAACATCTCTCACGAGCTTCGATCGCCGCTGACCTCCATAAAGGGGATCACCAGCAGTCTGCTGCAAAAGGATATAGAACTGGATGATGAAACCCAGGAGATGCTTCTAAGCGGCGTAGGCGAGGAGACGGATAGATTAGCAAGCCTGGTTACCAAACTGCTTGATATGAGCAAGCTTGAGGCAGGTGTTTGGAAACCGGAAAAGGAGCGCTGCTATATCTCGGACATCATCAATGAGGCATTGGAGCATCAGAAATGGGTTCACAAAAACCATATCTTCGAGACCGATGTGGAGCCCGATGTGCCAGAAATCTACGCTGACTGTAGTCAGATAAGACAGGTGTTGGTTAACCTACTTGAGAATGCGACAGCTTACTCCCAAGATGGAACCAGGATAACTATAAGGGTTACGAGTGTGGATAGCGAGGTGGAAGTGAGTGTCTCTGATGAGGGTGTGGGAATACCACGGGGGGACCTGGGGAAGATATTCGACAAGTTCTACCGTGGTATCCAGAAGCGGCAGAAGCCCGGGGGTACTGGTCTAGGCCTGGCTATTTGCCGGGCCATTATTGACAATCACGGGGGGCGGATTTGGGCCGAAAGCGAAATCGGACATGGCTCCACTTTGCATTTCACACTGCCCGTCGCACCGCCAAGCAGGAAGTGAGGTGTAGACGCGATGGCTAAGAAGACAAAAATCCTCGTCGTTGATGATGAGCCAAAGATACGCATGTTCATTCGCGCCAACCTGGAAGCTCGGGGCTACGAGATATATCTTGCCCAGGATGGGATCGAGGCCATAGAGGCGGCAGAACGTGTGCTTCCGGATGTAATCGTGCTCGACGTGAATATGCCCCGCATGGATGGTATCGACGCCTGCCGCCGAATAAGGGAGTGGGCGGATATGCCCATCATAATCCTGAGCGTAAGGGGAGACGAGAAAGATAAGGTTAGGGCCCTGGATGAGGGTGCCGACGACTACGTTACCAAGCCCTTCGGCATAGAAGAGTTACTGGCCAGAATCAGAGTGGCACTGAGGCGTTCCGCGGGCACAACCGTTGCTGCCCCCCTGTTCACTGCGGGAGACCTGGAAGTTGACCTGTCCAGGAGGGTGGTTAAACGGCGAGGACAGGTCTTGAAACTCACCGGGACCGAGTATGAGCTTCTGGCGTATCTGGTTTCCAATTCGGGCAAGGCGCTAACCCACAGAGAGTTGCTGCACAATGTTTGGGGTCCAGAATATGGTGACGAAAGGGAGTATGTCCGCGTTTTCATCGGGCAACTCAGGAGAAAGATAGAAGACGACCCATCAGATCCACGCTTCATTGCGACCGAACCTCGGATAGGCTATCGGTTTGTCAAGCCCGATTGATTTGCCCAAGCAAACCTCCCGATCTTCAAGGGAACTCCCGTAATACCTCGCCCAATCCTCTTCAGCCCCCAAAACCTTACAGAATCCTTATGTGTCGCCCCCATATCTTTATGCCTTCCTTATGCTTTCTGGCACATAATAATGGTGGAACGAAAGAAGTAAGGAGGCGACATCATGGTGGAACTCGAAACGATTTTGAAGATTGTCCTCCTTGGCCTGATTCATTGGGCGTTGGTGCCGATAGCACTGAAGGGTTTGCTTGAGAGGAAGCGAGTGCCGGGGGGTCGGAAGGGCCTGTGGGCGATTCCAATTGTGTTCATTACTTGCTTGGGACCGCTATCCTTCTTGATACTTGACGAACTTTATCCCCAGCCTCAAACTCAGCTCGATTACGATAGGTAACGCTTATCTCAAGGAAGGCCCGCTATGGGAACAAAAAAGGTGGTCATTGTCGATGACGACTCGCTACTTTCGAAGACCATAGACATCTGCCTGAGCAAGAGGGGTTATGATGTTAGGGTGTTCTATAGTGGCGTTGATGCCGTCAGATATCTGTTCGAAGAGAAGCCGGACTCAGTAGTGCTGGATATTAGATTGCCTGATTGCGATGGTTGGTTCATCGCAAGGCTTCTGGAGAAACTTGAATGGATGGAAAAGGTTCCCGTTATCGTGATATCAGTCTTGGAACCCAACAGAACACAAGTCACCGAGGTAAAGCCCTATGCCTATATTCAGAAGCCTTTTGACATGGGGCATCTTGTGCAAACAGTCGAGAGAAGTCTAGGTGCGGAGAAACCCCTTGCTGGCGCATGACACGCTGAGACCATGGACAGTGGGTGCAGAGGGATGATGATTATTGACAAGATTCTAAAGGAGTCGATGGAGACCTTAGGCAAACCAAAGCTACAACCCATTGCTTGAAAGTGGGCCGAACAAAGTTTCTGCGCTTGCTAGCTCACCCTCTGCCCCGTTATCACGTCAGGTCATATTGGTGCCTCAATCGTCACCGTGGTGCCCTTGCCGGGCTCAGACTCCACCTTCAAGCTACCGCCCAGCAACTCGGCTCGCTCTTGAAGAATAGCAGCAATGCGATAAGCCAGGAGCCCGGGAGGCCACCCTCAGCCTAAGTCATCGAGAGTGACCCAACCTTTTTTCAGGGCGCACACCACAGCCTCGGTACGTGAGCTGACGTTTAGCTTGTTGAAGATATGTCCCAGGTGCCCCTGAACCGTCCGCGCGCTGAGGAGAAGCTCATTGGCAATATCCTTGTTGCTCAGCCCTCTGGTCGCCAGTCTGAGCACCTCCACCTCCCGCTCGCTGAGCACCTCATGTGGTTCCTCTTCCCTGTGCTTATCAGAAGTTGGAACAAAACGGTTTAAGATTTTGCGGGCAACTGAGGGATGAAGCACCGACTCTCCGGCATATATCGCTCGAACGGCGTCAACTAACTCACGACCGCGAACGCTCTTCAACAAATAGCCAGCGGCGCCTGCTTCCAGCAGGCTGAAGATGAATTGTTCATCTTCGTAAGCAGTAAGTATCAACACGGCTGTGGCAGGGCAAAGCGCCTTTATCTGCCCGGTGGCCTGGATGCCATCGACTTTGGGCATGGCGATGTCGATAATAGCGACATCCGGTTTGAACCTCGTAGCCAGCCTCACCGCCTCCTCCCCATCGCCAGCTTCAGCCACAACCTCCAGGTCCTGTTCCTGTTCCAGAATCTGGCGGGTGCCCTCCCGCACCACGGCATGGTCGTCAGCAATCAGAATCTTAACCTTGTCCAAACCTCCTCCCTCCCCCCTGGTCTGCTGTCCTGGTCCCCCCCAAGGATGCAAACTGGCTGTGATGCACCACTGCAACTATAGCGTCTGATTGGCTAGTTTAATGTGATACCTCGTCTGCTTCTCTAGATTCTGCACTTGCCCGGGACGCAGCCGATCGCAAGCCCAATCCCAGTGGAAGGAGACGAAATCACCTAGCTGTGGGTTGGTGATGAAACCCGTGCCATCGATCTGACGCAGCACCTTTTTGTCCCTCAGATCGCCGAGCTTTAGCTTGCCCTGCTCCAGTACAAGCGGTTGATGCTCCACGACAAAGTGAGTTGCCTGTATTTCCTTAATCCGGCCCCACCCGATGCGACAACTTTCCATTGTATCCAGGCTGTGGTCAAGCATCCCGATGCGGCTGTGGATATCGAAGACGTGGAAGCTGTGATGAGCCCGAGCGCCGAGGGGCGCCTTTCCCAGGAGATGGTCCAGCGTCTTCGGATCCAATCGCTTTGCGAACCGCTGGCGCAGAGAATTGTGGAACTGGGCCAGGTCGACTCTATCGAGCAGCTCGTTGCCGATCCAGTAGGCCTCCACTACTCTGGCATCGAAGGGGTCGGGGATGTGGTTGCTACTGGCAATAAGTTTGAGGTAGGGGTAGGCCGCCTGGAATTTTTGAAGGATCGCGACCAGCCCAGGGTCAGTCTCGTTTGCCACGCAGTATTCGAAAAGGGCCTTATTATCATCGCCACCGCAATAGCTGAGCTTATTGGGCATGAAAGCGTATCTGGCGAAGAGGATGGTTCCGTTCATAAGCGTCTCACCTCTCTACGGGAACCGCTGGTGAAGCCTCCTTTCGGACTCTGACCCTTGGCGCGAGATACCATAGCACCAAGGCAGCAGCGGTTATAAGGAGCATGCCCACAACTTGCTCCAGGGAATAGCTCTTGGCATCGAAGACAGCATAGAGCAGGCTGGTGATAACCGAGCCCAGCACCAGGATGCTGGCTACCATCGAGGCTGGAGCATGCTTCAGCCCCGCGTAGTAGCAGGAAACATAGCCGAAGAGGAGAACCGAAGTCAGGGCTATCCACCCGATCTGCAGCCCGCTGAGACTGGCCATGACGCCCATTTTCCCGCTCAGAGCCAGGTAGACCAGCATCACGATAGCTCCAAAGAACATTCGCCCGAAGGCTGCCACATCTGAGCTCACTCCACTCATAAACCTCTTAGCGATGATCGCTTCAATACCCCAGAGGAGGGTGGCACCGAATATCATCAGCTCGCCTCCGCCAAAGAGCCACGACTTTGGCCAGCCCAATAGCAGGATATTGCCCCCAACCAGGGCCACCAGGGCAGCTATATGAAACTTACTCAGTCGCTCGCCGAGGAAGAACACAGCCAGGATGGCAACCCAGATGAAGAGGGTCTTGTGGATGAAGGCAGCGCCCACAGCCGTACTTAGACTCAGCCCGTAGAAGAACAGCAAGAACGGAACGCTGCCGCCGATGCAGCCGATAGCCCCCAGGGTTAGCCACTGTTTGCGCGAAAGGCCTCTCAGCTCCGGCAGTGCCCTGGGAAGTATCAGGATTGCAAAGAGTAGCAGCGCCACAGCCAGGCCCTTGGTGGCGGTGAAGATAAACGGGTCTTCCATCTCCATCACAGCGAACTTGTTGATGTAGATGGAAAAGCCGCTGATGGCAGCCGTCGCCAGAGCGAAGTAGGCTCCCTTTCTACTCTTCTCTCCGTTGAGATAACCTTTGATCCCATTCATTGTTGTCCCTCCGTTTGTTTGCTACGTCCACGCAAGGGATAGCTATCCAGGAGTGTCTCGGCCTCAGCTATCTCCTCAAACAAACTCATCACCTCCATGGCATCTTGCTCCTCGATTCTGGCAGTGGCGCAGCCGAGATAGACCAGAACATAATCTCCGGCTGTTACTTCTGGCACCAGCAGCGTACTTATCTCCTGTCTTGTGCTGCCAACCTCGACCTGAGCCAGGCCGTTTCCGCTGACTTCAAGCACTTTGTATGGTATCGCTACACACATTTGCACACCCCAAGGGACTCTAATCCAACTCAAGCGCGATCTGCTGAGGTTCGTTCGCATCGACAAGTTCTATCTCGATCCGTGCTCCTTCAGCGATAGTTCCCTCAGACGTCGCTTCCAGGCAAAACTGCAGCGAGTCAGACTCCACAAAGTCCTCACCTGCTACTTTCACGCTAATGGTCTTGATATGTTTTGCTTCGTGCTTCTCGGCTTCCTTGAGCGCTGCCTGCAAAATGTCTTGAGCCATCGACAAGCTATGCATCGCCGCCTCCATCTAGCTCCTGAATAATCATTTCGACACAAACAGGGATCGCCCCTTTTACCTCAGGCGTACATTCCTCGCTGAAGGTGCTCGCGTCTGCCACCTCGACGGCAAAGATAACGATCTCTGGGGGCAAAGCCAGGCCCAGCCGCTTGCCAAGCTCAAGGGCAGTGGCGAAGTTAACATCATGGGGCGAGGCAGCGTGCCTGGTGAAATCGAGCGCCTCTGGGTCGAGCCGGTATATCTGGCCCGGCTTACCCTCGACGGTCTGAACGGCGTCGATGATAATGGCCTTGTCGTAGCCAGCAAGCACGTCGAGCAGACTGAGGCCCGACAAACTGGTGTCCACAACGGTTATATCTCGTTGGTCAACCCTGCTTTCGACTTCCTCAGCGACGCGAAGTCCTACCCCATCATCGCTGAGAATCGGGTTGCCCAGCCCCAAGACCAGTGTCTTCATTTTTCCTTCCTGCTGGATTACGTGCACCCCAGGCCTTAGCCCTGACATCCAGCGGCGTGCAATCTCCCCAGTGAGCCGTAGGTCACTGTGCAGCCGCCGGAACAGTCAGCGATATCAACAGAGAAAGTGATGAGACCTGCACGCCATCTCTATCCTTCACGTTGAAGGCCACCTTATAAGTGCCTTGAGAACCGTAGGGGTGTATCACGCTGAAAGGCGCTCCGCAGTCCGCAGTTCCCTTGTCGAGAGCGCTGCTATCACCCCAGTCGATCTCATACGCTACAGGGCAGACGTCGGGACTCAGATGCGACGTTGTGGCCGTAAGCGTGACATGGTTTCGTTCTTCAAGAAGGCTTAGCACCAGAAGCTCTCGCGTTTCCATCAGAACTCCTCCTTTTTTGCTATGCTGCCCTGTGGCCACTCTTGTTGCAGGCAGATTCTAGGCGCACGTGGCGGCTCAGCCTTTCCACCACCTCTCCCTTGCCATCGTAGATCACTACCTCCAGCGGCATCTGCCCTGGCAGAGTGTGGGTGGCACACGCCATGCACGGGTCATAGGCCCGAAATGCCATCTCGACCATGTTCAACAGCCCTTCGGTCACCTCTTTCCCCTTATGAATCAAGTGCTCCGCTGCTCTTTTGATCGACATATCCATGGCGGGGTTGTTTTGCACTGTGGCCACAATCAGGTTCACCTTCTCGATGATGCCTTTCTCATCGGTCCGGTAGTGGTGAAAGAGGGTGCCACGGGGCGCCTCTACCACCCCTACTCCCTCATCGGGAGTAGCTGTGGGGAGGGTGCGAACATTGGGGTCGGTGATCTCATTGTCCTGACATAGCTCGAGCAGCCGCTCGGCAGCATACACTATTTCAATCAATCTCGCCCAGTGAAATGCCAGCGTGGCGTGAACCGGCTTGCCTCCAAGGGTCTGGTACATCCTATCGTACTCTTCCTGAGCCAGGGGGGTTGCCATGCCGTCGGCCACGTTGAGCCGGGCCAGGGAGTTCACCCGGTAGACCCCGCTCTCCTTCCCATCAACCAACCCCTTCCAGCCCACTTTTCTCAGGAAGGGGAACTTCAGATAGGACCAGGGCTCGGTATGCTCCGCTATATGCTCCAGATAGTCAGCAGCCTTGAACTTGGCGGTCTCTTTTCCCTCGGGGTCAACTACACGGATATCGCCCTCGTAGAAGTTCACCTTGTTGTTGGCGTCCACCATCCCCATGTAGTAGCTTTTCATGGTGTAGATGTCGCCCGTGATCAAATCGACATATTCCTTGTTAGCCAGTACCAGGTCGTCGAACAGCTTCAGCCCGAACTTGCCAAACTCGACCAGGCTCTTGGCCTTCTCTTCAAAATCACGCCGTTCATCCTCAGTGATCGCTTTGCTCATCCCCCCCGGCAGGCCGCAGACGGGATGGGTTGCCTTGCCCCCAATGGTTGCCTGGATGTCTTGAGCGTAGGCCCTGTGTTTTATCACCTCGACACCGACCTCAAGCCCGACCTTATCTATCAGCCCCAGGATGTTCCTCTGGGCGGGGTCGGCGGTGGGGCCCACAACGAAATCGGGGGCAGCCAGCGCATAGAAGTGAGCTATGTGAGAATGGAGCATGTGAGCGCAGTAGAACAGCTCCCTTAGCTTCTTGGCTACCGAAGGAGGGTCAACATGATAGACTGCGTCGGTTGCCTTGGTGGAGGCCATGTGATGGGCCCCGGGGCAGACGCCACAGATTCTGGGGGTTATCCGGGGCAGTTCCTCAACCGGTCTTCCCTCGCAGAACTTCTCAAAGCCACGAAGCTCGGGTATCTGGAGGTAAGCGTTCTCGACATCGCCATCGTCATTGAGGAAGATCTCTATCTTGCCGTGTCCTTCCAGCCTGGTTATGGGGTCGATAGTTATCCTTTTCATCGCCCTGTCACCTCCACCGGTGGTTCCGCTGTTGCAGGTGGCGCCTTCGCCAGGGGCATCCTCTTCCGCCTCAACAGGGAATCGGCGAGCCCAAATCTGTAGAAGGTGCCTGCGGGATCGACTATCTCGTCCACCATCCTGGCAATCTCTTCCTCGCTATTGGTTTCATAAATGGAGGCAATGGCGCTAACCAGCTTCGCCCCCTGGTCGAGGACGCCAGGCGGTGGTCCGAAGCAGCCGCGGCAGGGCATGTTGGCCTTGATGCAAAGTGCGCCACAGCCACCCCTGGTAGCAGGGCCCATACATAGTATCCCTTGTTCCAGCAGGCACCGCTCAGGGTCAGGAATGATCTCGTGAGGACGATAGATTTTGGTGATCTTCTTCTCCTCTTTCTTCCGGGGGCACTCATCGCAGAGCGTCTTAGCCGAAGCAATGACCGCGCCTGGAGGAGGGAGGCTGTTGGTCGCCAAGGCGTCCACTACCTTCAGGATGAGGTCCACCGGTGGCGGGCAGCCGGGCACGAAGTACTCCACATTCACCACCTGAGCCAGGGTCAACACCGTATCGAAGAACTCGGGCAATTCCAGTTCATTTCCATCAACCTGCGTTATGGTCTGGGGAAAGGTTCTGCCTGGATTATCGTTTGAAGGTGCCTCCACGTAGGCTCTCTCGAAAATCTCGGCGCGGTTGGTGAAATTAGCCAGCGCCGGTATGCCGCCGAAGCAGGCGCAGGAGCCAAAAGCCACCATCGTCTTGGACTTGGCGCGAAGCAATCTGGCGATCTTCTCCTGCTCCGAATTCCTCACTGCGCCATTGAACAGACAGACATCGATAGCGTTGTCCTCCATGGCCTCAACGTGATGGTATTTGAAGTCCAGGGCGATTGGCCAGAGCACAATGTCCGCTATCTTGGCCACATCCAATATCTTCTCGTTCACATCGAGGACGGCGACATCGCAGCCGCCGCAGCTTGCAGCCCAGTAAAGAGCCAGTTTCAGCTTAGCCATTTCCCCCTCCGTCATTATAGCTAACAGGGCCAAGCTCTCTTATTCGCTCCGTCATCTCGTTAACGATGGATGCAAAGCGATCTCCCTCCGAAGCGGAAACCCATTCCAACCTCACCCGCTCCTCCTCGATCCCCAATTGAGCCAGCATCTTCTTAAGCAAAGGAATACGCCTTGCTGTCTTCTCATTACCTTCCAGGTAATGACACTCTCCGAGGTGTCAGCCGCAGACAAGTACGCCGTCGGCCCCGGCCTCTAGAGCCTTGAGCACGAAGGTGGCGTCCACCCTTCCGCTGCACATTACCCTTATTACCCGCACATTGGGGGCATACTTTTTGCGCGAGGTGCCTGCTAGGTCAGCGCCAGCATAGGAACACCAGTTGCACAGGAATCCCACGATCTTTGGCTCGAAGCTCATATAAGCACCCCCTCTACTTGTGCTATGATCTGCTCAGTGGTGAAATGTTTGCTTACTATGGCGCCGCTGGGGCAGGCAGCGGCACAGGTGCCGCAACCCTTACATAGAGCCTCGTTAATAGAGGCAACCTTCTTCTCTTCATCAAAGGAGATGGCACTGTAGGGGCAAAGCTCTATGCACGTCTTGCAGCCAGAACAAACCTCCTCATCGACAACCGATGTGGCAGCTTCGACTTCGACCTTGCCCTTACTGATCATAGACAGGACACGTGCTGCTGCCGCTGAGGCCTGAGCCACTGTGTCAGGGATGTCTTTGGGGCCCTGACAGCAACCAGCAATGAAAATCCCGTCAGTCATGGTAGCCACCGGGTCTAGCTTGGGATGCCTCTCTAAGAAGAAGCCGTCTGCACTTCTGCTTATGTTGAGTAGCCTGGCGGTCTCTTCCGCATCAGCACGGGGCTCCAGCGCAGTGCTCAAAACGACCATGTCGACGGGGATGCGCCGATTGCGGCCAATGAGAGTGTCTTCGCACAGCACGATGAGCTTGCCTTTTTCCTCAGGAGTCTCAGCCAAATCGGTGACCTCAGCGGCGCGCCCCCTTATGAAGTTAACCCCTTCCTCCTGAAGGCGATTATAGAACTCCTCGTAGCCCTTGCCGAAGCAGCGCAGGTCAATGTACATCTGGTAGATTTCGGCATCGGGGATTTTCTCCCTTATTATGTGAGAAAACTTCAGCGAATACATGCAGCAGACGCGGGAGCAATACTCGTGGTAGTTCGCGTCTCGGCTGCCGATACAGTGCAAAGTAGCTACGCTTTTCGGCTCTGAGCCGTCCTTGAGCTGGAGCTTGCCCCCAGTAGGGCCTGAGGCATTGCTCATTCTCTCGAACTGGAGACCTGTGTAGACATTGTCATAGCGCCCATAACCGTACTGGACAATTGCTGACGGGTCAAGGGAGTCGAAGCCAGTGGTAACTATGATGGAGCCTACATCTACGTCGACAAGCTCTTCCGTTTGCTCGAAGTTGATGGCCTTAGCCTCGCAGAACTTCTCGCAAGCACGGCATTTGCCCCTCAAGAAGTAGGCGCAGCTATCTCGGTCTATGACTGGGACGTTAGGCACTGCCTGAGGAAAGGGCGTGTATATTGCTTTCCTCTGGCCCAGCCCGACATCGAACTCGTTGTCCGCCTTGAAGGGACATTTCTCCTGGCAAACGCCGCAGCCGGTGCACTTGTCCGCGTCCACATAGCGCGGCTTTTTCTTGATTTTGACCTTGAAATTGCCTACGTACCCTGAAACCCCTACCACCTCGCTATACGTCATCATCTCTATGTTCTCGTGTGACCTCACCGAGGCCATCTTCGGCGTCAGTATTCAGGCTGAACAATCGAGGGTGGGGAAGGTCTTGTCAAGCTGGGCCATGCGACCACCGATGGAAGGCTCTCTCTCTACCAAGTAAACTAGGTGGCCAGAGTCACCGATCTCAAGGGCCGCCTGGATGCCGGCAATTCCAGCACCCACGACCAGTGTGTTAGGGTTGACGGTCACCTCTTTGGTCTCCAAGGGTTGGTAATGGTATGCCTTTCTTACCGCTGCGTTCACCAATGCCTTGGCCTTCTGAGTTGCAAGCTCGCGGTCTTCAGTCACCCAGGCACACTGTTCGCGGATGTTGGCCATCTCCATCAAATATGGGTTCAAATCGGCACTGGCCAGGGTGCGCCTGAAGGTCAGCTCGTGCAGCCGCGGCGAACAAGATGCTATCACTACACGATTGAGCTTCTGTTCCTTGATGTCACTCTTGATGAGGTCCTGTCCAGGGTCTGAGCACACAAACTTGTAGTCCTTGGCCACGACCACGCCATCCAGACCCCTGGCGAATTCAGCTACCTGCTCAACATCAACCGTGCCGGCGATGTTGGCTCCGCAGTGACAGACATAGACGCCGATCCTTCTTCCGTCCGACTCCATCTCGCCTCCTTATCGCTCGACATACTGTGCCAGCAGCTTCTCCGCCGGAACTATGCACTTCTCCACACCCAAGGTCTTGCTATCAATTCCAAAGGCCACACCAATAAGCTGGGTGAAGAACAAAACAGGCAGGTTGAAGTTGGTTTTGAACTTCTTGTTAACCCTGCCCTGATAGAGGTCCAGGTTGGTTTGACACAGTGGGCAGACAGTGACGACAACCTCAGCCCCGTTGCTTGAAGCGCTGTCGAGCAGTTTATGGATCAACCCCAAGGCAAGGTCCTCTTCGGATAGAACCAGAGAGCCCCCGCAGCAGCGAGTCTTAAGAGGAAATGGCGTAGCCTCCGCTCCCAGGCTCTCTATCAGGCGATCCAGGGATTGGGGGAATTCCGGATGATCAAAGCCTGGTCCAGGCCGCACTACCTGGCAGCCATAGTAAGGAGCCACTTTCAGACCACCAAGACTCTTTTTGACCCTGGATGCGATCTCGTCAGAGCCAATATCATTTGCAAGAACATCGAGAAGGTGCCGCACCACGACAGTTCCATGATACTCCAGACCACCGACTGCCAGGGCCTCACCCACCTTGGCCCTCAGCTCAGGGTACTCCTTAAGATATGAATTGGTTCTCCTCAAGATGACGTAGCAGGCGCTACAGGGTGTTACCAAGTCGAGACCCCTTTTTTCGGCCAGAGCCAGGTTGCGAGCTGAGGTGCAAAGGGAAGCTAACTCATCAACGGAGGTGTAGGGTGTAGACCCGCAGCAGTTCCAATCCTCAAGCTCGACGAGTTCCACATCTAAGGCCTTAACCACAGCCTGGGCGGACCAACTGTATGCCTTGGCACCCCCGTGTGATGAGGAGCAGCCGGGAAAGTAGGTATAATACTTCATGACAGCCCTCCCAGAGTCTCAGCCCTATCGAGGATAGCCTTGAGCTGGCGTTCTGCCTCCGGCTTCAACCTCCTGGCTTTGATAGATAGACGCCCGTGCCTGATCAAACTGAGCGCCAGCGGGGTCATCTTCAGAGCGCGCAAAGGGTTGGTCAGGAAGTAGTACCAGATCATGAACCCCATCTCTGGAACATTGCCGATGCTATATACAAAGTCGCTGAAGCTTCTATACATAGTGGGCGTCAGGGTCCGTGCACTGCTCAGGTTCTGGCTAACGGATAGGCATTCCAGAGCATGCATGAGGTCGGTTATCTTGATTTCCCTGGGACAGCGCACTGTGCAGAGGTAACAGGAAGCGCAAAGCCACATTGAGTTGCTGGATAAAACCTCCTCACGCATGTCCGCCCGTGCCATGGCAATGAGCTTCCGGGGCGTATGGTCCATCCTGTTGGCGTTAGGGCACGAGGCAGAGCAGGTTCCACATTGAATGCACAAGCGGATTCCTTCGCCGCCAGGTATGTCACATATCTGTTTCAGAAAACGGTTACTACCTTGTGTTTTTGCCTCCATTGCTCATCACCCTATATCACGGAATTGAGGTAGGAAGTATCGGTGCCATCACCACTAAGCCTGTTGTGGATTGGGTGACCACTGGGGATTCCGCTATCCTCACCACGTTTCTTACCCCTGTCTTTCAGTCTATTTGACCCACCTGCAAGTCAACTAGCGCTTTAATGCCTGTTTTCAATTGCTGCAAAGGCCTAAAGCATCAACCGGCGTAGGCATTTATGCCTAGCTCAAAAGGGGCAAGAGTGAGGGAATATGCCTAGTTGGAAGAGCATCTGGCTCGAAGCTGCTCAGCAAGAGGTGCGATATGATTATGACTTCGTTACGTTAGGCGGAGCGGACGGCGTGGACATGACCAACGGGGAGGATGGCCTCGGCGACCTTCTCGGTGCGGGATAGGGCAGCCTTACTTCCTCCGCCAGATCGCTGCTCTCCGACCTCAAATATACTGTCGAGGTACTGAATATAGCTGCACTGCAGGCATTGTTCATACCAGCCGTCGATGTCTTTGTCGAGGAATAGGTCCCCTTTACATTTCAGACAGCTCTTAAATCTCCACATCTCCCCATCGCCCCCTTTCACCTTGAGAATCAGGCGAAGAGGAGAGGAGCAATTACTCTCCTCCTTTTTCAGTTGCGGCCACGCTGACTCGGCTCCCAGCGAGCACCGCGGCTTCCTCCAGGACCCTGGCTCGCCTCTTTCGCCGTTGGCGCATATCGCGAATAACCTGGTAAAGGCCGCTAACGTTCAAGTACCACACGAACGCTACGGGGAGCAGGGCAATGGGTATCCCCAGCACCAGCGCTAATATTATGTACCACTCCATTTCACTCCCTCCTTTGCTCAGTGTCCGGTTCCCAGGGGTTGCGTCTTGGCTCCTCTTACTGCACGGGCAGCCCGTTTTTCCCGTGCCTCGTTGATGGCTTCACAGGTGTCGCCTATGATCAGGTGCCACAGGTATATCTGTGTGGCTAGCATGAGGGGTATCCCCAGCACCAGCGCTAAGATGACCTCCCACTCCATTTCAATCGCTCCTTCCATCAGCGTTTGGCCCTGACGAGCTACGTCTTGGCGGGATGCTTCCTGGCCGTTGCTGTGGTCGCCTCCTCACGGGCGGCCTTTTTCTCCCGCGCCTCCTTAATGAGTCCGTAGACGCCGCCTATGTTCAGGTACCACACGTATGCTGCCGGGAAGAGGATAACCGGTATTCCCAGCACCAGCACCAATATTACGTACCACTCCATTTCACCCCCTCCTTTCCACGGCCACTTGCTACAAGCAGATTACTGTCTTTAGCGCTGAGCACCGACGAGTTTCTTTTTCTCGCGGTGCTCCTCGACCACCGCTCCGATCCCCTGCTCGCGGGCGGCTCTCTTTTTGCGCGTGTTCTGAATGGCTGCGTAGATACCGCCGATGTTCAGGTACCACACCAAAGCCACCGGCAAGAGGATGATGGGGATGCCCACTACCAGTGCCACTGCGAACTCCCACTGCATCGCTCACCGCTCCTTTCTGGATACCTGCCTTGGCCCCGAGAGACCAAAATCAAGCGTTGAGTTGGTGGAGGTAAGAGGCCGGCTGTGGGAACTTGCCGTAGAGAGTTTCTGCGCTTGCTAGCTGTTTTGTGTTCACTCCGGTCTCTCCTACCTCCGCTATTACACTACCACCATACTGAAAAATTGACTTCCGCCATAATGCCTTTTTGTAGTTGCCAAAAACACGGTACAAACCTGAGCATCAGCGAGCATTTATGCTTGTCGGGGATAGCGGCGAGTCGAGCGAATATGCCTACTCGAAGCAGCCTTTCCCCAAGCCTTCAGAATGTCAATTTGATATGATGGCAGAAGTGAGCGGACGCACCTTGAACAGGGTCAAGATACTGACGGTCTTGAGGTAGTGAAGAGGGGATGTGATAGGCCTATGAAGCAGTCAGGACAGTGTATTTGAAGTCTTAGTTCTGCTGGACTGGCAGGCGATCTAGGGTGGGGGTGTTGTCGTGGATGTCTTCAGAAGGTCATATCGGCGCCTCAATGGTCACCGTGGTGCCCTTGCCGGGCTCAGACTCCACCTTCAAGCTACCGCCCAGCAACCTGGCTCGCTCTTGCATCCCGGCCAGGCCAAGCCTGCCATCCTTGGTTAGATCGCCCATCGAACTTCGGAGGTCAAAACCTTTGCCATCGTCTTTGACAGTCACCCTGGTTTTGTTGTCGTAGAACTCTACTGTGACCCGGGCACTAGTTGCTTGAGAATGCCGCCAGACATTTCTCAGCGCCTCCTGGACGATGCGGAACAGCACTAGCTCCGCCTCGGGAGGGACTCGCCGTTCAGCACCATCCGTCTTGACCTCCACAGTTATCCCAGAGTGCTTTTCCACATCAGAGGCCAGCCATTCCAACGCCGGCAGCAGGCCCAGGCGATCCAGTATGGCTGGCCGTAGGTCCTGGCTCAAGCGCCTCATGCCTTCCATGATGGTGTTGGTCTGCTGCCATAGTCTCTCCAGCACTAGCTTCTCGTCCTTCGACAGGCCCTTGGCCTTGGAGGCGAGGTCATCCAACTGACGAGAGAGCACGACCAAAGCCTGGATCGTGTCGTCGTGAAGCTCCCTGGCAATGCGTTTTCTTTCCTCCTCCTGGGCCCTGGTAACCTGGTGCAAATAGAAGCGCAGGTTCTCCCTCATTCGCTTTTCTTCGGTGACATCCCTGGCGACGTGCTGAAAGCCTTCAACTCGGCCGCTGCTGAAGACAGGGCTGGTGGATAGCTGAACAGACGCCTCGGACTTATCCTTCTTAACCAGCGTGACTTCTGAGAGTCGGCCCATTGCTTCGCCCTCCAGGAGCGGGGCTTCCAGTCCCTTGACACTGTCAATACAGCCTTCTGCAAGCAGATCGTCCGCCTTCAGGTTCCCTAACTCTTCCATAGAATATCCTGTAAGCCTGACAAAGGACTTATTAGCGGCAATGACGTTTCCCTGCAAATCGTGAAGCCATATAGCATCATGGGCATTCTCAAATAGCTCTCGGTACCTTTCTTCAGATGCCCGCAGTTGCTCAGCGGTTTCTCGCTCTTGTTCATAGAGGTGTGCGTTATCTACAGCAATGCCGATCTGATTGCCGATGGCAGTGACCAGGTCCAGTTCCTCCTGAAGAACCTGGCGCTGGCTACGGGTGGCCACACAAAGGGTGCCCACAACCCTTCCCTTCGATTTCAGGGGCACGATTAGCTGGGATCGAATACCCTCCTCCCGCACTGCCATTTTGGTAAGATTGGCGTGTTGGGAAGCGTCCTCCACATACAGCGGTTGCCCTGTCTCGGCTACCCTGCCGTTGAAGCCTTCTCCCAGTTTGATCCTGCCAAGGCTCCGGACAAATCCCTCTGATACTCCTTGATGAGCGGCAAGGGCGAGCTCGCCAGCTTCTTCCTCCAGGAGGAATACCAGGGCAATCTCAACGTGCATCACGTCTATGACGTTGTTAATAGCGTTACTCAAGACCTGGTTCAACTCCAGAGACTGAGAGAGGACGCTGGACATCTGATTGATGGCAGCAAGGTAGATGCGGCGCACTCGCTCCTTGTGCAACGACCTGAACGTAAAAGCTACCACATTGCCCACGATGAAAACGGCGCCTGTCTCAAAGAGAGCATCCTCAGGGTGTGACGAGATGAAGACGGCACGGGGAAGCATGCAGGCCACAGCGACCAGCGAAACGACAACGGCTCCCCTCCGCCCAAACAGGAAACCAGCCCAGATGATTGGCGCCAGATAGCAGATCCTCTCGAGGGCGTGCCGATCCAGACCGAGGTTTTCCGTCAGGTGAGTGAGGAAGGCCGGTTGCTCCAGGGCCTCCCCATAGTGGGGAATTGTTATCAGAACCAATATGGCTGCAAGAAGCCAAAAACCTGGCCTACGGACAACGCTCATCAGCCTGCTTGCCCGCAGTCTTTCTACCACCTCTACACCTCAGGTGCCCGCAAGTGCCAATCCTTAGGGCAGATCATTCAGAGTGACCCGACCTTCTTTCAGAGCGCACACCACGGCCTCGGTTCGTGAGCCAACGTTCAGTTTGTTGAAGATACGTCCCAGGTGAGCCTGAACGGTGCGCATACTGAGACAAAGCTCATCGGCAATATCTTTGTTGCTTAAGCCCTTGGTCACCAGCCTGAGCACTTCCATCTCTCGCTCGCTGAGCACCTCCTGTGACTCCTGTTTCTTGGGCTTACCGGGAGAGGGAACAAAACGGTCGAGAACCTTGCGGGCGACCGAAGGATGAAGCACTGACTCCCCGGCGTATACCGCTCGAACGGCATCAACCAACTCACGGCCACGAATGCTCTTCAGCAGGTAACCAGCGGCCCCTGCTTCCAGCAGGCTGAAGATGAACTGATCATCGTCATAGGCGGTAAGTATCAACACGGCTATGGAAGGGCAGAGCGCCTTGATCCGCCTGGTAGCTTCGATACCGTCGAGCTTGGGCATGGAGATATCGACTATGGCGACATCCGGTTTGAACTTCGTGGCGAGCTCCACTGTCTCCTCCCCATCGCCAGCCTCAGCTACCACCTTCAGATCCCGTTCGTGCTCCAAAATCTGGCGGGTGCCATCACGCACCAACGCATGGTCATCGGCAATCAGAATCTTGATTCTGTCCAAGTCACCACCTAACCGTCATTAGTATTATACCATAGCTGTTCTTTGATGGCTTCCTCCTCACTGAACTCTATCAGGCGTGCCGGTGGGGAGAACCAACCGCAACGCCATGCCCGTCGCCAGCTACCCGTCAGATACTTCGTTGGGCATAAATGCTTACTAACGGCTCGCGCCATGAGAGTTTGCCGCAGGTAGAAACAGGCACTATGGCGGAAGTCAGTCTGCCAGCAAGGTGGTAATGTGATGGGAAACTCAAAGGTGACAGCAAGGATAGAGGAGACTTCTCTCTCGGCGGTACCGCAGCCTACCTCCTTCCTGCAACCACCCGGTAGCCGGCTTGATGATTCCCAGCCGAGGGCAGGAAAGGAGCGGTTGAATCAGAAGCCCCAGGTCGGGATTTGGTGTGTCTACCTGGACCTTGCAGTGTGGAGATGAATGCGCTGAGCTGGCAGCGGCCGTGATGGTGCAACCATCGCCTGGGAAGGGCCCTGGGCTATTTGGACTAGCGATTATTCCCTCGCGGATATGATATGG
>CAZCXP010000002.1:0-19658 GCA_964502665.1 uncultured Dehalococcoidia bacterium | reverse complement strand
GGAAGGGCCCTGGGCTATTTGGACTAGCGATTATTCCCTCGCGGATATGATATGGAGATAACGATAGCTCTATTTGTAGCAATCGCCGCTATATCTCTCTTGTGCGAGTTCATGGATGCTTCCCTCGGCATGGGCTACGGCACCACCTTGACCCCGGTGTTACTCATTATAGGATTTGCACCCCTGGAGGTCGTCCCTGCCGTGCTCTTGGGCCAGCTTGTCGGCGGCCTGGTGGGCGGCATCGCCCATCAGCGGCTGGGCAACATAAGCCTGGACTTCCGACGGGACGAGAGGATAAGAAACAGGCTGCGGGGACTGGGTTATCTACCAAGATCCACTGATTCAAAGATTGTTTTTGTCCTTGTTGTCTGTGGAGTAATCGGGGCATTGGTGGGCGTATTCTCTGCGGTAAATATTTCAAAGGTTGCTCTCCAGACCTATATTGGAGCGATGGTCCTGGTAATAGGGATCATAATCCTCACACGAAGAAGGCGTGAGGGTCTCATCTCCTGGAAAGGCCTTGTCGGCGTAGGGCTCGTGAGTTCCTTCAATAAGGGCATAAGCGGGGGAGGGTACGGCCCACTGGTAACAGGCGGGCAAATAATAAGCGGGGGAGGGGCAAGGAGTTCGGTAGGCAATACCACCGTCGCTGAAGCTATGGTGTGCATAGTGGGCTTCCTGTGTTATGTATTTGTTGAGGGGGACATCTTCTGGACGCTTGCAGCAGCTACAAGCATAGGCTCCGTTGTAGCGGCCCCGTTTGCCGCCATGGTGGTCAGGAAGGTGACTGCTCAAAAACTGAAAATCGCTATTGGAGCAATTACTATAGTACTTGGCATCTTCACCCTGCTGAAAACATTCGTCTTCTGAGAGTAGAAGCTCGTCCTCGGCATAAGGAACCTTTGTTCGCCTATGACTGCCGCGCGGCAGAACAGGCTTACCGACGGGGGCTACTTTGCACCTATATTGGTGCCTCGGCAATCAAAGTAGTGCCTTTGCCGGGCTCGGATTGCACTTTCAGGCTGCCTCCCAGCAACCTCATGCGTTCCTCTATCCCAGCAAGGCCAAGCTTGCCTGTACGAGGTAGGCTTTCCACTTTCTCCAAAGGTTCGAACCCTTTACCATTGTCGCTGACGGATACCCCGATTTTGTTTTCGCAAAACTGTATGGCAACCTCGGCCTTAGAGGCCTGGGCATGTCTCCATACATTCCCGAGCGCCTCCTGAATAACGCGGAAAAGCGTTAACTCCACCTCCGAAGGGAAACGTCGCTCAGCACCAGATACTTTGAGATGAATCTCTGTCTCCATGAGCTTCTCCATCTCGCCAACCAGCCAGCGGACTGCCGGCAGCAAACCCAGGTCATCCAGCATGGGCGGGCGCAAAGCTTGACTGAAGCGACGTACCCCCTCCAATGCGTCATTCAATTGCTGGCGCAGCTCCTTAAGGAATGCACCGTCGTCCGGTGCCAGGTTCACATTGCTGCGGAGGAAGTTATCCACCTGGCGAGAAAGAGCATGAAGAACTTGACTCGTATCGTCATGAAGCTCGCGCGCAATACGCTTGCGTTCCTCTTCCTGAGCTTTAGTGATCTGGCTCAGATAGTAACGCAGGTTGTCCTGCATCCTTTTCTCTTCAGTGACATCCCTGGCGATATGCTGGAAGGCCGTGGGCTTTCCGTCCTCTGTGATCAAACTGGTGGTCACCATTAGAATCGCCTCCGTCGCATCCTTCTTGATCAGGTGCTGCTCGTAGGGTTGTGCCACGGGTTCCTTCTGCATCAACTTGCGCCGGATCTGCCCAGCTAGATTAAGGCCCTTGTCCGACAGAAAAACCCTTGCGTTCATTTGGGTCAGCTCTTCCAGGCTGTATCCGGTGAGTTTCTCGCTTGCCCTGTTGGCGATGGTAATATTACCTGTCAAATCGTGAACCCAGATAGCATCATTGGCGTTCTCAAACAGCTCCCGATAGTTCTTCTCCGACGCTGCTAATCTTTGTGCCGTGAGACGCTCTTTCTCGTAAAGGCGTGCATTTTCGATGGCAGTTGCTATCTGGGTAGCGACAGCACTGAGCAGCTCTATTTCACCGGGATGGAATTGCCGGGGGCGGCGCATAGCCACGCAAAGCGTGCCCCTAACTCGATCTCGGAGAGTCAGGGGTACAATGAGCTGGCTTTGGATTTGCATTTTCTTAACCTCGGGCCTGGTCAGCCTGGGGTCGCGCGAGGCATCTTCGACGACTGTAGGTTGGCCACTTCTGGCCACTTCTCCATTGAAGCCCTCGCCGACCTTCATCCTGTCCACAGCCCGGGCAAATTCATCAGAGACACCTTCATAGGCAACAAGCTCCAGTTCCTGGGCTTCCTCATCCAGGGAGAATATCAGGGCAACCTCTACGTCCATTAGCTCCATGACCATATGAATGGCCCTGTGTAGGACGTTCTCAAGCTCCAGAGACTCGGTGAGCATGGTAGAGATGGCGTTAAGCGTGGTCAGCCGCTTCTCATTGTTTCGCGCAGACCGAACATAGTGCTGCAGCAACTGGTGCGCTGACTCCAGTTCAGCCAATGCTTCCCGGAATTTTTCTCTCTCCCTGGTTCGCATCCAAAGCCACTGGCTGGCCAGTGCACCTATCACCACGACGCCCCCAACCTCGAAAAGGGCATCTCCAGGAGCAGGCGAGAGAAAAACGGCTCTGGGCACCATAACCAGAAAGGCAGCAAAGCAAGCGGCTAACCCCCAGGTTCGCCCGAAGACGAAGCCGGAATAGATTATAGGCAGCAAAAAAAGAATGCGGTCCAGAGCATGCCGAGTCAGGCCAAAGTGGACGCTGGGAGCTGTTGTCTCGCCGATGCCTATTTGCTCAACGTAGTGCAGCAGGCTGCAAAGCCCAAATATGATCAGGATCAGCCAGAAATGGCGATTTCGCGGGATTTTCATTGGCTAAGCCTCAGAATGCTCCATCTCTCAAGGGAGGTCTTCTAGGGTAAACCAACCCCTTCTTAGGCCATACAATACTGCTTCAGAGCGCGAACCAACCGCCAGCTTGTTGAAGATGCTCCTCAGGTGAGCCTGAACAGTGCGCACACTGATGAAAAGCGCCTCTCCTATATCCTTGTTGCTCATGCCTTTGGCTGCCAGCCTGAGCACTTCCATCTCACGTTCGCTCAGGAGCTCCAATGGTCGGGCCTCCGCGGGCCTGGCAGCCGAAGGCTTGAAGCGGGTCATCAACTTGCCAATGACTACAGGGTGAAGCACTGGCTCGCCAGCGTTGACTGCCCGAATAGCATCGATTAGCTCGTCGCCGCTCACGCTCTTCAACAGGTAGCCGGCAGCGCCCGCTTCCAGCAAGCTGAAAATATACTCGTCGTAGTCATAGCCAGTGAGGATGAGCACTGCGACCGAGGGCAGGAGCGCCTTTATCTGCTTGGTGGCTTCGATGCCGCTGAGCTTGGGCATAGCAATGTCCATGATGATCACGTCCGGTTTGAGTGCGGCAGCAAGCTGGACCGCCTCCTCACCGTCGCCTGTCTCGCCAATGACTTCAAGGTCTTGTTCCCGTTCCAGAAGCTGGCGAGTACCCTGGCGTACTACTACATGATCTTCGACAAGCATAACCCTGATCCTATCCATAGCGTGCTCCCTCTGCTACCATTGTAGTCTATCCCAGCGATGCCTTCAACCTGCAGCGAGTAGCGCCTTCATAGGCGCAGATGCCTAGATGGATATGCCTACGTATAAGTAACTAGCAGGCGGTGAGGCTGCTTGCGTTTATGCAAGGTCCAAAATAGGCACCAAAACCGATGTCAGCGAGCACCCAATGTTGTTAAATAAACTCAGAAAAGGTAGAAGGCCGGAGGAGATGACCAAGAATATACTACAGGTTAACCAGCCAGAAACGGTCAAATAATGGCGGAAAGGAGGCAGGAGCAATGAAATCGAAAGTGGTCGAACAGGTGGAAGAGATCCTTAGGGGGATTACGGCTGTAGAGGACATCGCCGAGATAGAGAGGGTCATCGCAGACGCAAAGGGGAAAATCCTGGTTGAACCGACCGGGGGTTTCTGGGAAGGAAAGAGGCCGTGCTGGGAGATGTGCCAGTGCCCGGAGATGATTAGAGAGGAGTGCCCTGCGTTCAGGTATCAATCACTACCCTGCTGGGCGATAGAGGGGACCTACTGCAAGCTCGACGATTACGGAGCAAGAGGCGATGATACCAGCATCTGCCAGGTGTGCCGGGTCTACAAGAGGTGGGGCAGTGGCGAGCAGATAAAGATGAAGCTTTGTGGAAGGGGCATCGATACCGCCCTTAGGTCGATTGAGAAGCTGGCGGAGAAGGAAAAGGTTCGGGTTAAGTAGTGCTCACGTTGTGCCGGCACTCACCATCTTCTGCGGGGCACGCCATGAAGTGGGTTAGACCACATTCACGGCGTGCCTCTATCATGCTGGAGTCTCATCTTCGCTGGGCTCAGACACCAATGCAGCCCAGAGTAGGCATATTGGCTCAGTCCTCCACAGCTCTGGCTAGGCATTTATGCTTACTGATATCTAGCGCTAGGCGAGTTTTCGCCAAGTACAACCTGGTATTACGGCGGAAGTCCGTGTTGCTGGCAGGGTGGTAATATGGCAATGGAGGCAAGAGAGATAGTAGGGACACAAGGGACTTTCTGTGCGTTAGCTTCAGACCCTGGCTCCTACGTCCAGCTATCCAAAAGGGAAACCCACTGACAAAATTATCACAACAGGCTGAACGCTGGTTCAGCACCCCGAAGCAGGAGGCAGTAGATGGAAGGAACTGACATCGAGGTGCCCACGCGGGGGGAGGTCGGAGTCGGGTATGCGGGGAGGATTTTCGGACAGATTCAAAGGGTGATCGATGATACCGGCGGACAATCCGGCGCCTTGATCAGGGTTTTACAGCAGGCACAGGGATTGCTTGGCTACCTGCCAACGCCGGTGCTGAAAACCATCTCCAGGGACTTAAAGATACCTCTGAGCGAAGTATATGGAATAGTCAGCTTCTATCACTTCTTCACCATGGTGCCCAAGGGCAAGCATGTTATCCAGGTTTGCATGGGCACCTCTTGCTATGTCAAGGGAGGCCAGAGACTCCTTGATACTCTGAGAAAAGACTTTGGACTTGAGCCTGGGGGCATCACCCCGGATGGAAGGTTCTCCCTGGAAACCGTGCGCTGCCTCGGCTGCTGCGGGCTATCCCCGGTAATAGCTATCGGTGATGACGTGCATAGAAAAGTGAAGGGTGGAGAATTAAAGGACATCCTGAGTTCCTACCAGTAGGAGAGTGCTAAGGTGAAACCACTTGCGTCTGTAGCCGAGCTACTGAATTTGAGGGACCGGGCTCGAAACGAGCTGCTGGAGCGGGAAAAGAAGGTCCAGGTCAAGGTTCATCTGGGAACCTGCGGCATCTCTTCAGGCGCAAACAGGATTCTGCAAGGTTTTCTGCGCGAGGTACAAGCTCGCAGGCTGTCGGATGTCATCGTGTCGAAGGCAGCGTGCATTGGACTCTGCGGACGAGAGCCTGTGGTCACAGTTATCCATCCTGCAAACGGGAGGGTGATCTACTGCGACCTTGCTGAGGATAGGATTCCCCGCATTGTGGATGAGCACCTTGTGGGAGGAAAGCCAGTTGAAGAATGGACACTGGACCTGGAGGCCCCCCTGCTCAAGCTTCAAGAGATAAGGGTGATGCGTAATCAAGACCTCGACCCGATGAATATCGAGCAGTATATTGCCAGAGATGGCTATCAAGCGCTGGCTAAGGTCCTGACGGAGATGAGCCCGGAGGATGTCGTCGAGGAGGTCGGAAAGGCGGGGTTGCGGGGGCGGGGAGGGGCTGGCTTCCCCACAGCCACAAAGTGGGGCTTCGTCCGCAGTGCACCGGGCGAGGAGAAATACATAGTCTGCAATGGTGACGAAGGAGACCCCGGTGCGTATATGAACCGGGCGGTCTTGGAGGGTAACCCCCATTCGATAATTGAGGGCATGGCTATCGGAGCCTATGCCATAGGTAACGTGCACCAGGGCTTTGCCTACGTTCGTGCTGAATACCCCCTTGCCATCGAGACCTTAAGCCACGCTATTGCCCAGGCCCGAGAGTATGGTCTTCTGGGAAAGCATATCCTGGGCACCGACTTTGAATTTTCCATTGATATATTCCCCGGCGCTGGGGCTTTCGTCTGCGGCGAGGAAACAGCCCTTCTGGGCTCTATCGAGGGAAAGAGAGGAAACCCGCGCCAGAGGCCCCCTTTCCCAGCAAACAAAGGGCTTTTCGGCAAGCCGACCACCATCAATAACGTGGAGACCTGGTCGGATATCCCGTCCATTATTCTGAAGGGGGCCGATTGGTTCGCCTCCGTCGGCACCGAGAAGAGCAAGGGCACAAAAACCCTGTGTCTGGTAGGAAAGGTGAACAACACCGGGCTGGTTGAGGTTCCACTGGGGACCTCTCTAGGGCAGATAGTGTTCGATATAGGTGGTGGGATACCCAACGGCAAGAAGTTCAAAGCGGTTCAAATAGGGGGCCCGTCTGGAGGGGTTATCCCTATTGAGCATCTGAATACCCCAGTTGACTATGAGGCTGTCACTGCACTGGGAGCCATCATGGGCTCGGGTGGGCTCGTTGTAATGGATGAGGATAGCTGTATGGTTGATGTAGCCAAGTTCTTCCTCGGCTTCACCAAAGACGAGGCCTGCGGTAAATGTGTGCCCTGCCGGGCTGGAATCCCCAAGATGCTCGAGATTCTCAGCGAGATCAGCCAGGGCAAAGGAACGATGGAGGACATCGACGTCCTGGCAGAATTGGGGGAGATGGTTGCCTCGGCATCTCTTTGTGGCCTGGGGCAGACTTCCCCCAACCCGGTCCTGACCACGCTTCGCCATTTCCGCGAGGAATATGAGGCTCACATTATAGATAAGAGATGCCCTGCCGGGGTATGCCAGGCGCTATTTAGGGCCCCCTGTCAGCATACCTGCCCTGTGGAACTCGACATCCCCGGATACGTCAGCTTGATCAAGGAGGGCAAGTTTGTTGAAGCCTACTGCTTGATCAAGCAGCGCAATCCCTTTCCCTCCATCTGCGGTCGGGTATGCCACCACCCCTGCGAAGCCAAATGTCGCCGAGGGCAAATCGATGAGCCTATTGCGATCAGGGCTCTCAAGAGATTTGTTGCTGATTACGCCTATGAGCTGGGTATTGAATATCTACCCCCCATATGCGAGAAGAGAGAGGAGCGGGTCGCCATAATCGGGGCTGGCCCGGCGGGGCTCAGCGCCGCCTACGACCTGGCCCAGGACGGCTACCAGGTCACCGTATTTGAAGCTCTACCGGTGGCCGGCGGAATGCTGGCTGTGGCCATTCCTGAGTACCGCCTGCCCAAGGACGTCCTGAAAAAGGAGATCGAAGCGGTTGAAAAGCTTGGGGTAGATATAAGGCTGAACACCTCTGTTGATGACCTCGAATCTTTGCTTGCAGATGGGTATCGAGCGGTATTCGTCGCCACTGGTGCCCATAAGGGGGATAGGATGAATATCCCGGGCGAAGACCTGGAGGGAGTCCATGACGCAATCGATTTTCTAAGAGAGGCTAATTTAGGAAAAGAAGTGAAGGTCGGAAAGAGGGTGGCGGTTGTTGGCGGGGGCAACTCCGCGATCGACGCGGCCAGGGTGGCTTTGAGAAAAGGGGCCGAGGAGGTACATATATTCTACAGGCGGGAGAGGAAAGACATGCCCGCGATTGCGGAGGAAATAGAGGCTGCAGAGGATGAAGGGGTCCATTTCCACCTCCTCACGGTGCCCACCAGGATATTGGGCGACAACGGCAAGGTCTCGGGCTTGGAGTGCACTCAAATGGAGCTGAGGGAGTTTGACAGAAGTGGAAGGAGAACCCCCTACCCAATCGAGGGGTCCGAGTATAGGGCGGACGTCGATATGCTCATCGAAGCTATAGGTCAGAGGCCTGACACCTCGTTCGTTGGGAACAATGGTATCAAGATCGGCAGAGGCGGGACCATAGTCGCTGACCAGCGGACGTTGGCCACCGACCATACCGGGATCTTCGCGGGGGGAGATGCAGTTAGCGGCCCCCAAACGGTAATCCAGGCTATCGCTGCTGGCCAAAGGGCAGCCTCTTCTATCAAGAGGTACCTTCAAGGGAAAGAGTTCTCTCCTTTCGTAGAGCGCAACGGCCACAAGCCAATTGCCATCCCTTCCCGGCCCCCGACCGAGGAGGAGACTCGAGAGAGAGCCAGGGTCAAAACCACCGAGATCCCGATGACAGAGAGAAAAGTCTCGTTTAAGGAAGTAGCCCTGCCTTATGGCCCAGAGGAGGCTGTAGATGAGGCCAGCAGGTGCTTGAGATGTGACCTCGAGGTTGAAGAGGGATAGGCAATGAAAGAGATTACCCTGACAATCAATGACAGGCAGGTTAAAGGTAAAGAAGGGGACACCGTTCTTGAGGTCTGCCAGGCAAATGGCATTGATGTGCCTACCCTCTGCCATCTTGAGGGGTTAAGCGATGTCGGGGCCTGCCGGATGTGTGTGGTGGAAATCGAAAGGGAGAGGAGACCGGTGCCTTCTTGCACCTATCCTGCCAGGGATGGACTGGTGGTAAGAACCCACACCGAGCAGTTAGAGAAATATCGCCGCCTCATATTGGAGCTTATCTTCACCGAGCGCAATCACTTCTGCATGTTCTGCGAGCAAAGCGGAGACTGCGAGCTACAGAAGCTGGCCTACCGCTATCAGATGGACAACGTGCGCTACCCCTATACCTTTCCTTCCCTGCCTGTTGACTCATTGAGTGATTACCTGGTGATTGATCATAACCGCTGCGTCCTCTGTGGCAGGTGCGTTCGAGCATGCAGTGAAGTAGCGGCGATTCATGCCCTGGATTTCGGTAAGCGTGGCTGGAGGACAGCGGTAACTGCTGATCTTGAGCAGCCGTTAGGGGAGTCATCCTGTGTTTCCTGTGGAGCCTGTGTGCAGGCCTGCCCTACGGGGGCTATTTTGTCTAAGCTCAGCCTTTACAAAGGCAAGACCAGCGAGTGCCAGCAGATAAGGACCGTTTGTCCTCTCTGCGGCGTTGGCTGTGAGTTGAATGTGCTCGTTAGGGATAATAATCTGGTGAGAATTGAAGCACCAGCCCTAAAAGAGCCAAGGGGCCCTCTATGCAAAGAAGGTCGTTTTGGGTTGCTCGGCGACGAGCGCCCCAGGCTCACCTCTCCGCTGGTACGGAATGGGCAAGGCAAGCTGAAGGAATGCACTATCGATGAGGCGATAGAGGCAGCCGCCGAGAAGCTGAGGGGGCTAAAAGAGGGTTTTGCCGGTGTAATCTCAACCAGGTATCCTGATGAAACGCTTTCCCTGTTCCACAAGTTTGTGCACGGGGCCATGGGTAGCGATAGCGTCGATACCCTGGATGGAAGAGGCTATCGCCTGATTGCCGAGGGTATTGAGCAGTTCCACGACAAGGGGAGAGGACTGGACATCGAGTGCTCCATAGAGGAAATACTTGAAGCAGATTGTATCCTGGTGGCGGGCGCCGACCCTATGAAGACCCATCCCGTTATCGGCTCCCTCATCCGGCGGGCAATAAGCCAGCGAGGAGCCAAGCTGATAGTGATTGACCCGGTAGCGGATGTTTTCCCTCTGTGGAGTGACCTTTGGCTAAAGCCCGAGAGGGGTAGCGAAGGGGTTCTCTTCAATGGGCTGGCCAGAATCCTTATCGATAAGGGCCTGGTCAAGCGCCGGAAGGCGCCAGCAGAGCTTGTCCAATCCCTGAGCCAGAATAAGACAGACGAGGTGAGCAGAGCTACAGGCATCGAGATAGGAGACCTGGAGTCGGCAGCAAGGATGTATGGCGCGGCGGAACACGGGGTCATAATCTATGGAGAAGGATTGCTGAGGAGGAACGACCCAAGCCTTGTTACCTCCCTTCTCAACCTGGCCGATTTGACAGGGAACCTGTCGGGGGAGAGGTTAAGGGTTATCTCGCTTAAACCCAATGCCAACAGCCGCGGGGCCTGGGAGCTAGGGTTAGCGGCCAAAGGCATACAGAGAGACGGGCTGAAGGGGGCCTATCTCCTTCTCGCTGATGAGCAGGGAGACGAGGAACTCGTGGGCCGGCTCAAGGGGATCGATTCCTTGGTGGTGCAGGCAAGTTATCACTCGGCTGTTACCTCCATGGCCGATGTGGTTCTGCCATCACCCATCTGGGCCGAGAGGGAGGGCAAGTATATGAGCATGGATGGGAGCATCTCTGAGGCCCGGCGAGCGCTTCAACCCAAAGAGGGCGTACTTCAAGACCAGGAGATATTGATAGAGCTTTCCAAGAAGCTGGGACACAACTTGAGCCCGGGCCAGGAGGTTGACTGTGGCCAAAGTTAAGATCGCTACGGCGTGGCTGGATTGCTGCTCAGGTTGCCATATGTCTTTCCTGGATATAGATGAGGCCATAATCGAATTGGCTGAGCAGGTGGAATTTACCAGAAGCCCGATAACCGATATCAAGGAGTTCACACCGGTCGATGTCGGGATCGTTGAGGGAGCAGTTAGCACTACAAACGATGAAGAGGTGCTCAAGAAGCTGAGAGCCAACTGCAAGATACTTATGGCCTGGGGTGACTGCGCCTGTTTTGGCGGGATATGCGCCATGCGCAATCTTTTCAACAAGGAGGATGTTCTTCGCAGGTGTTATATTGAGACTGAGAGCACCAAAGAGGGCAAAATCCCTTCTTCGGAGGACATTCCTCCACTTTTGGAGCAGGTTAAGCCGGTAAACCAGGTGGTTAAGGTTGATTGCTATGTTCCAGGATGCCCGCCTTCTTCTAAGGCTATTCACTATGCCGTGGCGGAACTTCTGGAGGGCAGAATTCCTGTGCTTCCCAGCGACATGATGCGCTTTGATTGAGGAGGCCTTTTTAATGAGCACAAAGATCGTGATTGAGCCCGTTACCCGCGTTGAGGGGCATGGGAAGGTGACTATCCATCTCGATGAGCAGGGGGACGTGGCTGATGCCAGGTTTCATGTGACCCAGGTGCGGGGGTTTGAGAAGTTCTGTGAAGGGCGGCTGTTCTGGGAGATGCCGGTCATCACCAGTCGGATTTGCGGTATCTGCCCGGTAAGTCACCACCTGGCCTCGGCTAAGGCTGGCGACGGCCTGTTAGGGGTAGAGTTACCGCCAACAGCGAAGATGCTGCGCCAGCTAATGCACATGGCTCAGATCGTTCAGTCTCACTCGCTCCATTTCTTCCATCTCGCCAGCCCCGATTTACTCTTTGGCATGGACGCCGAGCCAGCCAAGCGAAATATCATGGGGCTCATCGCCGAGCAGCCTGAGATCGCCAAAAAGGGGGTATTGCTGCGTAAGTTTGGCCAGGAGATACTGGAGACCCTTGGCGGCAAAAAGGTGCACCCCAATGCTGCCATCCCCGGTGGGATGAATAAGGCGCTTCCGCCCGAGGAGCGTGAGAAAATCCTTCAGCAGGTGGACGGGGTTATCGCTGACGTCCAGCTCGCTGTTCACCTGATCAAGGAATACTATGCTCAACAAGGCGAGCAGGCTGCCAGCTTCGCCAGCTTCCCTTCCGGTTATCTGGGGCTAATAGACGATGAAGGCAACCTCGAGCTTTATGACGGAAAACTGAGGTTGAGAGATGATAAAGGGGTTACTCTGGAAGACGGGGTCGATCCCAGCGATTACCTTTCCATCATTGAAGAGAGGGTGGAGGATTGGTCTTACCTCAAATTCCCCTATTATAAGAAGAAGGGTTACCCTGAAGGAATTTACCGCGTGGGACCGCTGGGGAGACTGAATATCGCTGATGGGATCAGCACCCCTCTGGCCAATGAAGAGTTTGAGAGCTTCAAGAAGCTGAGCAATAATGGGGTGGTGGAGGGGTCATTATACTACCATTACGCCCGAATGATCGAAGCGCTATATGCCGCTGAAAGGATAAAGTCCCTCGTAGAAGATGACCTCATCTGCTCCACGGAGATATGGGTCACCTCCTCCAGGTTCAACGAAGAGGCAGTAGGCGTGGTTGAAGCCCCGAGGGGGACCCTTATCCATCACTACTGGATAGACCCAAGCGGTATGATTCGCAAAGTCAACCTGATTGTGGCCACCGGTCACAACAATGCTGCGATGAACCGCGCTGTCTTCCAAGTAGCTAAGGGATTCATCAAAGCTGGGAAGCTTAATGAAGGGATACTCAACCGGGTCGAAGCTGCCATTCGCTGCTATGACCCCTGCTTATCCTGTGCCACACATGCCCTAGGTCAGATGCCTATGGTAATTCAATTGGTGTCCGCCACTGGTGAAGTGGTTGACGAGAGAAGGGCAAATTAGATCATAGCATGTGTTCCCGTTTGGCAAGCCAATAGGGTTTGAACTCGGAGACAACACGCATTTCCCCTGGGAGCCCTTTCCGAACTGAACAATCCGTCACAAAGTATGCAAGAGGCCGGGCTATCTACCCGGCCTCGCTGCTATCAAGAAGACCCTGCTGAAAACTAGAGTTCTTGATTTTATCCTGTTTGGCTCCCCGAGTCGTTCAATAGCTAGAACTTCAAATATGATTTTCAAGGCAGTGTTCGCCTTTGCTTAGAGGTCAGTCTTAGTCGGCATTGCACATTCTGCAATATCGTTGAGCCAACCGCACCAAGTGGACTGTTATGACTTGCTGCCAAGCACAACGATGGATCAGGCTTGGTTTGCATACCGATGTGAAACCGTCTAATTCCTCTTTGAGAGGAGTGGGGCAGGAGGTGAACTCACCTCCACCTAAGTGCTTCAGGTAGACTGTCTGCAGGTGGAGCTGCGAACGCGAGCGAAGTACTTCTGATCTGATTCATGATGGCAGTGCTTGTACTTCCTCCCACTGCCACACCAGCAGGGATCATTGCGGCCGAGTTGGACGGCGTATGGAGGGGGGCGACGAAAGAGCTTATTGAGGAAACCCATCGATGTTCTTACTCCTTAGCACTTGTTTTATACAGATTGAAGCGCGAACAGTTCGCTCAAATTCCAGCCAAATTCCTAGCGCACTGGCAAGAGCATATCACCTTTTTATCCGGCGGTCAAGATGAAACACTATTCATTAGGTAGCAAACAAACGATGTTTCGTTCGATTCGGGAGAGGTTGTTGGCACAAGAAGGGTGGCGGGATCCCTATATTTCCCCATAGCGTTAGTTTGTCCAAATTTTCTACCGTTTTCTCACAATTAGTCTCTCGTTGGTAGAAGAACCGCCTAATTTTTGCAGATTCTCTGCAAACCCCTCCTGACAGCTACCTCGTTCCTTGCGCTTACCCAACGTTTCCCCAACCTTCGTCAGGACCACAGCCACAACACACTCCAATGTTCTCCAGTTAAATTACCAGATATCCAACTTGAAGCAAGCCAAGTGCGCGCGTAGTGACGTCGGGTGCTCCGAAACGACTTCTTTGGGGAGCAACTTCACACGCTGAGCTGCGAGGCGGATGGCTGGTACTTCACCGCGCTGTCAGCACCGGGCAGTTCTTCTGACACTTGATCTACTCCCGGCAGCTCTCCAAGGACGCTTAGAAGTGGGGTGGGGATCCCCACGGAGATTCTAATAGTGATGCCCTTGTCTACCGATCCTCCGAGATTCAAGACATCCAAGTGAGGGGTTTCTTTCAAGTGCTTATGGATTTGCAGCATTGGCTCTGGGCTTATTGGAGGCGGCAGTGCTACTTCCACAGTGCCGTTGAGAAGCTCAAGACCCTCTTCTTCCAGGCCGGGTGCGGGCTGCCCACAGTGCTTGCAGCGGAAGGAATTTGTGACCTGCGCTGGACTGAAGACTGTCGGCGCTTCTCAAAGCCGGAAACAAACGCTTCCACAGCAGTGGGGCAGAGCTGCGTACCAGAGCACCTGCGCAACTCACTAATAGCATAGGACACACCTAGTGCTGCCCGGTACGGACGGTCGGTAGTTATGCTGTCAAAAGTATCTGCGACAGCCAGAAGACGAGCGCCCATGGGGATATCGGTACCTTCTAGCCCTACCGGATAACCAGTACCGTCATACTTCTCGTGGTGATGAAGAATGAGCGGTCTCGCTGCGTTCATGAATGGAATGCCATCTACGATACTGGCGCCTATCACAGGATGTTCGGACATTATGCAATACTCCTCCGCTGTGAGCCGCCCACCCTTGCTTAGTATGCCGTCAGGGATGCCTATTTTCCCCACGTCATGAAGAATGCCAGCATATTCGAGAACCTCCAGCTCTTCCAGCGAAAATGAAAGCTCAGGTCCACCTAGTAGAGCATATTCCGCTACCCGCTGAGAGTGCCCGCGAGTATATGGGTCTTTGGCATCGACGGCTGCAGCCAGTGCTCTAATGGTGCCTTTGTACCCGTCTATCAGTGACTGGTGAAGCTTGCTATTCTCAATGGCAATCGCGGCGGTTGACGCTACTGATACGAGGGTCTCCAAATCCTGCTGAGTGAAGTCGCTCCCGTCCAGCTTGTTGAGCACTTCAATTACACCTGTGATGTTGCCGTGCACCAGTAGTGGTGCGCAAATAATGGATCTGGTTACAAAACCCGTAGTCTCATCGATGTCTCTGCAGAAACGCGGATCCTTAGTCACATCATTAACGACAAGCGGTTCCCTATGGCGAGCGACCCAGCCAGCGATGCCAGAGTCAATGCTCAGTCTCACCTGTCTGAGCATCCCGCCGGCTGCGCCATCGGCAAATTCGAAGAACAACTCTTGCATCTCTTCGTCGACCAAGAGCACTGATGAGGCTGAAGCTTTTAGCGTTTGCCGAGTCATGGTCACAATTTCGTCCACCATCCTTGATACTTGTGAGGCCGATGTTGCCTTCTTGCCCACCTCGTAGAGAAGATCCAGCCTAACGTCGTGCCTTTCAGCATGTGTCGCACGGTTCATGGTTTGCCGAGCTTTGTTGCCAAAGCGCGCAGGATGAATTGCTTGCTGCCCCTCGTAAGTTCCGAATATATTGAGCCCCATTCCCAACTCCCATTACCCTAATCGCGAAGGACAAAGTTGGCGGTGACTACCTGAGCCTGATTCATGGTGATGGTGGTAACAGGTGAGAACCGGTCAGCGACGTTACCCGTCCAGCTATCAAACTCCCAGCCCTCGTCAGGTTCAGCAATAAGATCGACCACAGTACCGGCACTGTAGAATAAGACCCCCTGGCCAGGTTCAGCTAGCGTGCCACCGGCGGAACTGACTACCGCCAGAGTGTAGTCTTGTTCGGTATCAGCAGGTTGCCCAGATTCCTCAGGCGGCTCGATAGGAACCAGCGAGGTTTCCGCCAGCTCCGTCTGCACTATCTTCTCAGGCGCTTGACTCAGGGGCTCTATAGGGTCTACGGCAGCGCTGATAAATTCGCCGCCCTCGATCTGCAGGGTAAATGAAATCAGCCACGCGCTACCGGCAGTTACTTCATGTGCACTGGCGTGCGCAAACACTGATTCCCCTTTGTACAGACATGCCAGGTTAACCTGGATTGTCCCGTCAGCAATACAGCGCAACACAAGGGAATACGCGCCAGCCACAGGATTTGGTATGGTAATGACCTGAGTGCCCTCAGACGGTGATGTAGATTGTGCCCCTGTGATTTGATTGAACTCGAAGCCGTTTGGCAAATATCCCGTGCTTGAACCGGTGGGGTCACATACCGAGGCCACGGCAGGCATACTGACAGCAATGACAAGCTCGGTATCCGCCGGAGGTGCTGACTGGGGTTCAGCCGGAGGGGCTCCAAACTCTACACTCACTTCCTGACCCGCTGGCAACAACACCTCTTCGTTTTGCGCGCTCACACTAATTAGTCCCTCAGTCGTACGAACCGTCGTCAACCCTGTTTCATCCACCTCGGTCTCAAACAGAGTGCCCCGCACTAAGGCCACAGCCGAGGGCGTCTGTATCTCGTAGCGCGAGCCGGGATCTATCGTCTTTACCACGCGACACCAAGTCTTGCCCAACCACTGTTTTAGGACAACCTCAGTGGAGCGTTTGTCGACATGCTCGACTCGCTGAATTTGGATATCGGTACAGGGCTCGAGCTTGATGCTGCTTCCCTCAAAGAAAGTTAGTACGGCATGCGAGCCCTCCGCGGTCTTAACCCTGCTACCCGCAGCTAGAGTCATGCCATCGTCAGCCTGCTGCCAGGTATGTGAACCTGGCGTTTGTACCTCGACACTTCCGCTGAGGATGCTAACGGTGCACTGAGAAGCTAGTGCGGCAGGCTGCAACGAAGAGCTGAGGCTGAAGATCATAAAGAGACTGCCTCCAATCGCAATGAGCAAAAGGAATATCCCCGCAAAAGATAGTGCACGCGGCACGATTGGCGCGTGTACTAATCTTCTCCATGGAATTCTCAGCGCTTTGGCTTGTGCCTCTCTTGGTCGCTTTGCGGCTTCGGCTCGAATAGACCTTTCGTGGAGCTGCGCCATGAGTCGAACCCTTGATACCATTCTATATTGTTCTGAGGGCGAGACTCTGGGCGTAGTGGAGATAAAAGAGGCAGTAGATAGCAATGGCTCCAATTGCTGGCGTAGGTGCGGGAAATCAGCAACACAAGTCTCCATTGCCTCACCCTTACTTATGCGTGATAGACAGTCATCTAAAGCCTTTGATAGTTCAGCCCGCATTCTCCCATCTCCTCGCTCAGTCTCTGGCGCAGTGCAGCTAGGGCTCGCATTTGCATCACTCTTATAGCTCCCTGCCTCTTGCCCATAATCGGTTCAATCTCGCAGTTGTCTAGACCCTCAATGAACTTGAGTATGATGAGCTGCTTCTGTTGTTGAGGTAGACAAGATATTGCCTTCAACAGTAGTCGCTGTATTTGCTTTCCTTCTGCCTCTTGCTCATGATCACTATCGTCAGCCAGCAATTCCACTTCCCAAGATTGGTGTTGCCGGCTTGTGCGAAAATAGTCGATAACGTGGTTATGGGCTATGCGATAAAGCCATGCTGAAAATGGTCGCCCCTTCCGCTTGAATTTGCCAATGCCTTTCCAGGCTTTTACGAATACTTCCTGCGTAAGATCCTCGGCTGTGGTTCTATTCCCAACCTGATGGAAAACATACCTGTAGATGCGGTCAAGGTAGGTGCTATAAAGTTCCCCATAGGCTTCAATATTTCCACTGGCAGCACTTGCAACTAGACTTCGAACCCTATCATCTTCGCAGCTCTTGGCCTCACTGACATGTCGAGCCGCGCTCTCTTCACCAACTATATAACGAATAGAATCCATAACTGTTACACTTTCCTCGCCATGTGCTGTCTAGTTTCCCGACTCCTCCCGAATATCCATCACTTCATATGCTTTGATTGGCCCTCGTTTCCCTTTTGCCATAAGGGGCCCTATACAAAAGGCGGCGCCGACGCAGCTGGCAATGAGCAAGCCTGTGAGGAAATGCCTTCTTCGTCGCGATCGCATACGGCCAAATAACTCCGAAAGAATAGTCTTGGCCTACATTCCACTAAGTACTGTAACACTGCTTCGACGTATTCAATATAGTCATTTAGTCCTCTGACATAGGTGTATTTAGTAACCGCTTGTTGGGAACTAAAGTACTTGGGTGACGAACGGGCCTCCATATCCCTCTCGACGGGGCCCAAGATGGTAAACCAATGTAAAACGAAGGCTTTTGTCATACTCGTGCAGATAGGTTGAGCCCCAAGGCAAAGCATTGCTTCAGCTCTCGGGAGAAGCGGATTGTCGCAAGAAAAGCAAATAGGCAGACACAGCGTGATAGGGGTATTACTTTTGAGTATCGCATCATCCCGAGGAAGAAAGAGGGCCAAAAATGTAGATATGAGGTTAAGCAGAAGCGAGTTAGCTTGCCGCCTTTGATATACCTCTCAAGGAGGCTCGGGGAAAACTAGCCTAGAGCGACAAGAAGTTGGAACCAGTGTTGGAGCACCACTTCTGCACTGCAAGCGGAACACGTTCTCGTCCTACAGCGCCACTACCATCAACGCATTTGCCTCCGTTTACGAACCCGCCGGACCGTCGATTAAGTCGGGCTGCCCAGCAAACGGCTGACTCTTGGGGTCAATGGGTATTTCTACCACAAAAGTCGCTCCCTCGCCGAGTTTGCTCCTGGCATATAAATGACCACCATGTTCATGAACAATCCCAAACGAGATGCTGAGCCCCAAGCCAGTCCCTTTTCCCACAGCCTTCGTGGTGAAGAACGGGTCAAATATCCTGTTGAGGTTCTCTTCCGAGATACCCGGCCCATCGTCGGTAAACGTTACTTGGATCATTCCGCCCGCCCTTTGGGTGCTGATGAAGAGTTTCCCTCGGCCGTGCGCCTCCGTCATGGCCTGCTCAGCGTTGGTGATAATGTTCGCAAAGACCTGCTGCATCTGATGGAAGTCGGCCATCGTCTGCGGCAGGTTGGGATCCAGTCTTGTCACCACCTCCATGTTGTTGACCTTCATAGCATAGGTGTGGATTTCCAGGCTTTTCTCAAGGACTTCATTGAGGGAGACAGGGCGTTTCCGGGGCTCACGCCTGTAAGCGATGGAAAGCAGGCTGCTCATGATGTTTGTCGCGCGTTGCGCCTCGTCGTAGATGGTTTGCACATCCAACTTTGTCTGTTCGTCCAGATTATCGCTTTGCGCTAGAAACTGGGCGAAGCCCTGGACTGCGGCCAAGGGGTTGCCCAACTCGTGGGCAATACCTGCTGCCAGCTCGCCAACTGCAGCCAACCGTCCAGCAATTTGAAGCTGCTGCTCCAGCTTCTTTCTCTCCTCCTCCATTCGCTTGCGCTCGGTGATATCACGGGCGACTGCGACTAATTCAGTTGGATATCCCCCCTGTATCTGCGAGACGCAATACTCGATATCTACAAGGCTTCCATCCTTTTTTCGGAACTTGGTTGTACCACAGAAAGGGCCTCGTTCTTTTGTCGCGGCGGATATTTCCCCAGCCAACTCTGATGGGCCGATCTCGCTCGGGAAAAAGAAACTGGCATCCTTGGCAATCAGCTCGTCCTTCGGATAGCCATAGATCTCCTCGGCTCTCTCATTGCACCAGGTAACTACTCCGTCCTTGATCTTGAAGACCGCATCAGTAAGACTGGCGACCAGTGCGGAGTAGTGTTCTCCCGATGCACGCGACTTCTCCTCTGCGTGCTTGAGCTCGATCGCCATAGCAGCGGTTGAGGCTACTGCCACCAGGGCTTCCAGATCCTGCTCGTTGAAGTCACTTCCGTCCAGTTTGTTGAGTACTTCAATTACACCTAATACCTTGCCACATACTACCAGAGGCGCACACATGACAGACCTAGTGTCAAAACCGGTGACTTCGTCCACATCTTTGCAGAAACGTTCATCATGGGTTACATCATTGACGATTGACGGTTCACCATGGCGGGCGACCCAGCCAGCGATGCCAGTTTGCGCACCGAGCGTCGCCTCCTTTAGCACTCCTTCTGCGGGGCCGTGAACGAACTGGAAGCATAGCTCTTGCTTCTCCTGGTCAAGCAAAAGCACCGATGAAGCTGAAGCCTTCAGAGTTTTCTCAGTCATGTCCATGATCTGGTCAACCAGATTTGCCAGTTCTGGGACTGAACTCGTTTTTCTGCCGACTTCATAAAGAAGGTCCAGCCTCGTGTCGTGCTCTTCAG
>CAZCXP010000001.1:33786-59002 GCA_964502665.1 uncultured Dehalococcoidia bacterium | reverse complement strand
GGCTTCCTGTCCCTATCCAGGCCAGCCTATTTGCGACCGAGACCTGATGCATCGATGGTCTGATTCGTTTTCGGATGTACCCCCACTTGAATTCACTTGTTACATTGGCTAGAATTCTTGGGCACTTGAAAAAAGGGGGATGCAATGGAGCAAATCCACAGTCTTGACAGGGACAAATTGACCAGCGAGGAGACCTATCTGATAGCCCCATGTGGGATTTACTGTGGGGCTTGCGATATGATGCTGGGCAGGAGCAGGAGTCGGGCACAGGAGATGTACAGGATTCTCAAGGGCTTCAATTTCGCGGATGTTGGCCCTTTCTTTATGGGAATTGAGCAGGAAAAGGTAATAGGCTTTCTAGACATATTAGAGCAATGGGGTAAGGGAGACAAATGCCCTGGCTGCCTGGGAGGCGGTGGTAATCCTGCATGCCCAATTAGAACTTGTGCCAATGAGCGAAGTTTTCTGACTTGTGCTGAGTGTGAGGATATGCCCTGTAAGCGAAGTCCAGGCAATGAAAATTGGTTCCAGGATGCAGCCGCTTTCTTAGAATTAATCACAAGAAGGTATGCCAACTGGAATATTGGGGACCTTGAGCGAATCAAAGAAGTTGGATATCGTCAATTCATTGACGAGATGCAAGAAAAGGTAAAAGACGGGTTCATGACCAGTGATGTGATAACAGGTGAGATGGTTATTACGGAAGCCATGAAGAAGTTGAAGGGGCAGGGATAGTAGTAGCTACGTCCTTGGGAAGGTGGTATTTATCATGAGCGCCAAAGTCAGTCTGCAAGAGAAGATACGGGAAATCGGTGGCAGGCCGTTCTCCCCTGTTGAGGTTGCAAGGACAAATGACCAGGTTGTCCGGATGTCCTTATGCGATGGCGAGTTCCATTGGCACAAACATGCTAACGAGGACGAGTTGTTCTTTGTCTACAGGGGAAGCATTGAAATTCAGTTCAGAGACCGTCCGAATGTGGTTCTGAACGAAGGGGAAATTGTGGTAGTGCCCAAAGGCATACAGCACTGCCCAAGAGCTATCGAACCATCCTACGTACTGCTATTTGAACCTTATCAAGTCATCACACAGGGAGATTAGGTACATATCCGCATTGCTATTACTTCACATAATGTCCTGAGTTTCATCTTGGTATCGTAATCCCCCAGATTCTGACTACGGGGCTTCTGACAATGGAGCCTGCTTGTTGTAGGCGGCTTCCTGAGGAGTCATTGGACGTTGAATATCGGTTGGCGTTTCTCCGCAAAAGCCCGCATACCCTCCTGACCATCCCGATGGGCCGCGCAACTGCGAATACCCTCTCGCTCCCGCTCGAGATGCGTCTCAAACGATGTATCGAATGAGTCTGTAAGTAGTTGCTTCGCCCACCCAAAGGAGTTAAGCGAGCGCTCCGCCAATTCTTGAGCCATCTTGACCGCTTCCCCGAGGACATGCTCATCATCGACGACCTTTGTCACTAATCCCCAGGCCAGAGCCTGTTCAGAAGAGATCGGGCGGTCGAACGCTACAATCTCGAGGGCACGAGCCAGTCCAACAATCCTCGGAAGCGTAAACGTACCTCCCAAATCGAGGGACAGCCCGGCTGACGTGTATGCCTGCACCATAACAGCAGAGCGGGCCATGACCCTGAAATCACAGGCCAACGCAATCGAGAATCCACCACCAGCCGCTACACCATTGATTGCCGCTATGACCGGTTTCTTCATGCGGCGAATCTCCGAGACTACTTGGTGACCGCGACCAGCCAATGCGTGAATGGCGGCAGAAGGCCCTTGTTGAAAGCCAAGCACCCACTTCAAATTGCCACCGGCACAGAAGGCTTTGCCCCTGCCTGAAATCACTATGCCCCGCACACCATCATCCATTGAGAGTTCAGTGACGTATTTGACGGCAAGTTCCGCCACCGCGGCGTCGAGTGCGTTTAGTACTTCTGGCCGGTTGAACAACACCACTGCTATTTGCCCATCTCGCCTGAGCTCCAGCGCTTGTGCCATTTTCTACACCTCCATGTATAGTGTATGACTTCGACCGACGTTCATTACTTGTCGCAAATAGGACTCGCCGCAGCGCCTTGACAGTGATTTGCTGTGGTAGTATACATATCGCAGCAGAATACCGCAACCAGCATGTCATTCCTCAGAACGAGGAGGGGAAAGGAAGATGCGATGTCAGAGAAGGATTTGACTGCAAACACAGAGGATAGCTTGGAAGAGGAACTGAGGATGATTGCCAAGAGGCTGACACGAATTGAGGATGCGATGGCAACAGCTCGGCGAGCGGGTACGTTCCTATTTGGATATGGCACGGGTTTAGCGCTTTTCGCCATTGGTGTGATGATTGTTTTGGATGGACATTTCTTGGCTGGTGGTGTGTTGAGTTTGGTGGTTGGGTTCCTGCTAATGCTCGGGTATTTCTTGTGGTGGCTCTCGAAGCCAGCATGGGCTACTCCAATTTGGCGAATAGAATAAGCCAAAGAACCGTTTTCGGATGCTACCCCCTTGTTGTGTACGGGGAATCCACAGCTGAGCACAGAAAGCCCTCGGAATCGCCTCTCAGGCGCTCAAATCCTCTCTGCCCGGTACTAAGGGTGACTTCCTGTAGGTAAAGTTAGGTCTAAGGTATTGACAGACTAAGCCCATCGCTGGTATAAGAACTTCTGCAAGACATTGGTGACAGGGTAGCGTTATTGACCTGTTGTGATACTAGATTCTCAGAGAGGGGATGGCAATATGGAAACACCGAGGCAAATGACTGATGTTATGCAGGGGATAAGCGATATCTTGGAACATGTGGTTCGTCAGTTGGACGCTCAATCGCAACGGATTGAAAAGGTAATATCGGAGCTTGCGAGGATAAAGGAGTCGCAGAATCAGATTCTGGCAGGGTTTTCGTTGCATGAGCGAGCGCGACGACTCGAGGAAAACCTGGGGTTGGAGCAAAAGGATTCTCACGTCGAAGGAGAACCTGGGGACAGCATCGAGGTGTACTGTCACAATTGTCTGAGGAAGGTTCCCATCATAGACCCAACAGTAACTTCTCAATACGGACGCACAGTCATCGAGGGTAATTGTAAGAATTGCCGCACCAAAGTCTCGAGAATACTGTCATAGCAGGGTATTGTATGCGTATCAGCGCAAATACCGATACCTGTTGAGTATGGGTTCTCAAAGCCCCGTGGTTGGATTAGCGTTTGCCTCAAACTAGGTCCGTTCTTTTCGTATCCATACTCGGACTGCCATTTCGGTAGCTTGCATTCTGTCCTTTCCGTGCGCCAGCATCAGATGTTGGGCAAGCACTTCCAAACTCGGAAGCCTTCGGCCGCATATTGGACATTGCAACTCCACCTTTTGCCTCAAGAAGCGCGGGTTTTGCCACGCGGACTACTCTGGCCGCGATGGAAATCGGCTTGTTCTTGTTGTATTACTATACATTGGAGTGGTAGAATATCGCAAGCTGCGAGTTTGCAAGGTCAGAGCAAGCCCAGCCAGGCGGATTTGGAGAGGGCACTAGAGGAGGCGTCGCGATCAACACTGATCGTGCACGTTCATGAGGAGAAAGACAATGATCAACAGGATGTTGAGGTTTGCAGCGGTATTTGTTGTTTTGTCAACATGTTCGATGCTTGTTGCACCGCAGGTCGAGGGATGGGCTGCGAAGCCTCTAAGTCTGCATGAGGCCATGACACGTGACGCTCTCACCGGACTTGTGGGGCTTGAGTGGGATGAGGACACGATTGGCAACATTTCGTCGTACGCCGACGAAGTGGATTGGGTAGAGAAGCATTGTAGTCTATTTGCTCATAGAGTGAAGAAGTATCAGACGGTCTTCCACCTTGCAGGAGGCGAGACATGCTACAAACCGGGGGCAGAGTTTGCCGCGGCTTACCACATTCATAGAGCACGCAAGTATTACGACGAACAGAATATCGAGTGGCAGAGGGAACTTGGCTATGCCATCCACTATATTCAAGATGCAGTGTGTCCGCCCCACGTCTTTCCATTCAGGGAGGGATTTCTAAGGGCGCCTCACATGGACTTTGAGATACGCACGTACTTCCAGTATGTTCTTGGCCAATCTGATTGGCCTTCGCGTGTTAGGAATGCGTGCCCAACCCCAGTCACGGGCCCTGGAGATCTCTATAGGGAAGTCCGAGCCGCAGCCGATCAGGTCTGGCATAATCTACCGTGCTGGTACGTCAAGCCAAATGGTCAGGAATCGCCTTACCCGGATTTTGGAGGGCGACCAACTCTTGCGGGTGAGGGTTGGGAGATGGCCATTGATGACATCGGTTATTGCATGGAATTGGCCGCAGCGTTAGTGAAAGGCGCGGCATTCTGGGTAGCGGGCGTTGAGCCGAGCGTTGATGGAGAAGTCCTGGTGCTTCCGGGCATTGGCCGTGGGGGCGGCTGACTGCCTGAAGGTTTGGACGTGAGGCAGGAGAGATAGAATGGCCATTATCGATGACTACCCACCTCAGCACCACATGCTGAGGGATCTTCTCATCTCAGTGGAGTTCGAGGCGAAGGGCCGATGTATTGCCCGGGCACCCATTGTGCCGGAGGTATGCACGGATCAAGGTGCGGTTCGAGTTGGCGTAGTGGCCACATTGGTGGACCTCCTCGGTGGTGCGCTGGCGGTGAAGGCCATATATCCCGACTGGATCGCCACCGCTGATCTCTCTGTATACACGCGGGCGCGAGCCACAACAGGGATGCTAACCGCGTCCGGCAGGGTAATCCGTGGAGGTCACACTACAGTTGCCATCGACGTGGCCATTTTTGAAGCGGCGAGCGACGTAGGTGATTCTGGTACACGGATTGGATCGGCACTGATGACCTTCTCCAGGCTTCCCCGAAGAGGGGATACGATAGAGCTCGATCAGGATGCGGTCAATACTACTGTCACGTATGCCATTGAGGGATCAGGACTGTCTCGGCCGTTTCTGGATGGGATTGGCATTAGCGTTGTGGATGAAGTCGCGGGGGTTGTGGAACTCGAGATGAGTGGCTACGTGCGGAACAGCTTTGGTGCCCTGCAGGGTGGAGCCGTGGCGCTTCTTGCTGACGTAGCCGGGGAGCTTGTGGCCCGCGCTTGTACTGGCAACCACCTCGCTACAAGTGACCTGGCCATCTGCTATCTTGCTCAGGGGAAGGTGGGTCCGTTTCGCACCCGGGTTACGGTGATCCGAACTACACCCGATACCACCTTGGCTCGGGTCGAAGTAATCGACACCGGGGCTGATGATCGGCTCTTGGCGATTGCGATGAACACTGCAACGCTGGATGCTGCTATGTTGTAGAGCACTACTCCACGATCTCCACCCTTTTTACAGCCGGACATAGGACCTCAACCAAGTAGGCAATGAATTGCACACGTGCCCCGACCGCCATCGGGTCGCTGATATAGAAGGAAGGCTTGGAAGGCACCAATCCTCTGGCTCTGTGCTTCATCAAGCTGGGGGCTGGGGTGGTGGTTGTCTCTTGCCTGCTGCATATCGTTCAAGCCCTTCGGCCATGCCGGGATCAGTCAGGCTAGCCAGGTGAAGCCGTTGCTCAAGCTGGAGCGCCTCGGGCAAGCGCAGTGAGAAGCCTTCGTATGCAGCTCGACGGTCGTTGCGTAGGCTTAACTGTGGGTATGTGGAGATCACCTCCGCCAGCTCCAATGCGCGTGCCAGTGCCTGGCCGTTGGGAACTACCTCTTGAACGAGCCCGATACGTAATGCGTGGTCAGCATTGATCAGCACGCCTGTTTCTATAAGATAAAGGGCATTGCCCATGCCGATGATTCTGGGCAGACGCTGTGTACCTCCGTCGGCAAGAGGGACACCCCAGCGCCGGTTGAGTATGCCAAATTGAGCATTATTGGCAGCGATCCGAAAGTCGCACCAGCAAGCCAGTTCCAAACCGCCGGCTAGGCAGTAGCCATTGATGGCTGCTATCGTCGGTTTCGCAAGGTCGGTTATGTAGCTTATGCCCATCGGGCCATACTCGTAGGCACCAGGGCGAGCAGTAAGGCCATAGATATCCTTCAGGTCGGCTCCTGCACAAAATGCGATGTCGCCGGCACCGGTGAGCACCATTACATCGGCGTTTTCATCTTGGCGAAAGGACTCGACAGCCTCCCAAAGCAACCCTGCGGTCTCGGCATCGACGGCGTTGCGAACCTGCGGTCGGTTTATGGTGACAACAAGCGTTCGGTTCCTGCATTCTGTTTCAACTTCGGGCATCGTATTCCTCCTGGTGAGCCTTTTCTCATACTCTGCTTCCCGTGCTGCTCTATTGTGACCGATACGTTTGCAGGATTAGGGCTAGTGCCAGGTAACCGGTTTGGCTCTTTCTTTAACGGTATTCGAGCGAACCGGTGCTCGGGATATCCGATCATCATGGCCCCCAAGCACCTGTGACCCTCCGGCAACTGGACAGCCTCTATCATAGCTGGGCTGGAGGCGGCCAAGCTGCACGGCTGCCCGCGCAGCACGTAAGTTCACTAATGGAAACCGATGTGAAGGCGCTGAGGCCAAAGGAGCTCAGACTATGTCGATGGCTGCGTATCCGCCCCGTTCTCTGGCCTTTTCGTAGACCAGCCGAGCTGTAGCCAGGTCCTCGATGGCCAGTCCCGTGGAGTCAAAGACTGTAACGGCGCGGGCATCCTGCCGACATGGTTTGGCGCCGGCTACTATCTCCACCAGAGTGCCCCAGACGTCCTTCTGCTCAAAGAGACCTCGGCGGACGGGGACGTTGATCTCGCCGCCGTGGCAGGCCTGAGCCATGTCGTCCACCACTACCTGCGCCAGTCGCAATATCTCCGGGTCAAGCTCCTGCTTGCCGGGAGCGTCGGCCCCCACCGCGTTGATGTGCGTCCCGGGCTTGACCCAAGCTGCTCGTATCACGGGCGCTGTAGCTGGCGTCAGCGTGCATACAATATCTGATGCCGCTACCTCCTCGGCAGAGGCCGCTTTTACCTTGAAGTGGGGAAAGTGGCTGATGAAGGCCTGCACCGCCTCAGAGCGCACATCGTAGACCTTAACGGCCTCCAGCGAGAAGACTCGAGCATGGGACTCCAGGTGTGTGTAGGCCTGGTGGCCAGCGCCTACCAGTCCCAAGGTGTGGGAGTCCGGGCGGGCCAGGTATCTGGAGGCAATGGCCGAGGTGGCAGCGGTGCGGTAGGCGGTAATCTCGGTGGCGTCCATGATGGCCAGGGGATAGCCAGTAGTCGCGTCGTTGTAGATGATGATGCCCATAATGCTGGGCAGGCCCAGCTCGTGGTTCCTCAGGTGCACATTGACCCATTTCACGCCGGCAGCCCCCGGCACGGCGCTGGGCATAGCCCTGAAGTCGCCCTGCTCCACCCTGAGGTAGACCTTTGGCAGCATTTGGGCTCGACCCGCAGCGTAGTCTCGGAAAGCCTGCTCCACCACACCTGTCACTTCCTCCATGTTCAGGAGCTCAGCCACGTCGCCCTTCCTCAGGAGCAAAGTGCTCATTTCTCTGTCTCCCACTGCGTTGTGATCGCACAGAAGATGAGGAGAGGGCGGAGCCCCTCCTCTGGGGGAGCGCTAGTTGTCAACCAATACGCGGCTTATGCGTTCGGCGACTTTGAGGATGCGAGCGCCACTCCCAGTGGTGCGACCAGCACAATCCCCAACTTTCTCTATCCTCATCTCCCACCTCACCAAATAGACTGTTCACCTTCCGCTTCGACTGGCTCATTGGGCGTGAACACATCATCTCTAGTGATAGTCCCAAGAGTGAAAGATGGCTCATGGGACTCAATGATATGTTTTGGCCAACAGTGGGCATGAGTAAGAGCCCCGCAGTTGCAGCGGAAAACTGCCCTCCCACCATGAAAGGGATTACCACAGACACTACAATTCATAGACTATTACCTTCTCACCAATCTAGGCACAGGGTATTTCCTGGCAAGACCAAGCCAAAACTGATATGACCGCCTGGCGATATACAGGTGCCCCGCTCGTTTGCATTGTCCGTTCTGCCCTGAATTGTAACCTGCTTGTAATGTCTTTGCAATTTCCACTTTATATCCGCAATCCTTTCTTAATCTTCCGCGGGGTACAGGCCAGACGCAGGCCTCCGAAGGGAGAAAAGGGGCCAAACCTCGGGGGCACGGGATACTTCGTGGCAAAACCAGGTGACCTGATCGGAGTGGACCCATGAAACCCCATACCGTGGAAGAAGTGTGACCGCCTCGCAATATTCAAGTGCCTTCTCATGCCCTCACCCGTTCACTCCCTCCAAATCTTTATCCGCTTGTAACCTCTTTGTAATGCCGTCTTCATATCCTTAATGGGCTTTGTAATTGCAATGTTTGTATACTTCGTTAAGAGATCGAACGGTACCCCAACCCACGAATTAACGCTAGTGCGTACTTTCGTATAAGAAATGCCCAAACTGGCTATTGTTCATCCGACGCGAATGCGCCACCGTGGGCATGCAATCCAAGGGAAAGGAGGTGATCTAGATGGCGGTAGAGAAGTCGATGGCTTCCGATACTCTGGTTGAGGTCATTGACCGAATCCTGGACAAGGGCATAGTCGTCGATGCCTGGGTGAGGGTATCACTGGTAGGCATCGAGCTGCTCACCATCGAGGCCAGGGCGACGGTTGCTTCCGTTGAGACCTTCCTCAAATACTCTGAGGCAATTGGTCTTACCGCGCAGGCAGCCTAGGTCGTGACCACACGGTAACGGAAGAGGTCAGGAAGGCATCCTTTAGGTATAGAGGCGCAACCCTGCCCAAGTCAAATGCCCCTCTATATCGGAGAGAAGGAGCTACAGAGCAGCCTAAAGCATGCCGAGTTACTCTCAGTTACCAGAAGAGGGCAATTCTTAAGGCATTTAGGACTTTCCTGATCTTAAGGCCGGGGTAGATTGCCCTCAGACTTTGTTATAGGGGACTGAGTAATGGGAAGCCCTATAGAGAGTGTCATTGATTCATATGAGGCGCGCGTAGGGACGGTTGGCGCCCTGATGAGGCAAATGGTGGAGCTTCTGAAACGGTTTGACCTCGAGCAGGAAGAGAAGGTTATGGAGCTGCGTGACCTCTTGGCTCATGCCGAGTCTTTGCGGAGGAAGGACTTCGACACCCTGATGGCGCAAATCAGAGCTCGGCGAAGGGAAAAGGAGGAGAAGGTTGCCCATGCTCTTGACAGTTTCCTCAAGGAACAAGAGGAGCTGGTGGCCTGGCTGAGGAAGGTCATCTCCGACGGCGATATCACCCTGGAGGAATTCAAGGCCCTGAGCCAGAGCATCCTCACCCGGCAGAAGGGAGCGCAAGGAGACCTCGGCAGGATGTTGAGAGAGCTACACCTGGAGCATGAGGAGATGAACATCGGTCTGCGGAGGCTTCTCCAGAGGGGGGAACGGATCCGCATAGAGGACTTCAAAGCAATGATAAAGGCTATCCAGCTCAGGCAGGAGGGAAGACAGGATGAAGTAGGTAGGATGCTGGACGAGTTGTGGGGGGTTGATGAGGAGGTGGTCACCCGGTGGCACAAGGTAATTAGCTCTACTAGGGCTTGATCAAGTATCAAAGGAGGGAAGGAAATGTCAAGGGCAAGTGACGTCAGAAGTCTGACCCAGAATATTGCTCAAGCACACGACCATAGGGCTCAAGCGCAGGAGGAGAGTACCAAGCGGGTTGCCGAGATAGGAAATGAGACTGCTGCCCTGCTCCGGAACTTCGATAAGGCTCACTCCCAGATGGGCGCCAGGCTTAAGGCACAACTGGCCAAAGAGAAGCAAGACCTGGAAAGGGCTGAGATGGCGAGGAAGAAGGTGTGTCAGGCCGATGCAAAACAGAGGGCAGCGGAGGCAAAGAAGAGGGCGGAGGAAGTAGATGAAATAAGAGGTGAGGCTATTGCCCTGCTCCTTAGCTTCAACGAGGCGCGCTCCGAGATGAGCACTCAGCTTAAGGCACAACTGGCCAAAGAGAAGCAACAGATCGCTATGGCTGAGATGGAGAGGAAGAAGGCGAGTCAGGCGGAGGCTAGGGAGAGAGCGGCCGAGGCAAAGGAGAGAGCAGATGAGGTCATCAGCATCCGCTCTGAGGCTAGAGACCTTGTAGAAAGCTTCGGGAGGGATTCGGCTGAGACCGCAGCGGCCTGGCGAGACCTGGTGGCCAGCATGCAGGCCAAAAGGGGCGTGGCAGCGCCTCGTCCGGTTAAGCCGCCTGTCGCTGCAGCAGCGGAGGAAGAGATGTCAGCGCAGGCGGTCCCGCAGGATAAGCAGAAGCTGGAGAACAGGATACTGGACCTAATCGTGGAGCACGCGGAGGGGATGAAGCTCGCTGAAATGACAGAAGCTACCGGAGAGGCGAGAGTGAAGCTGGGCAATATCACCCGGATGCTGCTTGACGCGGGCAAGATCAAGAAAGAGGGCCTGCTCTATTTCCCAGCCGGAAGACCATGAGCTTCCAATGGCGAACCTCTCCTGCAGGCCTTCCCCTCGCGCCCAGCGATGCTCTCCCCACCCCTGTTGAGGGGGAAAGATAGGTGTGCCCCGAGTATTGAGCCAGGGGCTTTGTAGCTGCCAGAAGATAGAAGGGAGGTGATTGAGCATGACAACGGTACACGAGATGACCACCGTCCTGGAGCCGAGGCCGCTCCAGAATTTCGTCGAGACCAACCTGGTAAAGGATGTAACTGACCGCGCTCTGACCTATGTCGCCGCCGGCTTTCCCGTCCACTTCAGGGGGACAACGGGAACGGGAAAGACAACCCTGGCCATGCATGTGGCTTCCAAAATCGGGCGACCGGTGGTGATGATCCACGGCGATGAGGAGTTCAGCACCTCGGACCTGGTAGGTGGAGAATATGGCTACCACCGCAGGAAGATTATCGACAACTTTATCCACTCGGTGCTCAAGACCGAGGAGGATATGAGCAAGAAATGGATCGACGACCGCCTGACCGTAGCCTGCCGCTATGGGTTTACCCTCATCTACGATGAGTTCACCAGGTCCCGCCCCGAGGCAAACAACGTCCTCCTCTCCGTGCTTCAGGAGAAGATGATGGACCTGCCCGCCTCGAGGGGGGTGGAGGAGAGCTACCTCAGGGTTCACCCCGATTTCACCGCCCTGTTCACCTCCAATCCTGAGGAGTATGCCGGGGTCTATCGCAGCCAGGATGCCCTCCGTGACCGAATGGTAACCATTGACCTCGATTTCTTTGATAAGGAAACGGAGATCGCCATCACCGAAGCCAAGTCAGGCGTATCTCGGCGTGACGCGGATAAGATCGTAAGCATCGTTCGGGATCTGAGGGAATCGGGGAAATGCGAGTTTGCCCCCACCGTCCGCGGCTGCATCATGATTGCCAAGTCACTGAAGCTTAAAGGCATCTCTGCCAGCGCCAGGAACGGGCTCTTCGCCCGGATGTGCCAGGACATCCTCGCCTCGGAGACGAGCCGGGTGGGCAGCAGGAGCAGTCAAGAGAAAGTCAAGGAGGCAGTCAGGGAGCTGGTCGCCAAATACCGTTAACGGAGGTGCTCAGGTGATCCTCGTCCGTGCCTTCTCCAAGGTTGATAATCAGGGAAGGATTCCCGTCCCGGCCAATATCCGCACCCAGGCCAAGCTCAAACTAGGGCAGCTTGTGGAAATCAAGCTCACCGGGGCCGGCAAAGCCAAGAACCTGATAATTTCCCAAAGGGAAAACGTTAGATAGGTCTTGGCAGGAGGAAATCTGTCATGAATTCTGTTGGGAAACCTCGCGGCATGGAAGGTATCAGGACTTTGAAGCCTCGGAGCTTGCAGGCTTCGCATCGAGGGCAGAACGATGTTTACTTGGAATTGTATATGTTGCACAAAGAAAAGGAGCGGCTGGGAAAGGAACTGGCGCAGGTGGAGAAGAGATGCGAAGGAATTAGCAGCCGCCTTCAGACCATAGACGCAAGAATGGAGGAACTGAGGGAATCATCAGGCCAGGAGGACCAGAAGGGCAAAGAAAACGTGAGAGAAGCACCTACCAACAGGAAGAGCTGGAAGCGAATGAGCGTAGACTACTGAAAGGTTCGTGGTAATGGAGCGGGAGCCTCAGAGCTATCGGGGGCAAGGGAGGCGGGTCACAAAGAATACAAGCAGCGAGCTAGCCAGGATGTGGGGAGGGTAATGGACGAGGAGTACAAGAAGAGGCAGGAGCAAAGGGAGAGGGGTGCCCCCTCTATGGAAGTTACGCCGTTGAGGGACGTGAAAACGGGGGCAAGAATAGAGGGGCAGCCCCAGGATTTGGGGATAGCTGGCTGGCTGCAGCAGGGGCTGGCCCGGTGGGCGGAGAAGGACCGGCCGGAGAGCAGGAAGGAAGGGAGAAGAGCGAATTCAGCCACCCTGGCTGTCATGTTGAGAAAAGCAGTAGCCAGAGAAAAGGCGCTGGCTTTGGGAAGGCCGCTGCCCGATCCCCGCGCTGTCGCCCTGGAGCACGAAGCGGCCCGCTGGAAAGAGAGGGAGGAAGAGAAAAGAGGACTTATTCGCAGAGAAATGGGAATGCTGCAGAAGCTCGTCCATCTTATGGCCAGGGACGAGTTTTTCGATGAATCAAAGGGAGATCAGTTCTGGACCATTGGCGGGGTCAGCTGCCTGGTGGACAAGGTGACCCAGGATGGCTGGAATTTAATCGTCATCGCCTTGGAGAAGAGCCAGTTTATGCTCCGCTGGGGGTGGGGCGAGCTGCTCGGCCTGTACCATGCCGAGCTGGATGCCCAGCTCAACCTGAAGAGCTATCACCGGATAACCCCGGAGGAGCTGGAGGAGTGTTCCCGGACCAAGAAATTATGACGCAGGAGGGAGAAAATGCCAAGTGGGACTGAAGCAGAGGCCCTGAAAAGGATCAGTGAGGCTGGAGGCAGGATCGATGTGAGAGCGCTGGCTCGCAAAATGGGTCGTAACACCTCCTACATCAATACTGTCTGCCGTTCCCTGGGGAAAGCCGACTATATCGACTACCTCGCTTCTGGGACGTGCGTTATCACCCCCAAGGGGGAAGAAACGGTGAAGGGCAGGTAGGGAAAAAAGGCAAAGCAGGTGTTGAGTGCGTCTACTGCAGGGGGAAAGGGAAACGCAGCTATCTTGAAAGAGCGCTCGCGGTGCCGTTCGCGGGGAGTCCCCTCTACTGCATTAGATGTCAGGGCACCGGTTTCGTAACCAAAGTCAGGGTATGAGAACGGATACTGGGGGAGGACAGGGGTGAGTAACTATATCTATGGCGTGATTCAAACCGAGAAGGGGAAGAACTTCGGCCCCATCGGGATCGGTGGCCGGGATGAAGTCTATACCATCATCTACCTGGACCTGGCAGCGGTAGTAAGCGATTCATTACCCGCTCCGCTCGCTACCCTCCGCAAGGAGGAGATAGTGCGCTACCTCTTTGGCCACCAATCCGTCATTGAGAGGATAATGAGAGAGCATACTATTATTCCCCTTAAGTTCGGGACCACCGCCGGCAGCGCTGAAGAGGTAAAAGGGATCTTGGAAAAGGGCTATCCCAAGTTTAAAGATGCCCTTGAAGCTATGGAGGGGAAGGTGGAGTTCGATGTGGTTGCGATCTGGAATAAAGATTCGGTGTTCAAGGACATCTCGCAGGAGGAGGAAATCATAAGGTTCAAGCAAAGCCTCGGTCCCCAGCCCTCGGCGGAAGACAGGGTGAAGCTGGGGCGAATGGTTGAAGGCTTTCTAAGCAAGAAGAAAGAGCTGCTTGCTCCAGAGATAATCGCTGCCCTCGCCGAAGTCTCTGAGGATTTCCGCCTCCACGATACCCTGGATGCCACAATGATCATTAACACCGCTTTCCTGATCCAAAAAGCCGGTCAGGAGGCCTTTGACCAGAGGCTTGATGAGATAGACCGTACATACGACGGTAGATTGAACTTCAGACAGGTGGGCCCTCTACCACCCTATAGCTTCGGCACCGTTGAGGTCAAGAAGGCTGACTTGGAGGAAATCGTAAGGGCAAGCAAGATACTGGGCTTGAGCCAGGAGGCTACTCTGTCCCAGATCAAGGAGGCTTACTGGAATCTGTCCTCAGAGTGTCACCCCGATAAGCACCCCGGCGATGTTGCAGTCCGAAAGAGGTTTGAGGATGTATCCTGGGCCTATCAGCTTCTCGCTGAATACTGCGGAGGAGAGAGGTTCTCTTCTCAAAAAAAAGATGCCAGGGCCTTTGTTAAGGTAGACCTAGTCGGGGTCGGAAGGAGGGAGTAGCTGAAGTGGTTGAGGAAGGTAAATACCTCTACTGCATTATCGAAAGCAGTGAAGCAAGAAACTTCGGCTCTCTTGGCATTGGCGGGAGAGGCGATCCCGTTACCACCATCTCCTACAATGACCTTAGTGCGGTCATCAGCGATGCCCCGATAAGGGAGTATGCCACCACCAGAGCGAATGCCATCGCTCATGAGAAGGCCATTGAGAAGGTGATGAGCGAGGGGAATACCGTCCTCCCGGTGAGATTCGGCACAGTCGCCGGTAGTGCTCAGGAAGTGCGGGACATTCTGCGCAGGAGAGACCGGGAATTCAAAGACCTGCTCCACGATATGGATAACAAGGTTGAGCTGGGAGTGAAGGCGCTGTGGCTTGATATGGATGCTATCTTCGCCGAGATCGTGGAGGAAAGGGGCGACATCAGAGCGTTAAGAAGCAGGGCAGCCCGCAAGCCAACCCGGGACAGCATGATTCGGGTGGGAGAGCTGGTCAAGGATGCTTTGGAGAAAAAGAAGGAGAAGGAGGCAGCCTCACTACTTCAACCCCTGAACAAGATCGCTGCCGATTCCAAGCTCAATACGCCCTTTGGCGATAACATGTTCCTGAATGCTGCCTTCCTGGTTGATAGAGGCCGGGAGAAGGAATTTGATGACAGGATAGAGGAGCTGAGGGCTAAGTATGCCGGGAGGATGAAACTCAGCTACATTGGTCCCGCTCCAATATTCAACTTCGTCAATATAGTGATCCGCTGGGAGGAGGTTAGAAAAGGTGAGGGGGTAAGAAAACAATGGTAATGCTACTCCTGGGGGCGGTGGCCTTCGATATGGCGATGGCTCCGCTGAACATGTTTGCCCAGATTTGCGACAGGATTCGGGAGATGGCTGAGGAAGAGCGCTGGGGAGAGGAGAAGATAAAGCAGAAGCTCCTGGAACTCCAGATGAGCTTGGAGGTGGAGGAGATAACCGAGGAGGAGTACATGGCGGCGGAAGCCGCCCTGATGGAAAGGCTGGAGGAAGGTCGCCGCCGTAAACGTAAAGCAGAGGGGGCTGAAGAATAGTGGCCGCCCTTCTGGCTAATCCCAATCTCAAGCTCATTATCTTCGGCGGCAAAGGGGGCACAGGCAAGACAACCTCGGCTGCGGCTGCCGCCCTCCATTTCCACGGGCTCGACCCCAAAAAGAGGATACTGGTTATCTCCACCGACCCCGCCCACTCCCTGGGGGACAGCTTCGACATCGCCATCGGCAATAAGATGACCCCCGTTGTGCAGAATGTCTGGGCACTCGAGATAGATGCCAACCAGCTCTACCAGGAACATATGGAGAGAAACGGCGATGTGATAAAGGAGATAGCCAACCGGGGAACTGTATTTGACAGGGACGACATAGAGTCCTTTTTCGCTCAAAGCCTGCCCGGCCTCGATGAGCTCATGGCTATAACCAAGATCGCCGACCTGCTGAAAGCGGGGAAATATGGTCTGATTATTCTGGATACCGCCCCCACCGGACATACCCTTGTGCTTCTCTCCCTGCCCGAGCGTATGGAGCAGTTTGCCGGCGTTATGGAATTGATGATGGATAAATACCACTATGTGCTCAAATCCCTGACCCGCAGAGATAAAAGGGATGAGTGTGATCAGTATATCGCCGCTCAAAAGGAGGATGTGCGCAGGGTAAGGCAGCTCCTGAGCAATGCCACCGCAAGCGAGTTTGTTCCGGTGACCATCCCTGAGCCGATGAGCATCTTCGAGACAGAAAGATCCGTCAAGGGTTTGAGGGAGCACAACATTGCGGTCAACAGCATCATTGTCAATCGGGTCATCGAGGAGCGGCGTGAGTGCCCCTTCTGCTCAGCAAGGTGGGGGGAGAAAGAAGGGTATGTGCGGGAGATAAGGGAGAAATTTGCTGCTTATAATCTTGTGTGGATGCCCTTGTTCCCCCACGACATAGGGGGGACAGAGGGCTTGACCGAATACAGCAGGCTCCTCTTTAGTGAAGCGGAATATAAGCCCGCCCCGGCTAAGGTTGAGTTCGCGCCCCAGGCTTTCTCCCTTCCTCGGGGGAATCTCCGTGACCTTCTGGAAAGAGAGGCGCCCAATCTTATCATCTTCGGCGGCAAAGGAGGGGTAGGAAAGACGACAGTAGCTGCCGCTAATGCTCTTTATCTGGCCGGACATAATCCTGATAAGAAGGTCCTCGTTTTCTCCGCCGACCCCGCCCATTCCCTCTCCGACAGCTTCGAGCAGCATATTGGGAGGGAAATCACCCCGATTTCAGGGGTGAGTAACCTCTATGCCCTGGAGATCGATGCCCCCCAAATGCTTGAGGATTTCAAGCAGGAGTATCGGGATGATGTACGTGACGCCTTCCGGCAGATGCTCGGCGCTAGGATGGATCTCCCCTTCGACCGGGAGATAATAGAAAAGCTTATTGACGTCATTCCCCCCGGGGTGGAGGAGCTTATGGCCCTGAAGAGGATAATGGACCTGCGCAAAGAAGGGGAATACGACATCTATGTTATGGACTCAGCCCCCTCAGGGCATCTGATTCGCCTCCTTGAACTCCCTCACTTGATTAGGGACTGGCTGAAGGCAATCTTCAAGGTGCTCCTGAAGTACAAAGGGGTAGTGAAGCTGACCGGACCTACTGAACGCCTTGTGGAGCTATCCCGGGATATACGGATTACCCTGGACGCCTTGGCCAATCCACTGGAGACTGAGTTCGTAATGGTCACCATCCCCGAGAAGATGGGGGTAGCCGAGATGGGAGACCTCTCCGCTTCTGTGGCCAACCTCAAAGTCCCTTCGAGACATACCATCATCAATATGATAATCCCCCCCTCCGAGTGTGGCTTTTGCGCCGCCAAGAGGCGGAACCAGCAAAAGCATATCGAGGAAATCGTGGAGCGGCTGAGAGGACAAACCACTGTGATCCCCATCCCCTTGCTGCCCCATGACATCAGGGGGCTGGAGCACTTGGGCCAGCTCGCCGAAATCATGTATGCAAAGGTGCTGGTGGACGCAAAGAAATAGGAGAAAGACATCTATAAGTAAGGTAAGGGGGGTCAGGGATAGAGAACCGGCAGCCCCCGCCGGGGAGAAAGAGGGTGCCAATTCAGAATCGTCGCAGTAGAAGGGGCAGAAAATGGCACTAACGCCAGAAAGGGAATCGGGCGGAACCATGGTCGATGTAATCGACCGGGTCCTGGACAAAGGCTTGTTAATTAACGCCGACATCACCGTATCCGTAGCCGGGGTTGAGCTATTGGGCATTAAGATAAGGGCAGCCCTGGCTTCCTTCGAGACGGCAGCCAAGTATGGTCTGGAGTTTCCCTCGGGGACAGACCATGAGACCGCTGCCTGGCAGGAGGCTATGCTTGACAGGGAAGACTGCCCCCAGTGTGGGAAGAGGGTACACCTCGATGAACTCCTCAACGAGGGATGCCCGTGGTGCGGCTGGGTCAGCGCCAAAGCCAAGGCAGTTCGTGCCAAGGCGGGTCCAGAGATGAAAGCCCGCTGAGTTAGGAGCAGGATGCTTTTTGAACCGATAATCCTGAAGGGAATCCATAAAGAGGCGAAGCGAGAACAAAAGAGGCAGATGGAGAAACAAAAGACCTCTGCCTACTGGGTGAGGTGCCCCGCCTGTGGAAGGAAGGTGGCAAAAAGGCAGATTCTGACCCAAGGCTGCTGGGTTTGCGGTTGGAGGGGAACTCAGGAGCAACTCGAGCTTGCCAGATCGAAGAGAGCCAACGGGCGGAAGACCAAGACTGCCGCTGAGACGAGCTACAGGACCAGATGTCAGGGGTGTGGTAGGCCGATGATTACACAAGAGTTGAGAGAGAAAGGGTGCTATATCTGCGGCTGGAAGGGAAGTGCTGTTTAGGATCAAGGGTTAGGGATTAAGGATTCAGCATGGGCAGAAATCTCCCATGGGCAACTGGCCGCCAAAGAATCATGAAAACTGCGAGCGCATCCGCCTGTGGGTAGGTTGCCCGACGTCGGGCAACCTACCCAGCTGGAAGGGTTGATAGATGATGAAAAGCTCACGGCCCAAGGGCCACAACTCTCATGCCAAAGAAGCAGTTCAGAAGCTGACCCCTTTCATACCGCTGAACCTCAGACTCGATATACTCGCCTCCTTGTGGGATGAATACGGGGACGAGGGGGAACTGGCCAGGGAAGTCGGCTGTAAGCCCGCCCTGATGGACAGATGGCTGAGGGCAGGGGAACCGCCAAGCGACAAATACACGCCGCAAATCCTTTTCCTCGCCCTGCAACGCTCTTCCAGGGTAAGGGAAATACTCCGGGCGGAGGTCCTGGAGCAAATCGAGGACATCTTTGCTGAGATCGATGTTTCTCATAAAGACAAAACCGACGTCGACCTGGGTAGGGTTCTGGATGCCGTGGATGAGAAGAGCCGGCAGATACTGTGGTATCTATGGTGGAGCAGGCATGCCGAGATTGGCGAACTGGTTGAGCTAACGAAGGCAGACTCGGATATGGACATCCTGTCTCGAATAAGGGACGTCATAAACCCCGCTGCTCGACTCGCTTCGGGCAGGGAGATAGTGAAGTTCGAAAGCTCCAGGATCGACCCGGTAACCGGGGAGAGGGTCCTCTCCAGCTGGTGGCTGGAGGAGGGCTCACTATTTGGGAAAAGCAGAGAGCCCCTGGTGGATGTCTTTGAGGAGGACGGGCATGTAGCCATAATTGCCCAGCTACCTGCCTCACTGCAGTTAGCCAGTGAGGCGCAGGTAGAGAGCAAGGATGGTCTCTTGAGGATCAGGGTGGGGAAGGTCAAGGCTCAGGATGTAGGGGCAGGGTTTTCAAACCTGCCTGAGGATGCGGAGGATGTAGGGGCAGGGTTTTCAAACCTGCCCGAGAATGCGGAGGGGACAGACGGAGGAAGGCAGGCATCATGGCTGAGAAAAAGGAACGAGAAGACAAGATAAGGGAGCTTGAGGGAAAAATAAAGACGCTGGAGGAACAACTGGAAAGGCGCAAGCGGGGTGGGGCAGCGGGCGGCGTGCTCCGTGGACTGGGCGATGTTATACCGGGGCTGGGCAGGCTGCTCGAGGGGCTGGAGGATTCGGAGGCTTTTCAGGAGAGGCTGGACGCCATCAACAAGGAGGTTGACCGGCAGCTCAGGGAGACACCGCTTGAGAAGGCGGGCGGAATTGGTGTAGGGATTGGTGGGCCTGGCAAGGGAAGCATACCCGGAGGGGGCTCTATCCCCAGGGTGGAGAGAGGTTTCTCGATAAGGAGTTTAGCTGAGGAGAAGCCCGCCTTTGAAGTAGAGGGAGGGAAGCCCAGGCCCAAAAGGCAGAGGGCGGCAGAACCCCAGCCTGCCGTAGAGAAAGAGGTCTTGGTGGACATCTTCGAGGAGGATAACCACCTGAAGATAATCGCCGAACTCCCGGGGGTGGAAGAGGGGGACATAAAGGTCGAGCTTAAGGAAAATCGCCTGATCATATCTGCCGATACGCCTCAGCGCAAGTATCACAAGGAGGTGGCGTTACCCTGCGCGGTTAAGGGGGAACCCGAGACATCCTATAAGAAGGGCATTCTGGAAATCGAACTGGAAAAAGAGGCTGAGCATGCCGATTGACATCGACGAGGGCGATCTGAAGCAAGGCGTGCTGGGGCTGGTCATTGCCCTGGTGGAGATAATCAGGGATACCCTCAGGATCGAATCCCTCAAGAGAATAGATGGCGGAAGCCTGACCGATGAGGAATCTGAGCGGCTGGGGCAAGCCCTGATGGACCTGGATGAGGCTATCGACGCCATAAAAGAGGAGCAAGGCATCGCCGAGGCAGTTCAGCAGGTGAGGGATGGCCTGGATGACATCGTGAGGGAAGTGGTGGATGGAATGGCAAACCCGGGGAGATGGCAGGAGGAAGCTGAAAAGCAAGGGGTGTGCTAAATGGAAAAGGATTCGACAGCAAGAAAAGTAATAGAGCAGATGGTGACGCAGGAGATAGGGAGAATAGCGTCTGAAACGAAGGACGTAGTAAGGGAGATGGTGAGAGCCGCCTTGCTGCCCCAGCTCAGGGCAGCTATTCAAGATTCTATCTCCCAGGTGATGCGGGAGGTGTTGACCGGGGGGATGCCGCCAGTCAGTAGGGACGACATATCTGAGGAAATCCCGCAGACTCCTCCTGCCTTTCTGGAAGGGGAGATACAGAGGATTCTGGCTGCTGAGGAAGAGCCGGTCGCGGAGGAGGCCAAGGGCAGCGGTAATGGGAGCGGCAGGTACGTCTATTGCATCGCCGATTCCGGGGAAATGGTCAACCTGGGCCAGATCGGAATTGAAGGCAGTGAGGTCTACACAATCCCCTACAACAGCTTATGCGCTGTAGTCCATACTTGCTCCGCCGAGCCCTATACCTCGGATGATGAGGAGGTGGTCAAGGGCTGGGTGCAAACCCATCAGAAGGTTCTCGATGTGGCTATGGAGAAGTTTGATGTCGTGCTTCCCCTCGGCCTGGACACCATAATAAAAGGCGAGGATACGCTCGACCCCGATCAGGTGGTGAGGGACTGGCTCAGGGATGATTCTGAAAAGCTCAGGGAGAAGATGGATCGGGTCAGGGGAAAGCGGGAGTTCGGCGTCCAGGTATTCTATGACCCCAAGGTCGTGGGTGAGACGATCGCCCGGGACAGCGAGGAGATTCAGAAGCTGAAGGTGCAGATGGCAGCTCAGAAGCCGGGGATGGCTTACGTGTATAAGCGCAGGATAGAGAAAGCGGTGAGAGAGCAGATGGAGAGGAGGGCGGAGCAGCACTTCAAGGACTTCTACGGAGTGATTGTGAACCAGGCTGACGACATCAAGGTGGAGAAGCTCAAGAGGGACAAAGAGAAGACGATGTTCATGAATCTATCGTGCCTGGTATTGAATGAGAAGGTGAACGGCCTGGGCAATGAGCTGGAGAGGATCGACAACATGGAAGGCTTCTCCGTACGCTTCACCGGCCCCAGGGCTCCTTATAGCTTTGTCTAAAGGGCAGAGAGGAGAGATTTCCTGCGGGAGGGAGAAAAGACTATCCTGACCACTTCGGGGACTGTTGATATTGGCACTCATGACATCCTGTGGAGGCTGGGATGTCTCCACCTCACCAACCAACGGGTGCTTTTTGAGCGCCAGGGGAAAATCCAGTTTGCCACCTTCCTCGAGGATATTGTGGATGTCAGGCTGGAGATGAGGAAGTGGATACTGCAACATATCAGGCAGCTTTGCATATCGTACCGAGCCAGCCCGAATGACCGTACCCGGGTGGCATATATCGCCGTCAGGTCGCCGGGGGTGTGGCAGAAGGCAATCAAGGATGGGATGACCCGCGCCTTGATACGGAGCTAGCCCAATTGTCACCCTGAGCGAAGCGAAGGGCTGAGAGGGACAGCAAGGTGAATGATCAGGTACAAAAATGGGAATGCAACCTACGGCGGCAGCAGAATGCACTGTAACCGATCTTCTAGAGAGAATCCTGGACAAGGGGCTGGTAATCCATGCCGACCTCATCGTCAGCCTGGCGGGGGTTCCTCTGGTCGGGGTTACCCTAAAGGCGGCCATAGCCGGGATGGAGACCATGCTGAAGTGGGGCATGCTGGTCGATTGGGATGAAAAGATGCGCGACTGGTCTCGAAACGGGCGAAAGGAATCTCAAAAGGCGAGGGCACCGTTAGCAGACGGGGAAGAGATCCTGGTCAAGATGTTTGGCTCCCATTGGTACTGCCAGGGCATCTACCGTTGCTGGAGACCGGGCCATCTCTATGTCACCGACAGAAGGGTCCTCTTGTGGAGACCCTATCCCGGCGAGGTACTAATGGAGGTGGCCTACGAGCTGATAAGAGGGATGGCTGTGGAGAGAAGGTTGGATATCGCGAAGACGGAGACGGACCACCTTTATATACTGCTCAAGGATGGCGAGGTGGCTCAACTCCACCATACCGATGTTTCGGTGGTGAAAGAAGCTATCGAGAAGAGAATGGTAGAGCTGAGGCTGGAACTGGAGAGCAATCCAACCATCCCTCCCGTTGATGAGGGGGCAGGCAGGTTCCTGACCCCTGGCGAAGGGGTTACCCACTACAGCAGGATGTGGCACCTCGTGACCCTGCCCTCCACGGGCGGAACCACCCGTGATGGGTGGAAACCGGGGCACCTCTATCTGACCAACAAGAGGATGTACTGGTATCACGACTTCGATGGCAATGCAGCCTGGGAGACTCCCCGTGACAGCCTGGTTCATGCCACCACCCGGTTGAACAACCTCCAGGGCATCCTGGGGGAGAAACAGGTCCTCAACGTGCTATATAAGACTGAGTCAGGTAACAGGGTGGCCTGCTTCTGCGGTGTGCCCGTGGATATGCAGGACTGGGAGGACGCCCTGGCAGATGTCATCAGGCAGCGCAGCGAACCCGTGCCTGAGGACTGGGAACCCTGTCCCCAGTGCGGCGAGAAAGCGCCCCGGCAGAGGCTGGTAAAAGAGGGCTGCTCTGTCTGTGGCTGGGTAAGCCCCAGGTTGAGGCGAAAGGTCTAAAGGGAAGGAGGTGAGCAAAATGGCTCTGACGACGGTTCAGGTGGTAGACCGGGCTAAGCAGCAGCTAAGCCGGCTCATAGATAGGAAGCCATCTGGTGTGATGTCGGTTTCCAAGGATGACCGAGGGTGGCATGTCTCGCTGGAGATGCTGGAGAAGAAGTCTATCCCAGATGGCATGGACTTGCTTGCCAAGTATGAAGTCGTGCTTGATGAGGCGGGGAATATACTGAAGTTTGACCGGCGTGACCTCCGCACCCGCAGCGAGGCGACAAAACATGAAGAGGAATAGGATTCAGCTTCAGCAAGTCACTAGCGCCTGATCCTGAGTTTCTAATGCTTGACTCTGGGAAAGGAGTTGACAGAGATGGCAGAAGAGAAGACGACAGCAGTGACGGGTCCGTTTCACTGCCCTATGTGTCTAGCCACTACCTCGGGAAGGTACGCTTTTTGCCCCGAGTGTGGCGAGCCCCTGGATATGCAATGTCCCCACTGCGGACTTACCTGGCGATACTATGTACACCGCAGCTTTTGCCCTTCCTGCGGAGAGAAGGTTCCGGCAAAAGCTGGAATCACCATAGCCAAGGGTTGGGGCTAAATCCCTGCCCGGACATAGATAGGAAGGTGCATGTCTAAAGTCATTGGGATTGATTTGGGGACTACCAACTCGGTAGCCGCGTTCATAGACAATGGCAAGCCAAAGGTCATCCCCAATGCCGAGGGCGGGCGGCTGACCGCTTCTGTGGTGGCGCTGACCGCGGATGGCAGACGGCTGGTGGGGCAACTGGCAAAGAGGCAGGCAGTAGCCAACCCCGAGAGAACCGTTGTCTCCATAAAGAGGCGAATGGGCTCTGACTTCTGGGTGAGGCTCGGCCGAAAGGAATACACGCCTCAAGAGCTCTCAAGCCTTATCCTGGGCAAGATCAAAGCCGATGCCGAAAGCTACCTGGGGGAGGGGGTGGAGAAGGCGGTGATCACCGTTCCTGCCTATTTCAATAACTCTCAGCGTCAAGCCACCAAAGATGCCGGCGCTATCGCCGGGCTAGATGTAATCAGGATCATCAACGAACCCACGGCCGCTGCCCTGGCCTATGGCCTGGATAACCAGGACGTCCATAACATCCTGGTCTGGGACCTCGGGGGTGGCACCTTCGATGTCTCCATCCTGGAGCTGGGCAGGGGTATGTTTGAGGTCAAGGCGGTAAGTGGCAACACCTGGCTGGGGGGAGACGACTGGGACCAGCGTATTGTGGATTATCTGGCTGGCGAATTCCAGCAGGAGCACGGCATCGACCTGCGAGAAGACAGGATAGCCCTGCAGCGGCTGAAGGAGGCTGCGGAGAAAGCCAAGGTCGAGCTTACAAATAGCCAGGTTGCCTCCATCAAGCTGACGTTTATCCTCAGTAACAACCATGATGCCGAACATCTGGATATGACACTGACCAGGGAGAGGTTCGAGGGGCTAACAGAGGGTTTGCTTCAGAACATGATTGGTCCCACCAAGCAAGCTCTGGCCGATGCCAGACTCGAGCCTGAAGATATCGACAGGGTAATTCTGGTAGGCGGAGCTACCAGAATGCCGGCGGTGCAGCAGCTATGCCGAGCGCTTTTGCGTAAGGAGCCCTATAAAGACATCGATCCCGATGAGGTGGTGGCTCTTGGCGCCGCCATTCAAGCTGGGATGCTGAGCGGTGAAGTGGAAGAGGTGACATTGCTCGATGTTACCCCCCTCTCTCTGGGCATTGAGACCAGAGGCGGGGTTTTTGCCAGGATTATTGAAAGGAATGCCAAGATTCCTACCTCCTCAGGCCAGGTATTCTCCACAGCTTTCGATAACCAGCCTGAGGTGGATATTCACGTGCTCCAGGGAGAGAGGGAGATGGCTTGTTACAGCATGAGCCTGGGCAGGTTTCAGCTCACCGATATCCCCCTCGCTCCCCGAGGAGTGCCCCGCATTGAGGTCGTCTTCAGTATCGATGTTAACGGCATTCTGCAGGTTTCCGCCAGAGACCTTTACACTGAAAATGAATCAGGACTAAGGATTCAGTCCTCCCGGCTATCACCTGAAGAAATCGGACGGATGATCGAGGAAGCCAGGGTCTATGCTGAGGAGGACAAGAGGAGGCGTGAAGAGGTAGAGCTAGGTATTATAGCCGACAACCTCATCTCTGCTGCTGAAAAGATAGCGGGCCAGACAGGGGATAGATTGGATGACAGCCAGCTCGCGGAAATAGAGGCAAAGGTATTGGCGGTAAAGTCCGCCTTGGCCAGCGGAGATACTGAGCTGATCAGGTTGAAAACCGTAGACCTGCAAGAAGTGGTCCAGGAGTTATACACTGGCAATCGCCTCCTTTGCAAGTATTGACATGTGTTTAATCAAATCTGGGTAGGTTGCCCGACGTCGGGCAACCTACCCGTGGTCGGATATCATCGCAATTCTGGTGATTCGTGGTGGGCAACCA
>CAZCXP010000001.1:0-33686 GCA_964502665.1 uncultured Dehalococcoidia bacterium | reverse complement strand
GGGGCACGGGGAAGACGACATCCGCCGCTGCCACGGCAATACGTCTGGTCAAAGCCTACCCTGAGAAGGGCATGGTGGCTATCTCCACCGACCCCGCTCCCCGGCCGGCATGGATGAAATAATGATGTTTCCACTCTTTGAAATCACCTTCGCCTCCTTTGCAGGTATTGACATGTGTTTAATCAGATGTTATAATGCCTGTGCAGGTGAGCGATGGAGAACAGACGTATCAGGGGACTGCGATTGGAGCTCGGTCTATCTCAGGAGAGGTTTGCTCGGCTCGTTGGCGTCTCCCTGCAAACGGTGCGACGCTGGGAGGAAGGCGTAAGCAAGCCCCTGCCTGTCTTGAGTCTCAAGCTGGAGGAGCTACAAAGGAATTCCGGAGGTGCTGGAATGGGTGAAGAGGAAAAGAGGAAAGCGGAAGGAACTGTGGATATTGGCTTGGGTGGCCTGTTCAAGGGACTCGGCAGCCTGTTTGACCTCGTCTCCAAGATGGCTGAAGAGGGGAAAGACGAATATACCCGCACCGGGGAGATTGCGGGCCTGGGCAGCAAGGCGAAGGGAGTATATGGCTTCAGCGTGAAGATGGGGCTGGGAGGAAAGCCGACTATAGAGCAGTTCGGCAATATCAAGGCAACCGAGAGGGGGCCGGTGGTGGCTGAGGTCAGGGAGCCTATAGTTGATGTCTTCGATGAGGGGGAGAGATTGGTAGTGATCGCTGAGCTTCCTGGTGTGGACGAGGACGACATCCACCTTGAGGTGAAAGATGACATTATCGATCTGGCTGCGGAAGCAAAGGACAGGAAGTACAGTAAGGAGATCCTACTTCCCTCAGCAGTGGACCCCGATTCTATGCAATCTACCTACAAGAACGGGATTCTGGAGATAGGGCTTAAGAAGAAGCAGCAATAAACCCCTCACTGGGGGTAAGCGTTCAGCCCTCAGCTATGAGTTTGTAGGGTAGGTGCAGCAGGGCGGAACCCACCAACCAGCGGTCAGCCGTCAGTAGTCAGTAAACGGTCTTGGCCGAGAGAATACTAGCGACATTCATTAGAACACTGAAAGCTGATTGCTGGTGACTGATGGCTGTGGAAGGTGGGTTGCGTTTCGCTTCACCCGCCCTACTGCGCTGAGTGCTGGTAGTTGAGCACTTGCGAATCGGGAGGCAACCAAGATGGCGAAGGTGGAAACTAACGCCCTAACCCTTAGGGTTTCGGAGGCGCTGGCTAAGGACGTGGGTCGGGGAATAGCCAGGATCGACCCTAAAGATATGGTGGAGACAGGCGCTGAGGTTGGAGATATCGTTCAGATTCTGGGTAAGAGACCTACTGCTGCTAGACTTATGCCCACCTATATGGAGGACCGGGGCAAGGACAGCATTCAAATCGATGGCATTACCCGGGAGAACGCCCAGATTGGCCTGGGGGAGAAGGTACAAGTTGAAAAGGTCGAATACAAGACCGCCAATGCCATAGTCCTCGCCCCGATAAGCCCATCATCTGCCTTCGCCCGTGAGAAGGATACCGGCTACATCGGGAGGTTGCTTGAGGGAACGGCGGTGACCTCTGGGGACAAGGTGAGGGTCACCCTTTTTGGCACCCGCTACCAGGAGTTCTCTGTGGTAGATACCAACCCCAAGGGTGTTGTTGTCATCCATCCCACCACACGGGTAAAGATGAAAGGTGAGAGGGTTGCTGAGAGAGAAGGGGTTGGAGTTACCTATGAGGACATCGGTGGGCTGCACAAGGAGATTCAGAAGATAAGGGAGATGATCGAGCTTCCCCTCAAATACCCTGAGGTCTTTGACAGGCTGGGGATAGAAGCCCCCAAGGGGGTATTGCTCCATGGCCCTCCGGGATGCGGCAAGACTCTGATCGCCCGAGCGGTAGCCAATGAGACCGACGCTGGTTTCTTCCATGTAAGTGGTCCCGAGGTTATTCACAAGTTCTATGGAGAGAGTGAAGCGCACCTGCGAGCTTTATTTGAGAAGGCAGGTGAGCAGGCCCCGGCCATAATCTTCCTGGATGAGATTGACGCTATAGCCTCCAAAAGGGAGGAAATCAGGGGCGACCAGCAGGTGGAAAGAAGGGTTGTTGCCCAGCTTCTGGCGTTGATGGATGGCCTGAGATCAAGGGGGCAGGTGATCGTCATCGGGGCAACCAATATACCCAATGTGCTTGACCCGGCACTGCGGAGACCGGGCAGGTTTGACCGGGAGATTTCAATAAGCATCCCCGACAAGAAGGGAAGGCTGGAGATACTCCACATCCACACCAGAGGGATGCCTTTGGCTTCGGATGTCGACCTGGAGAAGCTGGCTGAAATCACCCATGGCTTTGTCGGTGCCGACCTGGAGGCACTCTCCAGAGAGGCGGCGATGATAACCCTGAGGAAGATCATGCCCAAGATCGAGTTTGAGACCGACTATATTCCCTATGAGCTGCTCCTGGAACTGGAAGTCACCATGGACCACTTCATGGAGGCACTGAAGGAGGTGGAGCCGTCGGCCATCAGGGAGGTTTTCACTGAGATTCCCGACGTAAAGTGGAGCGATGTCGGTGGCCTTGAGGAGGCGAAACGAGTGCTCAAGGAGACCATCGAGTGGCCCCTCAGCTATCCCGAGGTATTTGGCAAAGCCAATACCAGTCCTCCCAAGGGGATACTGCTTACCGGGGCCCCAGGCACGGGTAAGACGCTGCTGGCTAAGGCTGTGGCTAACGAGAGTGGAGTGAATTTCATTTCAGTAAAGGGCCCGGCCTTGCTCACAAAATGGGTGGGGGAGTCGGAGAAAGGGATCAGGGAGGTGTTTAAGAAAGCTAAACAAGCCAGCCCCTGCATCATATTCTTCGATGAGATAGACGCCATTGCCCCCATCAGGGGGGTTAGTGCTGATTCCCACGTTACCGAGCGAGTGATCAGCCAGTTCCTGACTGAACTCGATGGAATAGAGGAGCTTAAGGGGGTGATGGTTCTGGCTGCTACCAACAGGCCGGATATCATAGACCCAGCTCTGCTTAGAGCTGGCAGATTCGACTTCCAGTTGGAGCTGCCCATGCCCGATGAGGAGACAAGGCTGGAGATATTCAAGGTTCATACCAGGGGCAAACCCGTGGCTGGCGATGTTGACCTCAAGTCCCTCGCCAAGGCAACTGAAGGCATGGCAGGCTCCGATATAGAGGCTATCTCAAGGAGAGCTTCCATGCTGGCGATAAGGGAGTTCATAAACCGGGAGGAAACGGACCTCGACAAATTCAAGATCGAAGGCCGGCATTTCAGGGAGGCACTTGAGACAAGAAGGATGGCCGAAGACCAGCGATGAGAAAACTCCTCTATGTCCCTGTTATCCACACGGAGTCCGAACTGGGAAGCGTGGCTTCCGCTATCGAGAGCAAGAGCGCCGCCTTGGTTGGAGAGGAGAAATGGGCCAGACACAAGGAGGTAGTGGCAAAGTTCTGGGAGAACCTGGCTCACCACTTCGATTCTCTTGATGCTGCCAACCTCAAGATATATCAAGATGGTCTCCTGGCAGATGGCGAGCTGGGCAGGAGGGTCGTCGAGGAGGCAGCAAAACGCGGCAGCAGGAATCACCAAATCATCCTCAACCTTGTGGAGAAGGGCGCTGAGCTTATGAAGACCGAGGATACAGGTCTCCTCAAGGAGGAGTATAAACATATCATGCAGCTTGCTCAGTCCAAATCGGTTGTTGGGAAAAGCGTTGCCTTCACCAAGTATAAACTGCGCAAAGGTTCACTGCTGGAGGAAAGGGATAAATTTGTAGCTAATACGATCAACGAAACCCTAAACGAAGGGGAGGCTGGCGTTCTCTTCATGGGGAGTCATCATAATGTTCTCCCTTATCTCCCGGAAGACATTGTAGTTGAGCAGGTCAAGGACAGGGAGAAGATCAACCTCTACTTCAAGTATCTTATTTCAAGGATGAGTAGGAGAAGATTTGAGCAGTTGTCAGAATACCTTGCCTCTTAGGGCAATCCCCGAGAACCGCGCCAGTTCACGGTCGAACGATATAGGATAGAAGCAAGAACTTCCGAGAAAACCTTCGCATTCCTCTATTGACCTGGCCCAGCGCTCGACGATGCGACGGGCAATGGCCTTTTTTTGCTCCACTGACGTAGCTACCTTCTCCCTTCACAGTGCTGGGTTATTGATTTAGTGTGGTAGTATACTTATCACCAATGATTCTCGCAAGAGGTGACAGGAGGATAGTCTATGATAGGTAGCGCAGAGAGGTATGCTTTGATAACAGGAGCTTCTAGTGGAATCGGTTATGAGCTTGCAAAGCTGTTTGCGAACGACGGTAAGAACCTGGTAGTGGTGGCGAGGAGTCAACACAGGCTGGAGGAGTTGAAGGCGCAGATTGAGGACAAATATGGAACGCGTGTGATGGTTCTGCCTAAAGACTTATCTGATCCCAAAGCGCCACAAGAGGTATTCTCTGAGCTTGAAAAGGAAGCCATCAGGGTAGATGTGCTTGTCAACAATGCAGGTTTTGGCGTCTACGGCATGTTTTCCGAAACAGACCTGCAAGAAGAACTAAGAATGATTCAGGTGAACGCTACTTCACTGATACATTTGACCAAACTCTTCCTGCAAGGAATGGTAGACAATGGGTCAGGCGGCATATTGAACGTAGCCTCCGTGTGCTCTTTTCTATCCTCTCCACTGGAGTCTGTCTATTGCGCCACCAAGTCTTTGGTCTTGCATTTCTCCGAGGCTCTGGCAAACGAACTGCAGGGAACCGGTGTCAGCGTTACCTGCCTTTGTCCGGGCCTGGCAAGAACTGAATTCTTTAAGAGGGCACATATGGAGAAATCCAGAATTACCAAGCGTAAAATGATGGATGCTGCCGCGGTTGCTGAAGCTGGCTACAAAGCCTTGAAAAGAGGGAAGGTCGTTGTTATTCCTGGTCTGGAGTACAAGTTGGCGCCGTTTTTTGCCAGGGTTGCTCCAAGGAGTGTGGTCACCAAAGTCGTGAGGTCGCAGCATGAGCCTGTATGAGTCATGCTTTCCTTTCACCACGTGTACTTGACAAACTTGGATAATACTGGCATAAGACTGGTAACTCATGCTCGCCCGGAGGTGCTGATGCTGGCTATACTGGGTGCATTTGGGCAGGAGATAGTGGACCTGCGGAGACAGATGGTCATCGAGGAAGCAGTCGCCAGCCCGGTTTGCAGGCTGTACCGTGGCAAATTAAAAAACAGAGACACCCTGCTGGTACAAACCGGCATGGGCAAGGAGCGAGCTGAGAACGCAACGCAGTTCATTCTGGAGCGCTATCCTGTTACTGCAATAATCTCCATTGGCTTTGCAGGGGCACTGACTCCAGAGCTAAGGATTGGCGATGTCGTTGTATGCTCAACACTGCATTGTGCACCTGGATTGGAACAGGGAGAACAGGGGGTAGAACCATGTGCTCCCGATGCCAATCTGCTTTCTCTGGCATCACAGGGACCTGGGGACAGGGCGACCCGCTTTCGTCCTGGCAGCGGCGTCACAGTGCTGCAACTGGATTCCAGTACCCAGAAGATGCAGGAGTTGAGCGAAACCTTCCATGCGCATATCGTGGATATGGAAAGCTACTGGATCGCCAGAATAGCCTCAGCCCGGCAGATTCCTTTCATAGCCATTCGCTCCATTTCGGACACAATCCAGCATGGCGTACAGCCTTTCGACCAGATTCTGGCCTCTGATGGCAAATTGCTCTGGAAAAAGGCAGTGCTTTGTTTCCTTTTGCATCCCCACTATCTGATGAATGTGTTCACCCTCTTCAGAAACACGCGGCCGGCAAAGAGAAACCTGGCCGCTTTTGTCAGTCACCTGGTGACCAAAATTTGAAATAAACGGTGTCTTCTGTATCTAATGATGAGCGAATGGGAGGTCAGTCGAGGGCATTAAAAAATTTGAAGGCACGGAAGCGTGAGAAGCGCTGTGCTTTCCAGGAGGGAGATGTAAGATGGAGTTAAAGGACTACAGCGGTTCATACAGGCATGACCTAAAATGGGAGGATTTCTCTAAGGATTTTCTTGTCAGGTTGATGAAGTTATGGCAGCGTGCCTATCTTGGCATTCAGGGGGCCTGGATCGAGGCCGTCTCGGAGAAATATGGCTCTGAAGCTGCTGACCGTTGTTCTCTGGCAGCTCTTCTTCTGCAAGCTGAGAGAATGATTCCGCAGTTTGTTGAGATAGGGAATATCAAGCTGAATACTGTCCTTGATTCCCTGAAGGTTATTCAGTTGGCTCCAGATGGCCATACGGAGTCCGAACTCTTCGGTGGGGAGGTCGATATCAAGAATGAGAATCACGTTATATCCACTACTACCAAATGCATCACGTGTGAGTTCTTGGAAGCATTCGCGCCTGAAAAGATAGAATGGCTTTGTTATACGATGGAACAGCCTGTAATGGAGAAGTTTCTTAATAACCCGAAAATAAAGGTAACGCCTCTGAAGCGGCCTCCTCGGAAAAGCGCCGATGACACCTTCTGCCAGTGGGAATTCAAGATTGAGGAATGAAAGGGGGAAAACGATACCGCCTACATTCCAGATGGCTGAGTTCAAAAGGAGGCTATTATGAAGCCAGAAGAGGTTGATGCTCTTATCTTACAGACAGGAGATACCCAATATCTGCCTTTTTGGAAGGACAAATCGTGGAAGCGCTATCCTTTCGCCTATGAGGGCGCGGAGGAACATTTTACGTTGCCCTCCGCTATAGGATGGCATCCGGGGTACGATTCTCAGTCCTGGGATATCGAAGGGTATGTAAAGGCAGGGGAGAGCGGGAAAATATACTCCTTCATCTATATCTATAGCTACAATAGAATGGGCAAGCTTTTTGGCTTTAATTGCCGTGTACTTAATATAACTGATATCTCTGAGAAGAGGCGCTACATTGACAGAAGATACCATTTCAGGCCGTTCCCCGGCCTGTTCAGACCTCCCTTTGACATCAAGGAGGGGAATCTGGACATCACCTATCACCCCCGGGGCGGTGGCATAGAGCGATGGTATGCGAAAAGGGACTCCAGTGGGAATCTGCTTCCCTTCGAATACCACCTGGAAGCCTCAAGCAATGGGAAATCGGGAGCACGAATAAACCTTTCTGTCGACCTGGAGGCCCTGAAACCTCCTCTATTAGACGGAGCCATGGATTACCGCGGCATGCTCACAATGTTTGCGCAACCGTATACTTTCGCCTTTTGCCTGAGTCCCAGGGTCAAAGTGCGAGGGACTCTCGGGTTAGCAGGCAGGACCGAGAATATTGAAGGCATTGCTAAGGTAGGATTGCAGTGGGCCCCGAACCATTTCGGCAAGAAAAACCATCCGTTAAAGAGAATAAAACATGAGTGTTTCAGTGGGCACCTCAGCAACGGTTGGGATTTTGGCCTTTGGAGACAATATGATACCCTGAGGTACAACCGGCTGATGCCTTTCTCCGGCATCTTCGCGCTCTTCGAGGACAATACTATGGCGACGACAAACGACTACACCCTGGAGCCCATAAGCTATTGTAAGAATCGAGGGTGGCCAAGAGGAGCGGGGCCCCTGTTCCGCACAGGCCCGAAGGATCATTATGTTACCCATGCTGCCAGGCTGACTATTCCCGAGTGGGACGCTGATCTTGTTATATCACCAAGGCTGGAGGACAACACCCAGGCTGTCTTTGTTGAATATTACTTCGGCCCGACCGAGATAACGGGAAGGATTCACGGGAAAGAGGTCTATGGTGTTGGCTTCAGTGAGGGTACGAAGCTGTGGTATCAAGAGCACGAATTGATACAAATGATGCAGAATACCCTGAAGAATCTGCCTGATCAAGTCTTTGTTGGAGCTCGGGCAACTGTTCAGCGGAAGCTGATCAACGACCTGGAAGAGGCCTTGACGGCAGCTCAAGTAGGTGACAAATCTCGGGCAAAAGAGCTGTTAAGGGGCGATTTGGCGCTTATTTCAGAGAACATTAAGGAGGAAATGATAGAAGCGCCTGCTGTGAGCCTCTCCGATCTATGCCGGGACCTCATTGGTCGCCTTTGAGGGGCATACTCGGGCAGAGGCCTTAGCAGGACATTGTTCACATGCTCAGGGCTTAATCAGAATCTTTCCCTCCTCACCCCTTAAGGCTTTTTCGAACGCTTCGTCAATATCCTGCAAAGGCATCTTGCTTGTTATCAAAGAAGCCACGTCAATCCTTCTCTCTTCTATCAGATTGAGTGCTGTGGCAAATTCACTCTCTGTGTAAGCTACAAGACCCTTGAGCGTAAGCCCATTCAATGCTATTCTGCTGACTGGCAATCCGACCCAGTCCATGCATATCCCTACAAAGACAATCGCTCCCCCATTTCTTACTAAAGCCAGAGATTGCTGTGTCGCCGAGGCACTTCCTGAACATTCGAACACTACATCCGCCCCGGTGCCACCAGTCAGCTCCAAGATTCTGCCCACAGGATCGGTTTCATTTATATCTATGACTTCATCCACGACATTCCTGGCTAGCTTGATCCGTGGTTGGCTCATCTCGGTGGCATATACTGCTCTAGTACCTGCCATCTTGGCCAACCGGGCCAGGAGCTGTCCGATGGGGCCCAGTCCGAGCACTGCAACTGTATCTCCTATCTGCATTCCTGAGATTCTGATGGCATACAAAGGCGATGCCATTGGTTGAGCTATGGCTGCGTGCTCATAACTGAGCTCGTTGGGGATTTTATAGAGTTGATCGTACTTAGCCTTGGCATAGGTGGCAAAGGCCCCTCCGTATCGCAACAACTCCGCGTAGAATTGTTCGCAGAGCCCTATTTCACAACCGCGCCTGCACCAATAACACCTACCACATGGGCGACGCGGTTGAACTACCACACGGTCCCCTGCTTTCCACCCTTCTACCTCTGAACCCAGTCCAACTATGTCGCCAGAATACTCGTGGCCAGGTCTTATGTTTGCTCCTGTCGTGTAGATTTCCAGGTCAGAGCCACATATTCCGCAATACCGCACTTCTATCAAGACTTCATCTTTGTCCAGAACCGGTTCCGGCACCTCTTTGACCACCAATTTCCTCTTGCCTTCCAATATCGCTGCTTTCATCGCATCCTCCCAAAAATGAAAAGTACCTGACAAGCTCTACGCATCTGATTTCCCCCTTAAGGGCTTCTCAATTAGCCTTCGGCAGTTTCCGCCTGAGCCACAATCCAACTAATTGTCAGAGTCTAAACAACCTGAGTTATTGTTAACAATCCCGAGAGATGTGGCATGAGACGCCAGTCCTTGCAGCGACGATCTGCGCCCGGCTTTCTCAGCTGCGATTAGCTCTTCCGATATACTGCTTCGTATTGATTGAAAACAACCAGTTTGGACAGCGATGAATGTATTGTGGCGAAGTTGTTTCCCGCTATGAATGTGTCCAAATCTTTAATGGTTGTGACACCATACTTGTCTTCGAATAGTCTCGCTATCTTGGCCGTCCACCTGGGATAAACAAGGTCCAAGTAAATGAGATAGCCTCCTGGTCTTAGAACTCTTGCAATTTCTCTCAGCGCATCCAGCCAGTTGGATATGTGGTGCATGACTCCAAAGGACAGTACAATGTCAAAACCATTGTCTTCAAAAGGCAGATTAGTCGCATCAGCTTCCACAAAACGGATGTTTGCCAGGTTGCCGCTGCGCTGTTGTGCCAGACGTATTTGATCTGCGTCTATATCGGTGCCCGTGACATTCATAGAATACGTCCGGGCAATGTGGTTAGATACGGCGCCGCTACCGCAGCCTACTTCAAGGAAGTCCTGCTTTCCCTCTATGCCAGCAAAACGGAGTAGTCTCTCAGTGCGGTTAATGGTTTGCTCGGCATGGTGCGATCTGTTCATGAACCATTTTTCAATCCTACCCAGCTTCAATTTTCATCTCCTCATCTCACGTAGTCGGAGGCGCGCAGGACCGTGGATTCAGGCGTCCCAGGAACCGTTCGCCATATGCCGCCATAAGGCGCATATGCCTTCCTTACTCATGCTTAGCTCTTGCTGCCTTTGCTTCCTATTGGGAAGTATCCGGGCACCCTTTTCACATAATCCACATACTCTTGGCCAAATCTCTCTATGTTCAGCTTCTCCTCACTCAGCGCACCGATATGCATCATGACAGCGTATAACAGGAAGTAAACCCACAAGATGATATAGAGAGCTGACTCCTGCCATCCCATAATCACTACGCCGAGAAGGCAGATGATGCCCGACAGTACATGGGAGTGTCTGTTGAACCCATAGATACCCCAATCCACAACAGCTTTACTCTTCTCAGGATGCTCCCTCATAGCGATGTAGCCCAGAGCGAAAACCACTTCGCCAAAGACAATGAAGGCAACCCCGATCCAGAAAGCTGGATTGATACTGAATTCGATGAACCACGTTAGTGCCAGCCCACCAATCAACATCACCCAGAAAACCATCATTAGTGCCCTGCTTGGACCTGGACCGCTCATCCTCTTCGCTCTTATAAGCCCAAAAAGCAGCCAGCTAACGATAAACCAAGAGATGTTGGGAATGAGTAGCCTAAAATACCAAGCCGTTTCCATACTTTTGCCGCCTTTCCTGGTTGATTATGCCTCGTCCAGTTCCAATTTCAGATATAGATGAACGATACCCCTAACCTCGTCTTGCTATTCTAACGCCTGAAGCCGTCTTACTCAACCTTTTCTTAATTCGTGTTCTTTGTAGCTCGACCCTGTGTTATACTTGTTGAGCTACGCTTGTAAGCTGTGAGGATGACTGTGAACAGTGGAATCTATCGCTTCAAGGTAGGCAGCTTCGAATGCATGGCCGTCAGCGATGGCACCCTCGCATACGCACCACCGATCTTCCCACCTCCTGCCACCTTTCTCTTCGCCAACGCGCCGAGAGAACTCCTTGAGCGGGCGCTTCGCGAACACAGCATACAGCCAGAACAGTGGGAAGCGTGGGTAAGTCCGTATATCTGCGCGGTGGTCAACACAGGTGAACATCGGGTGCTGGTGGACACGGGTGCAGATGGTCTTGACCCAAACACAGGAAGACTTCTTCGGAACCTGCACGCAGGAGGGATTGCGCCTGAGGACATTGACATGGTCATCCTCACGCATGGGCATCCGGACCACATCGGCGGCAACACCGACGCCAAGGGCAAGCCAGCCTTCCCGAAGGCCCGCCACGTTATGTGGAAAGATGAGTGGGATTTTTGGACTTCAGAACAGGCGGCACGGAAGCTTGATGAACACGGCAAAGAAGTCCTGCTGAAGTTCGCCCACGACAACCTGCCACCGATTCAAGGCCAACTCGACCTCGTTGATCATGAAACGGAGATCGTGCCTGGTATACGTGCCCTCGCGGCACCTGGCCACACACCGGGACACATGGCGCTCGCCATCTCCTCGCGAGGTGACCAACTGCTATGCATCTCGGATGCCGTGCTCCATCCCATCCATCTGGAGCAGCCAGAATGGCATGCCGTCATCGATTTTGCTCCCCACGATGCGGTGGCTACCAGGCGCCGGCTTCTGAACAGGGCTGCGGCTGAGAAGGCCCTGGTCCTCGCCTTTCACTTCCCGTTCCCAGGTCTGGGCCATGTCGTTGAGAAGGGCAGGGGATGGCAGTGGGAGCCTATCGAGACGAGGGGATAGAGTATCGCCGAAGCTCCCCAGTTGGATTGTGCAAGGGTTCGCAGAGGATTGAGCCTGAGTCCGCATATGTCAGTCTAACGTATTGCTCTCAGGCTTCAACGGCTACAACGGCTGCTCAAAGAGTGTTTGAGCCAGCCCTTCGTTCCTTGAATGGAGGTCGGAAGCGCTCTTCACCAGGCTTTCAGTATAGGGATGCGCCGGCTCAGTGACAACTTCATTCGAGGCGCCTTCTTCAATAATCCTTCCCTGGAGCATTATTGCCATTCTATCGCTAATTTTTCTGGCCAGAGCGATATCATGGGTGATGAACAGCATGCTCAAACCCCGCTGCTCCTGCAAATTCAGCAGCAATTTCAGGACCTTGGCCTGCAAGCTCGAATCCAGAAAGGAAGTGGGTTCATCTGCGATCAGCACCCTTGGGTCCAGTACCAAAGCCCTGGCGATAGACACCCGCTGAAGTTCGCCCCCGCTTAAATGATGGGGGTATCTTTCCAGGAACTCGCCCTTATTTGGCAACTCTACTTCCTCCAGAACTCGCAGCACCTTATGCTCGCGCTCCTCTTTGGTGCCTATCCCTTGAATGTCCAGGGGTTCCCTTACCAGCTCCAGTACAGATAGACGGTGACTAAGCGATTCCCCAGGGTTCTGGAAGATCATCTGTACCTTCCTATAGAAGTCTTTCCCCCTGTTGTCAACCTTTGTGCCCTCGAGGTACACCTCCCCACCGTCCGATTCCCACAGGCCCATAAGCGTCTTGGCCAGGGTGGTCTTTCCCGAGCCGCTCTGTCCTATCAAGGCCAGCGTCTCCCCGCCCTCAATGCTCAGGCTTACCGAGTCGACTGCCTTGAGGGGTCCAAAGGACTTGCTAAGGTTTCTTGCCGCCAGTAGGGTTATGATCCCACCTCTGTGGCACGCCACGTATCGTCCTTGGGTCGGCGCCAGCGAGGGTGTCTCCTGAGCGCAGACCTCTATCGCCTGGGTGCAACGGGGATGAAACGGACAGCCAGTCACCGGCCGGGTCATCCTGCCCTTAATCCCCTGCAGATCCTTCACAGTTGTCATGTTGGGATAGGACCTGAGCAATGCCCTGGTATAGGGGTGTCTCGGTCGAGAAAGCACTTCTGATACCGGGCCCAGTTCCATGATCCGTCCCCCATACATCGTAGCTATGTTATCGGCCAGCTTGGCAGCAGAAGAGATATCATGGCTGATCACGATAAAGGTACGGTCCCTGCCGATACTCTTCAGCAATCCTATTATCTCAGCCTTGGATGCCGCATCCAGGGAGGATACCGGCTCATCAAGGATAACGAGCTCCGGGTCATTGGCCAGAGCCATGGCGATCAAGACCCTCTGCTGCTCCCCGCCGCTGAGCTGGTGGGGGTAGGCGGAGAATCTATCTCGGGGAAGGCCGGCACGGGTCAGTAGCTGCGAGGCCCGTTCCTTTGCCTCCGACCTATCGCTAAGGTGATGCTCAATCATAGGCTCCATCACCTGCTCAATCACAGTGTGGACCGGGTTTAGCACATTATTGGCGTTTTGAAAGACCATTGACACCCGGTCCCACCGTATCTCTTCCATCGACTTCTCCGGCAGCGAAAGCAAGTCCAAACCATCAAGGAAGATCTCGCCCTGTACCCTGCCCTCTACCAGCCGCGTTATAGTCAGGCCCAGGGTGGTCTTGCCCGCTCCAGACTCGCCGACTATGGCCAGGCATTCGCCGTCCCTCACCTCCAGATCTATCCCCTTCAGAATCTGGTCTTGGCCGTAACTTACTCTCAGGTCTTTGATTCTAAGCACTGGCCTCACCTCTCAACCGGGGGTCCATTACAGGTTCAAGCGCATGGCCGATGAAAGTGATTGAGACTATGGTCAGGGATAGTGCGATTCCAGCGGGAAGTAACCACCACAGCCAGACATCAAGGTAGCTAAATTCCAGCGACTCGCGCATCATCATGCCCCAGCTAACCGTATTAGGGTCTGAAATCCCGATAAAGGCCAGCCCAGCCTCCATAAAGACGGCCCTTCTCATGCTGTAAATCAATTCGACCAGCAGGATTGGGCTAAGGTCCGGCAATATATGGCGGCATATCAGGTATAGTCTGCTTGCGCCAAAAGATCGGGCTGCAGATACATGCATTCCTTCCTTTAGAGAAAGGGCTTGCGCCCTCACAATTCTGGCCCCCCCCTGCCAGCCCAGCAGCGATAACAGGATAATTAGGATCCACAGGCTGGGCTGCAGATAGGCAGCCACCAGAATCAAGACAATGATAACCGGGATAACAATAAGAGCGTCTACCACCCTCATGACGATGCTGTCGTACAGGCCGCCGATTAAAGCTGCCGACGCGCCGATTATGGCGCTCAGCAGCGTCGACAGGAAAGCCACGGAGAGCCCCACCAAGAGGGAAGTTCTGGCTCCATAGAGAAGCTGACTCCAAATATCTTGTCCCACATGATTGGTGCCCAACAGATGGCTTAGGGATGGAGATTCAAGATCAACCGGACTTTGAGCAGTGGGGTCGTAGCCTGCCAGCAGAGGAGCGAAGATGGCCAGGATCACTATTAGCAGAAACAGAGCTATTCCAAACCTGCCGCTGCCACTGTGAGCCACTTCCTTTTTGAGATCAATGTGCATGGCGGATCCTCGGGTCCAGCCTGGGGTAGGATAGGTCTACCAGGAAATTGGCCGCCAGAACTAAGGTGGCCCCCAGAAGGAACACCCCCTGAATTATGGGGTAGTCCCGGGCAAGCAGGGCTTCATACGTGAGGTACCCCAGCCCGGGATAAGAGAAGATTATCTCGACGAAAAGTGCTCCCATTACCACTCTGCCGAGCCATATCCCGGTCATGGTGATCACAGGCAGCATCGAATTCCTTCCCGCATGTCGGTATTTCAGCACTCGTGAGGGAAGGCCCTTGGCCCTGGCCGTCAGCATGTAAGGCTCTTTGAGAACAGTGATCATGGTGTTTCTGGTCAGGAGATAGCCGCCAGCTAGATGAGCTAGCGTTAATGCTGCCAGCGGCAGCAATAAGTGCTTCAACACGTCCAGCACCAGAGCTCCCCCGGACAGCCCTGAATACGGGGTCATGGCCCCAGCCAGGGGGAGTATCCCAAGGCTCACCCCGAAGACCAGCAGCAGAACCATTCCCAGGAAGAAGTCGGGGAAGCCGTTCAAAGCCATGATCCCGCCAAGCATGGTCTTATCAGTCTTGCTGCCCCGCCTCCACCCTGACTCAATGCCGAGCACTATGCCCAGAAGGGTAGAAAGGATCAGGGATAGGCCCACCAGCAGCAGTGTCCAGGGGAGTCTTCCCAGTATGACATCGAAGACCGGTTCGTTGAAATGGTAAGAATAACCCAGATCACCCTTGAACAGCGCCACGAAGTAAGCGCCGAATTGCTGCCACATGGACTCGTCCAGGGAGAAGCGCTCCACCAAGTCGGCCTGGAGGTCGGGCGTCATCTGCACCAGGGCGTCCTCCCCATAGATGGCCATGAGAGGATCTCCAGGCATCATCCGGGGCAACAGGAAATTGAGCCCCAGGATCAGCAACAAGGCTATGGCATAGATTGTAAGATTTCGCTTGCTGAACATCCTGACCGCTGCCTTTCCTGCATTTACCGCATCCCCTCGGGAGAATCCTGAGCAAAATCCCTCTCAATTTGCATCATCCAGTCAGCCCGCTTGGCGTCAGCGACGGCATAGTAGCTAGGGACATAGGGCTTGATGTCTATTAGGGGGCTGCCATCGATAGCGTCCAGCCCTTCAACTTTCAGCACGTTACCTTTGCGTTCCAGCAGCCGAACTGCTGCCAAGCAGATAGTGTTGGGTCGAGCCGGACTACAGGTGGCAAAGAGGCCGGTCAGGGGTAAGTCCCTTCTCCCCATAGGGTGACCTTTGAGGAGAGAGCGTCCCTCGGGAGGAACGCGATGGGCCCAGTAAAGCACCATGATGTGGGAGAAATCCTCTATGCCGTCAAGGATACCGTCGAGGTCTCTGTCGATCACAAGCTCCGATACTACGTTTTGTTCTTCCCTTCCCTGCGCCACCATTGCCCGCCACTCCAGATCGCCGGAATCGGCGACCAGGCTTGGCTTCTCTACCTCGTTCCTGACCACCCCCACAGGCCTCAGCAGCATGTCAGGGAAGTCTTCACTTTCTGCGCCTTTACCTGACGGCTTTGTTTCTGCCCTTGCCCCCTTTCCTAAGAGGGCATCCACTTCCTGCCTGATAGCTCTGTAGACTCTGTCTTCTAGGTCCTTCGAAGGTAGTCGCTTTACTTTTCTAATGCCCATCATAGAGGTAAGCTCGACGTAATTGTCCACCGGCATTCCCTCTCTCTCTGCTAGCTTGGCACCGCATTGAACACCACAGGCATCGATTAGGATTCGCTTCTCTGAGTTTTTCACGATCTCATCAAGCTTCCAACGTACTATTACTGCAGGAAGGCATCCGATCTTGACATCGTCAGGGTTTTCCTCCCATATCCTGATACAAGCTCTGGACGCAGCCACGCCCGTTGCGCACCCCCCGTAGCAGGTGAAAATTAAGAGTTTATAAGGCACCGGTTTTGCAATTTCTACTTCCACCTGTTCATCACCTCTTTCCACTTCGCAATTCACTCCTTGTCTCACTCTGACTGTCGCAAAAAAGCCATCTTGTTCGTTGCCACGGGTATGCCCGTAGCAACACCACCCTGGGTGTAGTACATACCGACGCCGCCATCATGAGCCCAGTACCAATCCGGATAGTACAGGCTCAAAGCAGGGAGCTCCTCGGCATATATCTCCTGAATCTGATGAACCAACTCAAGCCTTGCTTCGTGGTCTATCTCGTGAAGTTGATCCTCCAGAAGTTGGTTCAGAGTCTCGTTCTCGTGGTACCTGGCGCTGTTGAAACCCTCCTCGGTAATCACCTTGGGCAGTATCGAGGGCTCATACAGGCCTCCATGCCCGTATATGGCCAGATCAAACTGCCAGTTCAATACCCTGGCATCGACAGTCGTGCCTTCGAGGGTTGAGAAGTCCACCTTTATCCCAAAGTCCTCCAGCTGCTGCTCGACGAATTGGCCAGCCTCCTTGAACGTGACCTCAGTTATCAACTCCAGCTCCAGCTTTTTGCCGTCCTTAGTGAAATAACCATCCTCCAGTTGATATCCCAGGCTTTCCAGTAGCTGCTGCGCCTTCGCCGGGTCGTGCTCATACATCTCGATGTCCGGGTTATACCACTCGCTGTCGGGGGGTATCATCCCCGGGCTTCCCGCCAGGGCATAACCTCTCTGGGAGACATCCACCAGGGCCTCACGATCTATGGCATAGGCCAGGGCCTGCCTGAACTCCTTGGAGGAAAGGGGCTCCTGGGTATGGTTTATCATCAATTTGGCATTCCAGCCATAGGGGCAGCGGAGCACGGTGAAGCCGCTATCCTCCATTTCCCCCACCAGCTCGGGCGGAATATCCCCGGCATTTACGCTTCCCTGCTCCAGGGCAGCCGGGATTATCTGTTCGCTCATCTTCAAGAAGATAATCCTGTCTACGGCAGGCTTGCCCAGGTAGTAATCGTCATAGGCTTCATAGAGATAGCTGCCCTGCTCCCTATTGTAGTCAGCGAGCCTGTATGGCCCGGTGCCGATCACCGCTTCCGGGCCGGTGAACTCCCCAGGGGCCTCGACACCCTCCCATATATGCTTGGGAAGTACAGCCAGCGTCCCCGCAACATCATTCAAGAATGGGGCGTAAGGCTGCTCCAGATAGAGCTTGATGGTGTAGTCATCGATGACCTCTGTACTTGTTACACCGGTGGGGCCTATTAACGTAACAAAGGGGAGGGGGTGCTCCTTTACGTAGTCAACGGTAAAAGCAACGTCCTCAGCAGTGAAATCCGTGCCATCGTGCCAGGTAACATCATCTCGCAGGTTGAAGACGTATGCGTTCTCAGCAGCGACGTATTCCCAGCTTTCTGCCAGCGCCGGTATGAATCCCGCCTCATCCTTCCAAACAAGGGTATCAAATATGAAGCTCATCCTGATATATCCCGGCCCCCTGGGATAATGGGCGTAGGGAGAAGGATAGCCCCAGTCGCCCCCCGTGTCGGCAATGGTGTAGGTAAGCTCCCCCGATGAGCCTCCGCCACAGGCAGAGAATAGCGGCAGCGGGACCGCCAACGCCAGCACAAGCACTGAGAGCATCAAGATTCGCTTGATCCTGCTTCTCATTATCGGCACCTCCCTCACATGGTTATTGCATCCAGAACAGGCAGCTTTAGTCAGCGCGTTTCTCCTCAGCCGAGCCCATATTTTTGATCACAGACATTCCATCGCCGGTAAGCTGATAGTATTCCCGCCCCGAGCATGGGATACACACGGGCTTACCATCCCTTATCCTGGCGCGGGGTTCCATGACTGACTCACCACATAGTGAGCACTTTACACTGGCAAAGATTCGAGAGTAGGCGGGAACCTTTGCTGTAACGCGATTGACATCGAAAAGCTCATCGTCGGGGACAGCCAGCATTTTGAAAGACGCCTGCCTCCACAGTTGGCCTAAGCTTCTCCGCTCGGCCTCGGTGCCCCGGCGTTCAACCACCACTTTCTGGAACAACTCAGCAGCCTGGGGCTCATGCTCCTCTAAGAAGCGGCTATCGGCTTTGACTGTTACCCTCAGCGCCTCTCCAGTCCTCTTAGCTAATGTGAATGCCGTTTTACCAAAATCTCTATAGATAAGTGCATTGTTCCCAAAGCTACAGCCAGTGACGAATTGGACACCGTCGCTGAAGCAGCTATTGGTTTCTACGATAGCGATCACTTCCTCCATGCCGGTGGAGCTGGCGCCCAGTTCCTTCAGCGCCCGAACAGATGCCTTGACTCCGATAGCCAGAAAGGGGCAAAAATGACCGTGCAATAGCCCGCTCATCGTCAATAGTCTTGGTAAATCCCCCGTGGCTATGGCTTCTTCGATTTCATGTCTGGGATTGTTGGGATTGTGTAGCGCTTGATTCTCCAGAATCACTTTTCCCCCTCTCTTTTGATGCCTGCAAAGGGTTAACCATTTACAGAGGCTCCGGCTCGGCAGTCTTCGCAAGCTTTGCCGTGAGCATGCCCTTGTTGCGTACTCCCCTTGCCATTACACCTATTCTCATTTCTTATCCCAAAGCCCGGTCGCAGTTGACTGCAATCGCAACTCTTTGCATACAGGATCAAAAAAAACAACCCCGACAGTCCTTACAGATTCCGAAGACCACCATATGCTCCAGGCCGGCATCGAAACCATAGCTGGCCATTAATTCATGCTGCAGACGTTGAAACACGGAAGAATTAATATCCTGAACCTTGCCGCATTTTTGGCACACCGGATGGTGGTGACGTGCTTTCATTTTCGCAGACCATTTTACCAGATGCTGAGACCAATTGCAACATGTTGCATTAGCCATAAGCTGCAGTCACATCCCACGTTTAGTAAAGACTCTAACCGCTTAGCAGTTCGTCACAGAGACCGTTGTGAGCAGAGGCATCAGGTTAGCAAGAAGTTGGAATCACGAGTCGTCAAATGTGTCATAGGGACTTGACAAACGCTGCAGAAAATGTTAAAAGTCCATAGTCCGCAAATCAAATTGTCCAAAAACGGACTTAGATAACGGTTCCTGGCTGAAGCCATGATAAGGCATGTCTAGTCGTTCAGTCCATTTCATGTAACCAAAGCGTGGGTGAATAGCGGACAGTTAGCACCACGGCCATCTTTTACAGCACTAGCCGTCAAAGATGGAAATAGGGGGAAACATGAGCAATGGAACCATTAAGATTGTCTGCTCTTGGTGCAATAGATATATGAGAGAGGAAAACGACCGGGGTGTGGAAGGGATTTCTCATAGTATATGCACAGATTGCCTGAATGACTTGAGAACATTGATGGCAAATGGCTCCAGCGGCGTAGTTAAGCGGTATCAGGGAAGATTACGTTCCAAGAGAACTCGAGCGTTGTCGACATCTAATCAAGCCCCGGGCCCTCGGAAAAGCTCGGGGCCAGCATCCAACTCTGCGTGAAAGGCTACCTCGATTGTCCCCATCACAGTCTGGTGAGGTATATACACAACCTTTTCGGCAGGAAGCTTGAAGCTGCCGAAGGTAGTCTCCTCGAATAATATTACTGCTACCTCCTCCCGGGACAATTGCGTTTGTCGCAGGTCTGGCAGGGATTATAACTCTCCACACCGCGGTCGCACAGTCCGATACCTATGATGCCCGATATTGACTTCTGGGGGACCATCATATACTCATCACTCAGACAAACCCCCGAAGAATCTCCATCCATAGCGCGGAAGACCATCTTCTGCTGACTTATGTCCCAATCGCAGTAGCCCGGGCTGAAGCGGCGGCTTATGCAAAGCCTCTGGGCACGAGCTAAGTCTCCTATCTTGCTCTGCACAACATCTGCCAGGCTCTCAGCGATGGTTGATCCTATCGCGTCCAGCACATACGCCTCGACTATGAGGCCGTCCTCGGCTAGCCTGCCAACCGTTTCCTCCAGGCGGCTGCCAATTGTAAGTATGAACACAGCGACCTTCTCACATCGTTCCAACAGCCGGGCTATGACCTGGCTCTTAAACACAACCCTGCCCTTAACAAGAGCTCGGGAGCCCTCGACCCTCCCGATATCGCTTATGAGATATGAGTATGACAGTTCGGTAAGGTGTCCAGCGCTTTCTATGTGCTCGTCGAGCAGCGATGCTATCCGAGCTGACGGCTCGACATCGTCTTTATATCCCAAATTCCGACATATGCTGCTTCTATCGAGGTCAACGTCTATCCTGCCACTAACAACCATTGGTTTCTTCACATTCTTTCAACCTCGGAGTATATAAGGGTACATTGAAGGTGTCTATGCTGCGGTATCTGACCCGTCGCATTTTAGCATACCCGTTATCTCATTTCCAGTTTTACACGGAGGTAGCCCCGGCACAATAATGAGGGTAGGTGGGTAGAAAAACGTCACTAGGAACCTCGCATCCCAAGAATAGCGATTGAAAACCAAGTTGGCGTTGCCACATCCCTATGTCATTGCGAGGACCCCGATTCATCGGGGGACGAAGCAATCTTGAATCTATTTGTGGTGAGATTGCTTCGCCTTGCTCGCAATGACACCCAAACCCCAGATTTCTGGAGATAATCGCTGATTTTGGGCCGAATCAGCGGCATTGACGCAGGTAGGCGAAAGCTTTAAGATAGCGGCGCGGTCGGTTAATAGGGAAAGCCCTGCCCAAGCTTCAAATAAGGGGAATAGTGGTCATCATAGGAGAGAAGATCAACACCAGCCGAAAGAGGATCGAAGAAGCTGTGGAGAAACGCGATACCGCGTTCATTTCCAAGGTGGCTCGAGAGCAAGCTGAGGCTGGAGCCGACTACATTGATGTGAACGCGGGAACGTTTCTGGCCCACGAGGTCGACTGCCTGTGCTGGCTGGTCGATACTGTGCAAAGTGAAGTAGATTTGCCTTTGTCTCTAGACAGCCCCAACCCCAAGGCCCTTTCCGAAGCTGTGAAACGCCATAAAGGGGAAGCGATGGTCAACTCCATTTCACTGGAGGCAGACCGGTTTCAATTGCTTCTTCCAGTAATCACTTCACAGCCTTGTAGTGTGGTCGCCCTTTGCATGGCGCAAACATCTATGCCTACCACGGTAGAGGGAAGGGTCGAGGTGGGGTCGGAGCTCATCAAGAAGCTCACGGACGAAGGGATACCGCTTGAGAAGATATACGTGGACCCGCTGATTCAGCCGGTCTCTGTAGATACCGGCATGGGGATCGCCGCTCTAGGAGCCATCAATAGGATAATGGGAGATTTTCCGGGCGTGAACACCATTTGTGGCCTCTCCAATGTCTCCTTCGGCCTTCCGCTGCGGCGCCTGATCAACCGCAGTTTCTTAGCCCTTGCCATATCCTACGGCCTATCCGCGGCCATTCTGGACCCAACCGACAAACAACTCATGGCAACCCTTCTTTCAACTGAGATGCTTCTCGGCAGGGATGAATACTGCCAGAGGTTCATCGACGCCTACCAGAGCGGCGGTATCGTCGGATGACACTCTTGCTTTTCCATTTTGCGCTTAACGATTTCAAGGGGGATGCAAATGAGCGGGTTTAAGGTATTAGGTGAAGCCATAATCAAGGGAGACATAAACAAAGCTGTGCCGGAGACACAGAAAGCCATCGACTCTGGCATCAATGTTCAGGTCATTATTGATGAAGGCCTCATTGCCGCCATGGACGTGGTAGGCGACAGATTCTCGAAAGGGATCATATTCGTCCCCCAGATGTTGCGCTCAGCCAAGGCTATGCAGGAGTGCATGAAACTGCTGGAACCAATGCTCAAGGAGGCCGATGTCACCACCAAAGGAAAGGTGCTAATCGGGACTGTCAAGGGCGATCTGCACGACATCGGTAAGAACCTGGTCTCCATGATGATGGAAGGCGCAGGCTTCACGGTTACCGACCTGGGGGTAGACGTCCCTCCAGAGAAGTTTGTCCAGAAGGCGCAGGAAGTGGAACCAGACATTGTAGCCATGTCGGCGCTGCTCTCCACCACCATGCCATCCATGCCCCGGACCATCGAGGCTCTCGAAGAAGCTGGCATCAGAGATAGAGTCAAGGTGATGATCGGTGGAGCGCCAGTCACAGCAAAGTACGCCCAAGAGATCAAGGCAGACTGCTACGCAGCCGATGCCGGCTCTGCGGTAACTGAAGCCAAGAAGTTACTGGGCATTTCCTGAGGGATTTCCCCCAAGCTGGAGAGCACCGTGAAACGAATTGAAATACCCACATTCCAACCCCGCCTCAAAGTGTTGAACCGCGAACAGGCGTCGGCAATTCACACTGCAGCCTTGGAAATGCTTGAGAGGACGGGATTCAAGATGGAGCATCCACGAGCTTTGGAGCTGCTGGTGGACGCTGGATGCAGGGTTTCAAACGGCGACCGGGTCAGGCTACCTTCTCACCTCGTCGAAAAGGCACTAAGCTCGGCTCCGAAGCAGATCGACCTATACGACCAGCAAGGCAACAAAACGATGCCTCTTGTTGACGGTAATTCTTTCTACGGTACCGGATCGGACGCTACCTTCACCCTGGATTTGGAAACCGGTCAACGTCGGCGAACCGGCTTGAGAGACGTCGCGAACTTCGCCAAGCTAGTAGACGGACTGGGCAACATAGCTTTCAACATGTCCATGGCCAATCCTGAAGATGCTCCCATCGAGGACATCTATGTCTTCGTCTTCGCTGAGATGGTCAAGAACACAAATAAGCCGATCGTGTTCATAGCAGACAGTGGTAGAGACATTGCCAGGATCTATGAAATCGCCTGCCTGGTGGCAGGAGGCGAAAAAAAGCTTCGGCAGAGGCCATTCCTGCTCAATTATTCTGAAGCCATCAGCCCGCTGCGCTTTCCGGTAAATGTTATGGAGAAACTTATTTTCTGCGCGGAAAAGAGGATACCGATCTGTTTGCCCTCGGGATCCAATGCTGGAGGCGGAGCTCCGGTAACACTTGCTGGAGCCATGGCTTTGGGAATCGCTGAGAACCTGGTAGGGCTGGTAGTCCATCAGTTGGTTGCCGAAGGGTCGCCTTTCCTGTTCGGCCCCAACGTCAGCGTTTTGGATATGAAGTCCACTGTGGTCTCGTATGGCGCCCCCGAATGGAGTCTCACCCAGGCAGCTCTTGCCGATATGCGAGATGAAATCTACGGCCTGCCCATCTGGGCCTATGCTGGAGCTTCAGATGCCAAAGTCATGGATGCCCAGGCAGGAGCTGAGGCAATGTTCTCCATCGTCACAGCGCTGCTTTCCCGCTCGAATTTGATCCACGATGTGGGTTTTTTGGAATATGGTAATACCTCTTCGCTTGAGATGGTGACCATGGCTAACGAACTGGTGGCTATGAGCCGATTCTTTATCGAGGGTATCCCTGTCAACGAGGAAACCCTGGCATTGGACGCGATAGAGAGGGTTGCCAACGGCGGCCCCGGCTCCATCTTCCTCATGGATGATCACACCTTTGAGAATTTCATGCAGGCCCAATTCCTGCCCAGGCTTCTGGACCGCTCGCGTTACGACCTGTGGACAGAGGCGGGAGCTACCGACATCTATACACGGTGCAATAGCGAGGCTAAGAGGATTCTCGCAGAACATGTGGTGGAGTCAAAAACCGATGACGTACTCAAAGGCATCGATCGAATCCTGCGAAGACGGTAGGGGAGGAATCAGGTGGGAATTGGTTTGCCATTCTTAAGACTACTTACGCCAGAAGACCTGGAGCAGATCGACCGAACGGCGCGGCGGATTCTCGAACGCGTAGGGATCAGAATCCTTGACAGTACCTTTCTCGACAGGCTAAAGGAGGCAGGCGCACAAGTCGATTTCGATGATCAAAGAATACGCTTCGAAGGCGACTGGCTGGATGAAGTTCTAGGTCGTGCCCCCTCGAGCTTCGTTTTGTATTCCAGAGATGGCAGGAATGACCTGCATTTAGGAGAGGGCAATGTCTATTTTGGCAACGGAGGAAGAGTATTTCGCATTCTCGATATGGTAACAGGGGGCTACCGCCTCACCAAGCTGATGGATGTGGCTAACACGGCCACTCTGGTGCATTACCTGGACAACGTTCGTTTCTACATCATCGCCTGTCAGGCGCACGATATCAAACCCGTAAACTACCACTTACTCGATTTCTACTACGCGCTGAACCACACCACGAAGCACGTAATGGGAGGCTGCACCGATCTCCACGGTGCCGAGCAGATGTGGAAACTGGCGAGCATCATCGCCGGGGGAGAAGACAAACTCCAGGAGAAACCGTTCGTTTCGGTTATCACCAACCCTGTAAGCCCCCTCACAATAGAAGCCAACACTCTAGAGATTCTCCGTTTCTGCGCCAACCGAGGCATCCCGGTCACCTGCGCCCCAGCGCCCATCGCCGGGGCCACTTCACCTGCATCCCTAGCGGGCACCCTTTCCCAGATGCATGCTGAGGCCCTTGCGGGTGTAGCCCTCGTTCAGGCAATCGCCCCTGGAGCCAAGGTGCTCTACGGTGCTGTACCCACCGCTATGGATCTGCGCAAAATGGACTTCACCCTGGGCTCGGTAGAGATGGCGATGATGAACGCCTCCGCAGTGCAATTAGCGAAACTCTACAACCTGCCCATCTACGCCTCTGCTGGGGTCACCGAGGCCAAAAGGCCTGACATTCAGGCCGGATTTGAAAAGACCGTCTCCAGTTTGACAGTGGCCATGAGTGGGGCGGACTACATTCACCTGGCGGCCGGAATACTCGACTCAGCTAATTCCATCTCCTATGAACAATTTGTAATAGACGATGAGATCATAGGAATGATCCACAGGCTACTTTCAGGTATCAAGGTGAATGAAGATGCCATGGCCTTTAATGTGATCGAGCGCGTCGGACCTGGGGGAAACTTCGTCACCGAGGACCATACGATCGATCACCTTGGGGACGAGTTCTTCTACCCCAGCTTGAGTGTGCGATGCAACTTCGACATTTGGGAAGGGCTGGGCAGGCCGGACATGCTGAGCCAAGCCTGCGCAAGGGTCCGAGAAATCCTGGAGTATGGAAAAGAGGGGTTCCTGGACCATGATTTGATCTCTGAGATTAAGCGGGCTTTCCCCGGCAGTCGGCTTATCTAGCAGCAAAATGACGACCAAAACAGGAAGGATCACACGAATCATTGCTTGCGAAGTGTTCAAACCAGCTATTGAGCATCTTCGCTTGGCCAAGAGATACCCAAATCTGCGCGTGACCTATTTACCACCCGTTCTGCACACGAGGCCGCAGAAGCTGGAGAAGCACCTGCTGAGAAGAGTAACCGCCGCCCAGAGAAAAGATGAACTCATCATATGCCTTTATGGAGAATGTTTCCCCGACATCGGCGACTTCTGCCAGCGTCATGGGATCAAGAAGGTGCCCGGACACAGTTGCTATGAAATGCTTCTCGGCTCCGAGCGGTTCCGGCAATTCATGGACGAAACGGCTGGCACCTACTTTCTGGAAAAAGACCTGCTCCTTAACTTCAGAGAGTATTGCATTAAGCCGCTGGAGCTAGACGACGCAGAAATGCGGAAGTGTTATTTTGAGCATTATCAGAAACTGCTATACGTGAGGCAGCCCACTGACCCAGACTTTACGTCTCAGGCCTGTCAACTGGCCGATTTCTTGGAACTCTCTCTCGCCATTAGTGATGCAGATTACTCGCATCTGGAAAAGGCGCTCATCCAGTTGCTTTGAGGGATAATTTATATGCGGAATGCCTGAGAGGGTACTTTCACTGAGATCTGGCACTATAAGGAGCAGTGAAGATGGAAGAGGCCTACACCGGAGAGCCTAGAGATGACAAACTCGCGAAGAGAAGACGCCCGATAGGCGCTACTCACTACCGAAAAACCAAGACGGGATACGTCTGGTTGAACGTTCTACCCGATGACCTCTGGTTGAGGGTTCGCGAGGGAGAGACGATCTCGGAGGCACTGCAAGAAGAAGACATAGAACTGGGGGGGGAGTGCGGGGGATTGGGCAAGTGTGGCAAATGCAAGGTCAAAGTCCTCTCTTCGGTGGGTCCCCCATCAGAAATAGAGGAACAACTGCTTGATGAAGAGGAGCTGGAGCAAGGGATACGCCTCGCTTGCCGCACCACGGTTGATAAGGATTTGGTGATCTCCACAGATGAAGCGGAATTCGACATAGAATATTACCAGATTCTCAAAACCGGCCATCGTCCACTTGTACATCCCCAGCCGCTTGTGACGAAGCGGCTAATCACTTTGCCTCCCGACTTTCAAGATGAGGGGATTTCCGACTTGGACCGGGTCAAACTGGTGCTGGTTCCCGAATACCAAGACCTGAAGGCCTCCCTTCACTGTTTGCAAACGTTACCCCAGATGCTGCGGGAAACCGAGTTCAGTGGAGCGGCAGTGCTCCACGATAACTGCTTGCTGGCCTGGCAGGAGCAGGAGGAGGTGGATTGCTATTACGGGTTGGTCTTCGATATCGGGACATGCACCGTAGTGGGCAAGCTCATTAATCTGGTTGATGGCAGTGAAGCCGTCGCCGTCTCCTGCCTCAACAGCCAAATGAGATATGGCTCAAACGTGATTAGTCGTCTTCAGTACGTAAAAGAGCACGAGCACGGTCTGGAGAGCTTCCATAACCTCATTGTCAGGGATTTGAACCGTATCACCACACGCCTCTTAAAAGCGGCTGACCTCAAGCCCGCCGACATCTTCATTGCCGTGGCCGCGGGCAACACCACAATGCAGCACTTCCTGCTGACCCTCGATCCTTCGGCGATCGCCGAAGCCCCTTTCTCGCCCGTTTTGACTGACGGGCTGATTGTGAAAGCAAAGGACGTGGGGCTCGTGTTGCACCCTGAGGCCTTGTTATATGTTACACCCACCAAATCCGGCTACATAGGTGGGGACTTGATCAGCGTCATCCTGGCCTCCGGTGCCTCAGAACAGGAAGATGAGATCATATTGGGGTTGGACCTCGGCGCCAACGGCGAGATCTTTCTTGGCAATCGCAGGAGGTTGATGACTTGTTCGGCCGCGGCTGGGCCTGCCCTGGAGGGTGCTGCAATTTCCCATGGAATGATCGCCAAGGCCGGAGCAATCGAGGGCGTCTACCTCGAAGACAGCGAGTTGCACTATCAGATTATCGGGAATATCAAACCCAAGGGGCTCTGCGGCAGCGGATTGGTGGACCTGGTGGCAGTGCTCCTGCACTCTGGCAGCATCAACCACGAGGGCCTCATTTGTCGCCGTCGGAGAAGCGCGCCCGACAGCCTGAATTCAAGAATGACCAAGCGTGCATGGGGGTATGACTTCCTGGTTGCATCCTCTGAGGAAAGCTACACCGGGAAGCCGATCTATCTGACGCAAAAAGACGTCCGAGAACTACAGCTGGCAAAGGGAGCCATCGCCGCCGGCGTAAGCCTCCTCATGGACGAGATGGGCATAAGGACTGACGACATTGCCCATGTGTATCTCGCCGGCGCGCTCGGGAATTACGTTGAGCCTCTGAGTGCCATACGTATTGGCCTTATCCCCAAATTCGATCCGGGCATTGTCGCATCGCTGGGTAACGCTGCCAGCATGGGTGCATCAATGATTCTCTTATCCAAGAACTACTGGCAGATGGCCAATAACCTTTCCGATTTCATCGAGCACGTTGAGCTGTCCTCACGCCTCGACTTCGATGAGTACTTTGTCGAGCACCTGGATTTTCCCAAAGACAATCTATGGTAGGGACACTGTGAAGAGAAACCTAACAATTAGCATTGTCGGAGCCGGTGGTGATGGGGTGGTAGTACCGGGTAGTCTGCTGCAGAGAATCGTTGCGTCGCTGGGATATTTCAGTCAGATGCCCAGATACTACGGAGCCCAGATAAGGGGTGATGGTCTGGCCTGGGAACTACGCTTGGCTGTTACGTATTGGCCTAATTACTCACTACCTCGATGTCCGCATTAGGAAGAAACGTTCACAACCGCAAACTTAGTCTTATTATTAACCCTGTTGCCTGGGTCTTTGTCGGCGGTGCATCAGGGCGGTTCAAAAGGGGTAGACAAGGGTTTATAGTATGGGACAGAGGAGTCATCAAAGTTGATATACGCTGGGTGTGATTTGGGAATTGTCTCGGCAAAGGCAGCCGTCATTCAGAATAGTGATATCCTTGCATTTGAAATACTTCCTTACAAGAACCACCCCAGGGAAGCAGCAGTTGAGGTAATGGATAAGGCACTGGCTGAGGTCGGCCTATCGCGGGAACAGATAGACCGTTGCCTGGCCACCGGGTTTGGCAAGAAAGCCGTTCCCTATGCCGATGGAGTAATCCCAGATATGATTTGCCTTCACAGAGCTGTTAGGGAACTCAATCCCAAGATAAGAACGGTCATCGACGTCGGCGGGCACAGTTTTGCCGCCTTCAATATCGACGACAACGGAAGGATATCAGCGTCCGCTATCACCGACAAGTGTGCCGCTGGAACAGGGAAGTTCATCGAGGTCATGGCGAAGGCCCTGGAGATGCCGGTCGAAGAGTTGAGTCGGGCTTCGCTTGGCTCGAAGAATCCTGTCCCCATAACAAACCAATGTGTAATATTTGCTGAGAGCGAGGTGATCTCTCATATCAACGATGGCTACGATCGCTTCGATATCTTTGCTGGCACTGCCTCCGCCGTAGCTGCCAAGATAGTGGGTCTTGTCAAGCGAATAGATGTAAACGAAGAGGTGGCGATGGTAGGTGGCGTGGCCAAGAATAGCATCGTGGTGAGAGATCTTGAAAAAAAACTGGGACTGAAGTTTGCCAGTCTGGGAGCCGACCCTCAGGTTCTTGGAGCCCTGGGCGCCGCGCTCATAGCCAAGGATGAAAGAGAGTCCGCGTCACAACGGGGTCTTCAGAGTCCTGCAGGCTGAGGTCTTCACACTCCTGGTTGAGGACAAGAAGGGAATGATTGTTGCTGGATGTGATGTTGGCGCTCTGACCGCCAAAGCCGTGGTCATGGAAAACGGCGAACTCTCGGGATTTGAGATGATTGAATCGAGGGCAAAGGCCGTCCGCTCAGCCACTGACGTCATGGATAAGCTGCTCAGGAAGCTTGATCTCTCCTATGACGATATCCACTACTGCGTGGGCACGGGCTACGGGCGTAACATCGTGCCCTTCGCCGATGACAATGTCAGCGAGATATCATGCCACGGGAGAGGCGCCAAGTGGGCTGTCCCCACCATAAGGACGATCATCGACGGCGGGGGACAGGACTGCAAGGCGATAAGAGTGGACGACAACGGTTTTGTGAAGGACTTTCGTATGAACACGAAATGCGCCGCCGGGACGGGGAGAGCCTTGGAACTCATGGCGGAAAGCCTCGGCGTTGACGTCTCCCAACTCGGCCCCTTATCGCTTGAGGCGTCTGACCCTGTCGTTCTGCAGGAGCCTTGCTGCGTCCTGACCGAAATCGAAATCAGGCACCTCGTTTTTGAAGGAAGGGACAGCGCTGACATCGCTGCGGGGATCAACGATATTACGGCGCGCCGCATTCTGCATTTAGTACGCAACTTGGGAGTCAAAAAGGACATCGGTATTACAGGTGGCATTGCCAAGAACATCGGTGTGGTCAGCTGCCTTGAACGAGCGCTCAAAGCAACACTTGTTCAATTCCCGGTAGACCCCCAGATTATCGGAGCCGTCGGAGCGGCTCTTTTCGCTGCAGACAAAGCTAGAAAGCTACGCAGCCTCGCCTAGCATGCCCAGATCGCCCCTCTTCCACCTCCTACATAGCACGTCACTTTGTTGACTTGCACTGCGCATAAGAATAAGATTGTCCCATCGTGGAGTCCAGGTCGGGCGAGACCAGCTAGATAGACGATGGCAACGAAGGGTCTGGAACGCTTCAAGCAGGACCGTGATGCCCTGCGGCTTGCGCTGCAGGGACCTGAAGAAAGCCTATCCCCTGAAAGGCAACTCACTGCGAGTCTGGTCAGGGCCATTGTCGAGAGCTATGAGCGGATCATAGCGTGCGCCGAGGAGGGCAAGCCATTCATCGCCAACACCTACGCCAACGCTCCGGAGTTGTTCGTTGCCCTGGACCTGCCGTGGTACACGATCTCGCAAATCCCGTTCCTGCCGACCTCGGAACCTTATATTCTGGATGAAATCGACGAAGCAGAGAGAGCTGGGCTCGGTGCCGATATGTGCACGCTTATCAGGCTGGGGATCAGCAACGTAGCGGCAGGGCGCATGCCTCCGCCCACTGCCTTCGTCGGGCTGCTTTCCCCCTGCGATGGGTCCATCATGCTTCACCAGGCAATCATTCGCAACAAGGATTGGCGCAACATACCGGTTTTCTGCACCGATCCGCCCTATCTTGAAAGCGATCGCGGCATAGATTTCCATGCTGGCGAACTGCGGCGAATGGTGGCGTTCCTCGAAGAGCATACCGGGGCCACGTTCGATGTCGACCGACTGCGTGATGTCATCACGGAGTCTAACAAGCAGTACGAGTTGTGGGCGGAATACAATGAGCTGAGGCGAGCCGTGCCCTGTCCCCATAGCGCTGCCAAGGGAGCGCAGGCGTGGAATGTGGCTCAAAACTTCATGGTTGGCGAACCCAGGGGCACTGAATGGTTCCAGAGGCTCGTCGATATAACGGAGAAGCGGGTCAGCGAGGGGAAGGGGAGCGTGCCCAATGAGAGGATAAGATTGTTCTGGTTTGACGTTCGCGCGGTGTGGTTCCCTGAGTTGACCGAGTGGCTAAGAGAGGAGTGGGGAGCGTGTATCGTGATGGACATGACGGGTTATGCCCCCTACACGCTGATTGACACCTCGAGCGAGGAAAGCATGTTCCAAGGCCTGGCCAAGAGGAATTTGTGTGACGTTCCCATGGTCAGGCAAGTGTGTGGTACCGCAGATAACCTCACCAAGGATATAGTGCGGGTAGTGAAAGAGTACAAGATAGATTGTGTCGTCTGGCCGGCACATATGGGCCACAAGGATGGGGCCGCAAGCATAGGTATTATGAGGGAGGTATGCCGAGACCTTGGAGTCCCCTTCTTGGACCTGGGGCTGGACCTCTTTGACAAGAGGTACACCACAACGGACGAGGTGAAGGACAAGTTTGCTCAGTTCTTCAGGGCAATGAACCTTGGCTAGCCCCTGGGGCAGCGTCTCTGGAGCCCGGAGGTGCCCACTCCCACCAATAGCCTAGATATCGGATGCCCCGATCCCCATCGGGGTCGCTGATTCAGACTTTCTGCTGACGAAGGCAAGCCAGGTAAGCGCGTAGGGATGGCGAGCGCTCTCAAAACACTCCCTTTCGCGACGTTGACCCCTCGGGTGCATTCTGTTATGGTTCCGCATGATCACAGATGTACAACAGAGTCTCCGCGCTTGTCGAATCGCTGGCTGCTCAGCGTCTGCTGACGGAGCTGGGCCTCCCGGCGCTAACCGTTCTTTTTGGGGTCCAGGCGCTAAGAGTGGTCCTACCTGGCCTGGTGTGGGGACTGGTTGATGCGAGTGGGTGGGACGAGAAACTGGTCGGGGCAATTGCTGTTCTCTTGTTTCTCACCTCCTTCTTTGCGGTGGGACTTCAACGATTCTTGGGCAGCCGTTGTCTGATAATCGCTGCTGCCGGCGGACTGGGGCTGCTGCGCTTGCTCATGCAGGTCTGGGCTGCCGAGCCTATGGTGGGTTTGAGCCTCGCAATGGGGGGTATGGTTCTCCTCTTCCTTTTCGTGCCCGCCTATCTGCTGAACCGAAGGGCCTCTGGCGGCGCAGTCATCAGGCGTTTCGTTCTGGGGTTGCTCCTGGGGCTGATTCTGGATACTACCCTGCATGGTGCCTTCCACAGTTATGACATAAGCTGGCAGTCGGGCCTACTGCCCCTGCTGCTGACGCTGCTGCTGGTACTGGCTCAATGGATACTGCTGGCAGGGTTCATATCTGCGAGGAACGTGGATGTTGCCCGTGAAGGCGGCCAGGCTAACAGGAACCGCTTCGTGAACGCCGTTGGCCTGGTGGCCATAGGGCCCTTTCTGTTCCTGCAGGTGGTAGTTCTCCAGAATGTGGCGCGTCTGGCGGCACTAACTGAATGGCCGCTGCCAACGGCTTTCGGCTGGACGCTGCTCGCCGATCTTGCGGGGCTGGTAGCTGCGGTGTGGCTGCTGAGCAGACCATCCAGGAACCTGTGGCCTCTAGCTCTTGTCTCAGGCGTTGGCCTGGTTGCCACCCTGGCAATATCGTACCCTGAAGGGGCGGTGCTGACCGCTATGCTTCTCCTCCTGGGGCAGCTTTTCTCCTCACTGCTGATAACACTGGCCTTCCCTGGTGCCAGAAGCAGTATCCCGAAGACAGGCTTCGTCGGCGTTGCCATAGCCAGTGCCGTGGGCATGGTCCTGTTGCTTGTGTTCCTGATGGCATACTATCTTGGCTACTATTTTAGTCTTCCCTACAGCAACACCACCTTAGAGCCCGTCGCTGGCTTTGTGATGGCAGTCTGCGCCTTGCGTTGCTCAATCGGCCGCGCCGAAGTGCCAAGCATCGGCCCGAGAGCATGGCTGGTAGTAGTGGTAATACTGCCACTCTTAGTGGTGCCCCTGGCGGGGGTAATCACCTGGCGGGCACCGACGGCGGTCTCCGGTGAAGGCTTCCCGGTACGTGTCGTCACCTATAATGTGCACAATGGTTTCAACACGGAGGGACGTCTGGACATGGAAGCTATCGCCTTGACTATTGAAGAGTGCGATCCTGACATCGTCGCGCTACAAGAAGTATCCCGGGGCTGGGTAATCAATGGCCGACTCGATATGGTGTCGTGGCTGTCACAGCGGCTGGATATGCCATATGTTTTTGGACCTACAGCGGATCCTTTCTGGGGCAATGCGATCCTCAGCCGCTACCCTATCGTGGAGTACGCTCACTATGACCTCCCGCCGCGCGATTTGCCAGTATTGCGGGGCTTCACTGTGGCGCTTGTGGACTTGGGCAACGGCGATCGCCTACAAGTTATCGCTACCCACTTCCATCACGTCGAGGGGGACACAGGTATTCGCCTGCTTCAATCACGGGCGATTGTCAACTTCTGGGGTGGCGACGGCCGTACGGTGTTAGCGGGAGACCTGAACGCTGACCCGCATGCGCCTGAGATTGAGCTATTGCGTCAGGCCGGCCTTGTGGATGCGGTGGCGAGAATAGAGCCGCCCCCGGTGTACACTTGGCCCTCAGTGAATCCCAACCAGCGTATCGATTACATATGGGTGTCGCCAGACCTGACGGTAACGGACATTTGCGTGCCCATGAGCAACGCCTCTGACCATCTGCCAGTAGTTGCCGAGATTGACCGCTAGGTCCTTAATGACTGTCAGATACGCGCCCAGTCTCTGAGGCATCCATTCCCGGCCATTCAGCCCCTGGGGAGGCATGGGCGGACTATGCACTCGGGTTCACTACGCGCCCGACAAACAGAATGGCGCCGGTCTCGATG